>NZ_FNAC01000048.1 GCF_900101705.1 Algoriphagus faecimaris | reverse complement strand
TCTGGAGTGAAAGTTATCGTTACTGTCTCAGCGTCACACTCAGGATCTGGTACAGTCAATGCAGGAGCATCTGGAGTGACAGGAGCTGGTTCAACATCATAATCAGAGCTGCTTACGCAAATAGAACCTATTGTTCTTGCATAGACGGTTCCACTACTTTCAACATTAGCTGTAAAACTACCGTCAACAATGAAGCTCGAAAAATCGCTATTTAAGGAATATTCAACATCTTCCTCCTCAGTAAATGTAATTGTAACTGTCTCAGCATCACAATCAGGTTCCGGTACGATCAAAACAGGTGGAGCAGGTTGTTTAACCACAGTAATACTCACCTCTACTCTAGCACTCTCACAACCAAACTCATTGCTTTGACTCACCCAAACAGAATAAATGCCTGGAACATTGGTATCCACAGCACTAGGTGTGATTGGTGTTTCAGAAGTTTCAGTAGCAAAGTAAATCAACTCGAAACCTTCGCTTGCAGTCACATCGTATGAAAGAGAACCAACCGTCTGACAGACTGTCTGATCTTCTACTGTAGGTGCAGGTGCTTGGCCTTGAATAGAAATATTTCCTGAATAATTATTTGAACACCCTCTTCCATCGGAAACTGTTACGAAATAATTTCCAACTGGAAGATTCGATTGAACCAAAATATTGTCTTCAAGCTCAAGACCTGGGACATCGGTAGACCAATCTATGGTGTAATTTCCATCACCACCTGTTGGCTGGAGTAAAGTAAGTACCCCTCCCGTACCTGTCGCGCAATTTAAATCCTCAGTTTTAATTAAGTTGGAACTAATAGCAGGTAGAAGGGTAATAGTTTTTGTTTCTGACTTTGTAATACCCTCACTAGTGACAGATAAGGTCACATCATAATCCCCTGCAGAACCGAAATTAATATTTTGAGGATTGGCAACATCAGAAGTCGATGGAGTACCATTTTCAAAAGTCCAAGAATAAACGTAATCCCCAGAGTCGTTACCGTCTGGAGCATTTCCACCTGTAGTTAAATCTTCAAAATCAACAGTGAAATCATTACAGTTGGTGGTGAAATCAAAGTCTACAACAAGAGGGGTTCTAACTAAAAATCCTTCAGGAGTGAACGAACATTGGGATTGAAGATTTCCTGGATCACAATCTCTATTGAATCCATTACCAGTCTGCCAAGCAAAATACACATTTTTAATTTCTAGTTTCTTCCCCCACTCCCAAGTAAAGTCTCCAATATCCTGTGGCACTCCAAGAGGAACATTCATTCTAGGAGAAACACATTCAACTCGTGTTTCGACTAAGATATCATCTACCCAAATCTCATATTGTGCGTATATTGAATAAAAATTTCCAGAGCTACCACCGAATGTGGCGAAAATCTTTCCATCTACATCATCTCCAATATTATACTCTGTTTCAAAATCTTCTCCGTTGGGATCTAAAAATTCAACAAGAGCAACCAGGGCGTTATTTTGCGGACAACCTGGCGTACTCGTAGAGAAATCTATAGGCTCCTGACTATAAGCCGAAAGGCTTGAAAGTATATTTATAGTTAGGAAAATTGAGAAAAAAAGCCTGAGGCTGTTTACCAACCTCAAATTTTTCAGCTGCTCGTAGAAATCCCAATTGAGATTTCGGTGACAGGTGAGCCGGCATTTGGATATCTGCTCCATATTGATAGAATTTAAAATTTTTTCGAGTTCGTTACTTTCTTCGTTACTTTTCTCATTTTCAAGTCATTACCCAATTCTAAAATTGACTTTCTGACTTCTGAACCAATATCTGACTTGTTTTTTTGAGCTTTTTTGAGCTCGTTTCTCATCTTACAGACAGATTTCTGCCATAAAAATACACTTTTATGTTTTTCATATCCAAACTTTATTCGAAAAATATTTTTACGTAATGCAATTTTTTTGGTACGAAATAATTTTTTATGCCTACAAAAGGTCTTTTTGTTTAATCTTATTGTTCATTGCTTAGACAAAAGCTTTCTTTTCATACCTTTTAACCCCTTTATGACCTAAGTTTGATCTATATCAAAAAAACATTTAGAAATACACCACTTTATATTAACTGAGACCTTTTCTTCGTTTCTCCGTACTTTAAGCTTATGGAACACCAAACCACCAACATCCAGCAAAGCCCCTGGGGCATTTTTGAATCTCAGCTTGAAACCTCGCAGAAATGGAGAAGCTCTACCCTAGATGAGCGGAAAAATAGAATCCTCAAAATCAGAGATTGGATTAAAACTCATCAAGATCAAATCAGGAAATCACTCACCGCGGATTTCAATAAACCAGAAATTGAAACTGACCTCAGCGAAATTTTCCCTGTCACCTCAGAAATCAACCATACCCTAAAGCATCTTAAATCCTGGATGAAGCCCGCTAAAGTCAAAACTCCACTTGCGATGACTGGAACTTCGGCCTATGTCCAGGCAGAACCCAAAGGAAGAACACTCATCATTTCTCCTTGGAATTACCCTTTTACTTTGGCAATCGGTCCGTTAATTTCTGCTTTGGCCGCAGGTTGTACAGTCATCCTCAAACCTTCTGAAATGACTCCTGCCACCTCCTTATTGATAGAGGACATGATTACGGAGCTATTTGACGCAGAGGAAGTGGCCGTATTTAGAGGTGATGCTTCCGTGGCACAGAGCCTTCTTGCTCTTCCTTTTGACCATATCTTCTTTACGGGAAGTCCTCAAATAGGAAAAATAATAATGAAACAAGCAGCAGAGCACCTTAGCTCTGTGACGCTAGAACTCGGTGGTAAATCACCTACCATCGTCACTGCATCCGCCGATATTAAAGACGCTGCACAAAAAATCATTTGGGGAAAACTAGTCAACTGCGGACAAACCTGTGTTGCTCCAGACTATGTACTAGTCCATGAGTCGCAGAAAGAACTCCTGATTTCCGAACTTAAGATATCCATTCAACAGTATTATGATCCTAACTTTAAAGGAATAGAGCAATCGCCTGATTTGGCGCGGATCATAAATGATAAACATTTTCAGCGGCTTAAGAAGTACTTGGATGATGCCACTGAAAAAGGTGCAAAAATTGAATTCGGTGGTCAGACCAATCAGCACCATCGATACATCGAGCCAACCTTAATATCAGGTATTTCGGAATCCATGCTAATCGCGGAGGAGGAAATCTTTGGCCCCATCTTGCCTATTCTGACTTTTAAGGAACTGGAGGAAGCCATTACCTATATCAATTCCAAACCCAAGCCCTTGGCGCTCTATATTTTTGATCAAAACAAAGAGGAACAACAGATGCTTTTAAAAGCATGCAGCTCAGGAAATGCCGTCATCAATGATTGCGTCCTACATTTTCTTCACAATGAATTGCCCTTTGGCGGAGTTAACAACAGTGGGATAGGCAAGGCGCATGGTCATCACGGTTTTCTGGCTTTCAGTAATGAAAAAGGAGTGCTTAAGCAACGAACCGGGATCAATAACGTAACTCTGATGAGGCCTCCCTATGGGATAAAAACCAAGCAGATCCTCAACTCTTTAATCAAGTGGTTTTAAATTGAAACTAAAATAAAACCACCTAATTACTTTCCGGGGAGAAGGGCCCTGCTTCAAACGGTCCAACAAAAATCTACGAGCTCACTTTTACAATTAAAACCAATCCAATGAACTCCAAACTCAAGCTTTTATACCTCCTACTTTTCATCTCCTTCTCTGCCTGTACCACGGATTCGGTAGATGATCCCAATTTACCCCTAGAGGCAGTGCAACTGCTGGACCAAAGGTACGGCCCCGATTCTCGGCAATCCTACGATGTATTCTTACCGGCAGGAAGAGATCGTGAAAACACCCCTCTATTGGTCTATATTCACGGCGGTGCTTGGATAGACGGAAGTAAGGATGAGTTCTTGGAATTCAAACCTTTGATGGAGCAGTTCTTTCCAGAATATGCATTTGTATCGATCAATTATCGATTGTATGATTTCATCTCTGAAGAAAACTCCTTCCCAACCCAGGAAGAGGATGTGATTTTGGCAGTAGAAGAAATTCTAAGCCAATTAGCAAGCTGGAATATTTCTGACAAAATTTTACTCTCAGGAGGAAGTGCAGGAGGGCATTTAGCACTTTTGCATGGTTACAAGCATCAAAGTATAGGAAATATTCAAGCAGTGATTGCTTTTTTTCCTCCGACGAATCTAAGCACCTTGTATAACTTCAACTTTTTGACCCAGTCTGGATTGACAGAAATACTAGAGGGTACACCCGATAGCAATCCTGACCTATATCAAAGTTCAAGTCCTATCACATTTGTCGGACCCACTACGATTCCGAGCATTATTTTTCATGGAGATGCGGACAATGTGGTTCCTATTTCTCAAAGTGAAGAGTTGGCTGAAAAATTAGGCGAATTTCAGGTACCACATCAATTCATTGTCGTACCCGATCAAGGCCATGGCTTTGACCCTGTCACTTACCTAGATTTGCTTGAGCAGGCTTCTGTTTTTCTTCGGGAAAATATATAAAAAAACCCCGCAAAGGCGGGGTACCGAATAGTTAGACTTTCTGAAGTCCCGTAGATTTGGCTTTCGACTTGATCGCCTTTACTACTTGATCTGAAGGTTGAAGTTGGATTTGATCCAATGACTCTATGGCGCTCAGCAATTCCAAGTATTCCTGCATCAGATGTTGATCACTGTGCAAGGCCTGCATTAAGAGTTCTTGTTCTACCTCAGGCATTTCCTGATAAATATATCGTATCAGGTCATTTGGGGTAAATGGTTTTATCATAGGCAAAATTTAGTTGTTTCATTTTTTTCCTCAGATGAATCAGCGCGTATCGCATTCTTCCCAAGGCGGTATTTATACTCACTCCGGTCTGATCGGCAATCTCCTGAAAACTCATATCCATGTAGTGTCTCATGATGAGCACTTGTTTTTGAGTTTCTGGCAATTCGTCGATCAATCGCTTCACGAGCTCAATCCCCTCTTCTCTCACCTGTCTATCCTCTATATTCTCTTCTGCAAACTGCAGGGAATTGAAAATATTGGAACCATCTTCCATCATTATGGTCGGATATCGCTTGGACTTCCTAAAATGATCGATGGCTAGGTTATGCGCGATCCGCATCAACCAAGGCTTAAACTTCCCCTCCTCATTGTATTTGTCAGAATTCAGAGTATTCACCACCTTGACAAAGACATCCTGAAGAAGGTCTTCTGCCAAGCTTTGATCTTTGACGATCAAAAAGATGGTCGTATACACTTTAGACTTATACCGATCTACTAAAAGATCAAAGGCGGCTTCACTGCCGTTTCTATACTGAGCTATCAACTCGCTGTCACGTGGACCTATTCCCTTACTCATTTGATTTGGTTTATGAACAACGTAAAAGTCTAAGCCATAGTATTTTTTTAGTGTGAAGGATTATGAAACAGTTTTAAAAGTATCATTTTGACTCAATGGAAACAAAGAAAAAGCAAGCATTTTTTTTTATTCGAAAAGGAAAGCCTAGAAAAAAAATAATATTTGGTAAATCGGCCTTGAGCAAACTATTCGTCGTCAAATAATTGATCCAAAAACAAGGGAATGCAAATCGGACAATTTTTCCTTTGGCCCTAAAAGCAAATCTAAATTGAATTCGGAGTTTTAGCTTCTCTTTGCTTACCTTCGTTATGTAAATTAATTTATGAAAAAATGGAATTGAGCGGTAAAATTATTCAAAAACTACCCGAAGTAGGTGGAAATTCAAGAAATGGCAATGCCTGGAGAAAGCAGGAGTTTATCCTAGAGACTCCCGGTCAATATCCCAAAAAAGTCTGTGTGGCAATTTGGGGGGATAAGATAGACCAGTTCAATCTACAGGCAGGCGAGCAGGTCACCTTAAGTATAGATGTCGAAAGCCGTGAATACAATGGTCGATGGTATACAGAGGTCAAGGCTTATAGAGTGGAGCGCTCTGGTGGTAATACTTCTCAATCTACCTCCATGCCCGAAGTAGACACCTTCCACTCGGACAGCGAAGATGATGTTTTACCTTTTTAAGTAATAGCCTTTAATTTTTTTACCATGTGGGATGATTTTGATGATGAGGACCCCGACTTCGACGAAGAGGGGAGTTTTGACTACCATAAAGATCAGGAAAGGGTCTATAAGCACCCACTGATGAAAAAAGCAAGAGATATCGTCGGGCTCACCAAAGCTCTCGTCGGGAGCCTAGATGAAGCCCGGCGAGAGCTTTACGGCACATTGATGCTAGAAGACTCACTCTCTTTGACCGCCAAATTTTCAGCTGCAGAGAACAGCTCAGACTATGTGATCAAAATGGAAAAGGCAATGCTGATAAAAATCCACGCTAAAAGTTTATTTTCCATCACCTATCAACTGGCTTTAGAAGAAACCCATGCCGAAGAACATCTTCAGCTTTTGCGAGAAGCTATCGAAGAGTACCGCAAGCTTTTTTTGGATTGGATCAAGGAATTCGATTCCAAGGATCGGACAGATGATGGATGGGGAATCTTTACGGGCTAGTCTGAGTACCAAACTGGAAGCCTAGATAGGCACCCGCAAGCATCAATAGAATAGTAAGGAAAAGCAGAAGCAGGAATACATTCAATGGGATTTCCCATGGTACTCCGCTAATTTTGAATCTGATGGGCTTTTTCCAATTCATGACTTATTAATTCGCTTTTTTTGATAAGGCAGCTCTCCAGCCTATAGCTGAGAGTTCGTCCGCAGATGCTTCTACTTTTTGACGAAGTGAGTTTTTAAATTCATCTAATCTTTGTCCTACTTCCTGATCAAAAGCCCCAACCATAGAGGCTGCTAGAATCCCAGCATTTTTCCCTCCATTCAAAGCTACCGTTGCCACTGGAATCCCTCCTGGCATTTGCAGAATAGACAATACACTATCCCAGCCATCGATAGAATTAGAACTCTTAACCGGCACACCTATCACGGGAAGGCTTGTCATGGAAGCCACCATACCCGGCAGATGTGCAGCTCCACCGGCTCCGGCGATGATTACCTTGAGTCCGCGCTCTCTTGCAGATCGCGCATAATCTACCATTCTATCGGGCGTGCGGTGGGCTGATACTACCGTCAATTCAAAAGATACACCCAATTCCTCCAATATTTCAGCTGCCTCCGACATAATTGGGAGATCGGATTGACTTCCCATGATAATACCTACCTGTGCTGTCTTACTCATGATTTGATTTTAATTAGATTTTTTATCCTATTTGCCCGGACTTTTAGCTGCTCTAGGCTCTGATCGAGAAGTGTTACATGGCCCATTTTGCGGAAAGGTTTGGTAATTTTCTTTCCATAGAGATGAATGTAAACACCTTGCTCGCTCATGGCTTCTTCTTTCCCTTCTACGATCGCCTCACCGGTAAAACCTTCCTCACCCAGCAAATTGATCATGGCCGCAGGACAGCGAAGCCTTGTGTCTCCGAGAGGCCAATTCATCACCGCTCTTAAATGCTGCTCAAACTGTGAAGTAAAATTGGCTTCAATGGTATGATGTCCACTATTGTGAGGCCTCGGAGCTATTTCATTGACGAGTATCTCACCTTCCTTGGTCACAAACATTTCCACCGCAAGTAGACCTACCATGTCTAATTTGAGTATGACCTCTTTGGCAATCTCTTGGGCCCTTTCTTCTAATTGGCTGTTAATCTCTGCAGGAGCAAAAAGAAACTCCACCAAATTGGCAGTAGGATGAAAAGCACACTCTACCGATGGGTAAATTTTGAGGTCTCCTTTTTCATTTCTTGCTACGATGACGGCTATTTCCCGATCAAAATCGATCAACTTCTCCAATAATCCCGGCGCATCAAAGGCTTTATCGAAGTCTCCTTCATTTCGAAGCACTTGCACTCCCCTACCATCATAGCCATCTTTTCCCAATTTATTTACCGCCGGCAAAAAATCACTCTGAGCCATCACCTCCGCTTGGCTGGCAGTAAGTATAAAATCAGCCGTGGGAATTCCCGAGTTTTTATAAAATTGCTTTTGTTCGCGCTTATCCTGAATCAGACGGATTATATGAGGCTGAGGAAAAACCTTCTTCCCTTCCGATTCCAATTTTTCCAATGCTTCTGTATTGACACTCTCTATCTCTACGGTGATGACATCACAATCTTTACCAAAAGCATACACGGTATCAAAATCCTTTAACGATCCACAAACAAACTTCTGCGCAATCTCACTACAGGGGGCCTGAGGGTCTGGATCCAAAATATAGATATCTTGATTATAATTGATCGCTGACTGTATGAGCATCCGGCCTAATTGACCGCCACCCAATACTCCTAATACTTTTGATTTTGAAGCTTCCATTGGCCCAAAAATAAAACAATCTGCAAGATAATCCTGCAGATTGTTAATTTGACAAAAAGGTCTTTACCTTTTACCTATGCTCTCTTTATTAGTTTCAACAGTAGCGCTACGACTGCAAAGACCAATAGAATATGGATCAATCCTCCCGCACTGTACACAAAAAAGCCCAAGATCCATCCGATAACTAAAATTACCGCGATAAAATACAATAGTGAGTTCATAAAATTAAATTTAAGTGAAACAAAGTTTCATATAATATAGCAATAATCAGGCAGAACCACTATTCCCCCCAAACTTAATCCCCATGAGCTCCATAAGTTTATGTGCATTGAAGCTAGGGCAAGGACCTTCTTTAATTTTATAATCAAAGTCTATTTTATCATCAAAAACCGCCGAGTGAAAACTCTTATTCGTAACCGGACCCAATCGATTTTCTAAGCTTGACAATTCAATATCATGGGTACTGATGATCCCCAATCCTTCTGTCTGAATCAGCTGTCGAATGAGTGCCTCGCTACCCGCTATTCTGTCTTCAGTATTAGTGCCTTTAAGAATCTCATCTAGCAAGAAAAAGATAGGCTTTCCCTGTTCCAACCGAGTAATTAGAGACTTGATTCGGCTGAGTTCTGCATAAAATGAACTTACACTTTCCCCCAAATTATCAGCATTTCGCATACTAGTGTATAGATCCATTTCCCCGACGACTAGGCGCTTTCCATAAGGTCTCAGACCTAAATTGGCTAAGACTAGATTGATCCCAATCGTACGCATAAAAGTAGTTTTCCCGCTCATATTAGCACCTGTCAGCAAGACGATTCGTTTGTCACCACCCAATTCAAAAGAGTTGGCTACTGCCTTTCCCGGCACTAAAAGAGGGTGGGTCAATTCTTCAGCCTTTACTACTTGATCAGCAGCAATCTCCACATCCCCTTGAGTGCCCAGCTGATGCTGAAATAGTCCAAGCGAAATTAACATCTCCCAATAGGCCAGTCTCTCCGGATAGGCCGCCACCTTATCACCAAATCTATTTTTCCACTTGACCCATCGCACATAGAGTAGGAGATCTGTCCATAGAATCAAGTTAATCGGGAGATACATGAGGTTAAGACGATTCTGAACCCACAGCCCCAAGCGATCCAACTCCAGTAAATGAAGGGAAGCTAAACCAGCTTTTTCTTTGAAGATTTCCTGTTGCTCACGCAAAAAAGAAGACTCAAACTCCTGCTCTTCGATCAATTTCACCGAATGAATAAATGTTTTTAAGGTCTGTCGATTGGGGATCTTCTCAGCCGCCTCTTTCAGAGAAGAAAACACTGAGGCTAGAAAAACCATACCTATCAAAATCCAAAGGCCTAAAACTGCACTGGGTATCCAGCCTAAATACAAAGAAACCAAAAGGAACACTCCTCCCAATATCCCCAGTCCTCCCAATGCCAACAAATAACTTTTTGGCTTTTCCTTTACTTTCAACCACTCAGACCAATCCGCTTTAGCTGTAGTATCGTTATAAAAAGCCTTTCCTACAGCTTCCATACTTTTTAGAAAGAGGGGCTTCTGCGAAAGCTCATCCACAGCCTCACGAAGAGCTGATTTCTTCCCAATTTCAATGGGAGCTTTTAGCGCCTCGGCCAATAGGTCGGAGCCAGCCATGGAATGACAGTGATTTAAGAGCTGAAAAAGAGAATGGTCACCAAATAAATCCAAATCATTACTGTAGGGATGGTTTTTATCCAAATAGGCCTTGCCCTCCTCGAGTGAATCCAGTTTTCGATCCACTCTCCACTTGGTTTCCTTTTTCATTTGGGCTAAGGCCAAAGTCACTGCTTCTTGATCCTTTAAAAAATTAAACTCTCTGACTGACCAAACAAAGCCTCCACCTATGGCTATCAGAATAAAAAACCACCATCCTGACTGAGAAAAAAATAAAACTACAGCCGCAATAATGGCTAAAAAAAGCGCTAAGCGCAATAAGGAAAAACCTCCTGCCTTTCGCTTGATGCTAAGTAATTGATCCCTTATCTTTTCTTCGGAAAAATTAAATTTATTCATCTTCAAATATAGGGATTGAAGAAGATGTAATGTAATTCTATACCTTGGCGTTGAATTTGATATTTTCTTAATCTACCTTTAAATCAAAGATTTACTTCAACATGGCCAAGAAAAAAAAGAAACAAAAACTTGAACCGGAGGAACTTTGGGAAGGTGATTCCCCAATCATTCAGGGAATGGGTCTGTTTCCAGAGTCCGTCTCCTTGACTCAAAATATCGGCTGTGCCTCTGAGAGTCAAAAGAAAAAAGTTAAATCCAGTCACTAATTCATCACTTTTATTAAAAACCAATGAAAAAATTAAACCAACTACTGACGCTCAGTCTACTAACTTTTATCCTATTCAGCTGCGGATCTGATCCTGAGCCCGAACTCACAGTACCTGACCTCACTGTGGTAGATGATGATCTACAGATCAATCGGCTCTTTGAGGATTTGGATAATTATACCTTGACTGTTTTGGAGGAAAATGGACTAGGCGCTAGAATACAACAGACTCAAAATGATCAAATCTGTGAGGGAGTGGTAATCATGGTGGATCAAGAAAATCGTCGGATTGAAATTAATTTTGGAGAAAGCTGCATCAGCTCCTCAGGAGTGGAAAGAAAAGGTAAAGTAATCCTCGAGTATAGTGGAAACTTTCTATTTCCAGGAGCTACTGTAACTACCACTTTTGAAGGATATGAAGTAGACGGTTTAAAAGTCGAAGGAACCCGATCTATTGTCAATGGAGGAATCGACCTACTCAACAGCGAAGTAAATCTGCTCGTAGAAGTCGAAAATGGAAAAATCACTTGGCCCGATGGTCAGTTTGCCACCTATTCGTCCAATCAGTCTCGTGAAGTGAGACTGGGTAGTCAAGGCTACGAGATCACCATCACTGGCACTGCCCAAGGAACTGCAAGGTCAGGAGTAAATTATACCTCAATAGTAGAAACAGGACTCCAAGTGAGTCAAACCTGTGTAGAATCAGGAGTTTGGATTCCTAGCTCGGGAACTTTGGTTTTCAATTATGAAAACAGCCCGGTGACGGTGGACTTTGGATCAGGTGAATGTGACCGTACAGTTACAATCACTTATCCCGGAGGAAGTGAGACCATCACTGTAGATTAAAATTCAAAATTGGCTGGGGCGAAAACCAGCCACTTTTTATTGCTTAACCAAATTGCTATGACACGTAAAGAAATTGACGGCTTTCCTTATATCAGTTATTCTAGGCCTCAGATTACGGATGCTCAATCTATCGAAATGTCAACTTCTTTTTATGAAATCCTTAGCAAAAGAAGAACTGTAAGGGAATTTAGTACCCGCCCAATTCCAGAGAAGGTAATTTCCAACCTACTCAAAACTGCAGGCTCAGCGCCTTCTGGAGCCAATAAACAGCCCTGGACATTCTGTATAGTAACTGACCCAGCCATCAAAAAGCAAATCAGAGTCGCTGCAGAAGCTGAGGAAAAGGTGAATTACTCCTCTCGCATGTCTCCAACATGGATTCAGGATTTGAAGCATTTGGGCACCGATTGGCAAAAACCTTTCCTCGAGGATGCTCCGGCTCTAATTGTAGTATTTAAGCAATCCTACGGAGTGGAAAAAGGGCAAAAAATCCAGCATTATTACGTCAATGAATCGGTTGGGATTGCATGTGGATTCTTGATTGCAGCTATTCATCAGGCAGGTTTAGTTACTGTGACCCATACCCCTAGTCCTATGAATTTTTTGTCTAAGATTCTTAACAGACCAAGTCATGAAAAACCATTTCTGCTTCTACCAATAGGTTTTGCCGCAGAAGATTGTCATGTCCCAGCTATCGAAAAAAAATCCTTGATGGATTTTACCGTTTATTTTTAAAGTAAAAAAAGAGGGAGCATTGCCCCCTCTATGGATCTACTAAATTGAATCAATCTACTTAGCTTGATGAACTACCCTCTGCGGGAAAGGGATCTCAATACCATTCTTCTCAAATTCCTCATTGATTTTTTCCATTCCATCAAAGTACATGGGCCACAAATCACTTGCATTTGCCCAGACTCGTACGACTAGGTCCAGTGAACTGTCTCCAAAGTTATTAAGATAAACCACAGGAGCTGGATCCTTAAGTGCCCGTTCGTCATTTTCAAAAATGGAAAGCACGATTTCCCTCGCCTTTTTGATATTGGTACCGTAGGCAACTCCTACATTAAAGTCTGCTCTTCTTGTCGGTTGAGTACTCATATTGATGACATCCGAGTTAGCCAAAGCACCATTTGGGATGATGATTTCTTTATTGTCAAAAGTCGTCATATGGGTATATAAAATATCTATTTTTTGAACTACCCCGGTATGACCTTGAGCTACGATCACATCACTTACTTTAAAGGGTTTGAATAGAAGTATCAATACTCCTCCTGCGAAATTGGAAAGGGAACCCTGCAATGCTAAACCAATAGCCAAACCAGCAGCACCCAGAATAGCTAAGAAGGATGTAACCGGCACACCCAAAATCGTGGCCACTCCAATAAACAAGGAGACAAACAACAGCGCTTTGACCAGTCCGATCAAAAAGTTATTCAATGAGGGATTATCCTCTCTCTTGTTTAGCAATTTGGCAAAGCCAGAACTGAGTTTGTTGACAATAAATTTACCAATAACATAGAAAAGAATCGCATAGATCAAACTGGGCAATATTTTACCTGCTAGATCTATTGCTTCTTGAATTAAAGCTTCTGCCATTTCTGGTGAAATTTCCATAGTAAATATGTTTTTATTTGTGATAGATTAAGGTGTCTCTCAGAAAATGATGACGAGCTGCCATCGAAAGGCCCAAAACCAACGAATCGTATAATTCTTGATATTCGCTTCATCTAGAATTCTTTCCCAATCCGCTCGGGAGAAGCTCCTTAAAACCGATAAAGGAGCATCATTTTGGACCATCCTAGAATTGCTAAATAACTTGGTGAGCCATTTGATACTGTAGTATGCCAAAGGATGTCGATGCAGATCATTGATTACAATTCCCAACCGTGCTTTTTGCCGAAATGCGGTTAAAAGATCAACTAACTCCCCATCGGTGAAATGGTGAGTAAAAAGCGTGCAGGTCAAAACATCAACTTTTCCTTCGATAAACTCCTTCGAAAATACATTCTGCACAAGCCAACGGATAGGAGCTTTATCAGCTAACCTAACTGAAGCAAGGTCAATAATGTTCCGATTGGCATCGATTCCGGTGAAATTGACATTCTTTTTTGATTTGATGGCCCAATCGTCCATCACTCTTATCATATCTCCTCCTCCGCAGCCTACATCAGCTATATCATAGCTAGGTTGTGGATACAATTTAAAAATTTTTGCCAAGCCCTTGGTCGTGACAGTATTTCCCCCAAGCCATTTATTGATAGTTTTTAGCTCTTTGAGGGTCTGCTCCAGGACTTCTCCGGAGCAATCGAGATCATCCATCAATTCCTTTTGCTGACTCCGCTGAGAAAAAAGACTCATGATTTCTCCAAAAGCAAGGTTTCCAAAGTCAAACCAGGACCAAAGCCCATCGCTAAAATATCCCCCTCAATTTGAGGATCCTCCATCATTCTGGCAAGTACAAATAAAATAGTGGCAGAGGACATATTGCCAAAATTACGCAATACCTCCAAAGCATGACTATTCACCCCTTCATCCAAGCCAAATGATTCTTGCACTTTGCTCAAAATCTGTTTCCCACCCGGATGAATCGCATAATTTTTGACTTTTGACAGGTTAAAGTACTGCTCAAAAATCTGTTTTAAATCATGAATACCGTTTTCAAGAAGGGAGGGAATGTATTTACTCAGGCGCATCTCAAAGCCAAAGTCACCGATGGACCAAGCCATATCTTGTGCCCCGCCACGAAGGAGATGACTGAGATAGGATCTGATTTTTAATCCCTGATTGTCCCCTGTGATCAAAGCAGCCGCAGCGCCATCCGCAAAAAGTGAATTGGCTAAAATGTGATCTTCGACATATTCTTTCTGAAAGTGAATGGTGCAAAGTTCGATACTGACCAAAAGGACCTTGGAGTCTGGATCAGCTCGTACAATTTTATCTGCAAGCTTTAGCCCCGTAAAAGCCGCATAACATCCCATAAAATGCACACAATAGCGCTCTACCGAGTCTGCCAAACCCAACTCCTGCATCAGTACCAGTTCGACTCCCGGAGCAGTCATGCCTGTACAGGAAACCAGAATCAAATGCGAGATTTCGTCTGGTTTGATATTCGCTTTGCCAAGACAGTCATTTACTGCTTCTATCCCAAGCTTGGGTGCTGCTTCTGCAAAAACATTCATTCTCGCATTGGTGCTGGGAAATGGCTCCAAATCTTCACTTGTAGGGAAAAATGTAAAATCCTTAGGGTGACTTTTATCAAAATCCTCCAACACGCTGTGTCTGGAATCGATGCCCGATTTTCGATAGAGAAAATTTAGCTTTCGGCCCTCTACCTCATCCAGACCATGTGCCTTCTTCATAAACCCAGCAATGGCTTGCTGTGGAATCGGTTTACCGGGATTGGCCAAGCCTATGCTAATTATGCTGGAATTCATTTGATCAAGTTAAGGGATTATTTCTAAATTAGATGATTAGGAAGTAAACCACGCTACCTTCATAAGGTTATTTATTCATTCTGTCAAAAATATGATCACCCGCTCCAGCCTAAAGCACCTTCGGATTCCCTTTTCTCTGTTTTTACTTCCAGTTTTTCTCTTTGCATTGGCTTTCACCCCAAACCTCAATGAGGAGCGCTTATTACTGGTTTTTATGATTCTACATCTCTTTCTTTATCCCTCGAGCAACGGATACAACAGCTATTTTGACAAGGATGAGAAAAGCATTGGTGGAATAAAAAACCCTCCTAAAGTGACCAAGGACCTGTATTGGCTCTCTTTGGTATTTTTCATGATTGCGATCGTTTTATCGATCAAAATCAACCTGGCCTTTGCGAGTATGGTGACCCTCTACGGCCTAGTCAGTATGGCCTACAGCCATCCGCTGGTGCGCATCAAAAAATATCCATGGTTGAGTTGGTTGATTGCCGGACTTTTCCAAGGTTATTTCACGTTTGGGATGGCTTATGCGGGTTTGAGTGATTTTGGCTGGGATATTTTATTTAAAAGTCATGTGATGATTCCTGGCCTTCTCACATCTTTAATGCTTTGGGCAAATTATCCACTTACCCAAGTCTATCAGCATGAAGAGGATGCCAAACGAAATGATTTGACTTTAAGCAGAAAACTGGGAATCATAGGGACTTTTGGCTTTTCTGCATCCTTTTTTCTGCTAACAGCGGCAGGATTCGCCTGGTTTTTTCTCAGCAAGAATCAAGAAAATATCCTTTGGGTTTACTTAGCCTCCATGTTGCCAGTAGTTTTATACTTTTTGATTTGGTTTTATTTTGTCAAAAGAAATCCTGAAAAGTACGCAAATTACTCTTGGGCAATGGGAATGAACACCATTTCTGCCGTCTTGCTCAATGGGTTCTTTATTTATTATTTTCTGGAAAACACCCAAATCATGCAAGTTTTAGGAGCCTATTAAAAGGTTTTTCCATGGGTATTTCGGATAATTTGATTTGCCAAAAAAGGGCTTTTCTGTAAAATGTAATAGGCAATCGTAGAGGAAAATTTCGAGCCAAAAAGGCGCTGTGTCCATCTCCCCACTTGAAGCCTTCTTTTGAATTCACGATTCCAGTTTTGGGTATAATACTTTTCCACTTCCTTTCTGCTTTGTAGAGATAAAATTGCTTCCGCTGCGATTTTTCCCGCATGAATAGCCATGGCCATTCCATTTCCACAAAGTGGGGTGATCAAACCTGCTGCATCCCCAACCATCAAAAGGTGATTTTCCACTGGTAATTTAGGCTCAAAATTAATTTCATTGATTACTTCAGGCTTATCAAAGAGAAACTCACTTTCCTTGAATATTCTATTCAAGGCCGGATTTTTCATCAAAACATGTTTTTCCATCTCATCTATAGACCCATAGCTTCTCAACTGTTCACGACTGCCTAAATAGCAAAGGTTAAACTTTTGATCCTCTATGGCATTCACTCCGCAGTAGCCTCCCTCGAAATTGTGAAGTGCCACCAC
Source organism: Algoriphagus faecimaris (assembly GCF_900101705.1). GTDB lineage: Bacteria > Bacteroidota > Bacteroidia > Cytophagales > Cyclobacteriaceae > Algoriphagus > Algoriphagus faecimaris. Next base: position 12,250 of record NZ_FNAC01000048.1, on the reverse strand, counting down.
CGAGCGGTCCAAGTCGGAATTGATATGATACTTCACTCCAATGTAGGGGCTTCTTTTTTCAATAAAAGGGCGATGAAGTACCTTGTCAATCTTAGAGCGCTTGCCATGAGCAGCTATGACAAAATCCCCCAAATACTTCTCTCCTCCCGCTAGCTCTAGCTCGAACTTATCTGCTGTTTGATCATAAATGACATCAATGACATTGGATCGCTCCAGTAAGGTCACACCCAATTGCATGGCTTTTTGAACCAGCCAATAATCAAGTACATATCTGCTGAGCCCAAAACCTCCCAAGTCCAGCGGTGTCCGACTCCCTTTCCCATGGGTATCAGTAAACTCAAACTGACCAATTTTAGGAAAATCAATATGTGCAGGAAGTAAACCTTCACGAGTCAAAAAATCAATGACTTCATTGGAGATATATTCACCACAAACCCTATGAAAGGGGTACTGCTTTTTCTCAAACAGGACTACTTCTACACCGTTTTTGGCTAAAACACAGGAAGAAATAAGACCTGCAAGTCCTCCACCAATAACCAAAACACGTTTTCTACTTTGCACAATATTGCCTTTAATTTGTTCAAATAACCGCCTATCAAAAATTAAGTTTCAAAGGTGACTCATCCGAGATTTTGAAGGTTAATTTATTTCCAAAATAAAACGATTACACATGAAAAACACACTACCCAAATTTCTGAGGAGATTTACCTTAATGGTAGGGATTTTTAGCGTGATGTTCTATTCTGAGGAGAGTTTTGCCCAAAGAAAAAAGAAAAAAGACGCAAAAAACACCCCTGCTGCTACCGCACCAGCTAAACCACAAAACGGCGCTAATGCCAAAGGCCCTAAGCCTTACAAAGAGGTGATTACTAACAAGGCCAAGTCTAAAGATGGTCTATTTAAAGTTCATCAGATCGAAGAAAAATACTTCTACGAGATCCCTGACTCACTATTTGGAAGGGATATGCTGATGGTCACTACGATCGCTAAAACTGCAGACGGAATAGGCTATGGTGGAGAGCGTACCAACACCCTGATGCTGAGATGGGAGAAGAATGGTGATAATGTACTCTTAAGAGTAGTTTCAGTAGATAATTATGCTGCTGATTCTTTACCTATCGCAATGGCTGTAAAAAACTCCAATTTGGAGCCTATTTTACAGCGATTCGACGTAAAGTCCAATCCTACTGATTCCACAGGGACAGTAATCGAGGCTACAGATTTATTTGCCAAAGATGTACCTGCACTGGGACTTCAGCGAAATAGAAGAACGCAATACAGAGTTCAGCGACTGGATACGGATCGTTCCTATATTGAGCATATTCACACCTATCCGATCAATATCGAAGCAAGATATGTGATGACCTATGCGGCTCAAGCTCCCCCTTCCAACAGTTCTACCGGACTGATTACTTTGGAAATGAACTCTTCCATGCTTCTATTGCCTAAAGAACCAATGATGCAGCGACTAGCTGATCAACGTGTGGGATGGTTTAGCAGATCTTATGTAGATTACGGCGCAGATGCTCAGAAAGCAGAATCCCGTCGCTATTTGGACAGATGGAGACTTGAAGTGAAAGACGAGGATATCGAGAAGTTTAAAAGAGGGGAACTTGTAGAGCCTAAAAAACCAATCGTTTACTACATTGACCCGGCTACACCAAAGCAGTGGGTTCCTTTCCTAAAGCAAGGCGTAGAAGACTGGCAGGCTGCTTTTGAAGCTGCTGGATTCAAAAATGCTATCATTGCCAAAGAAGCTCCTAGTCCAGAAGAAGATCCAACTTGGAGTCCTGAAGATGCTCGCTATTCTGTCATCAGATACTTCGCATCAGACATTCAAAATGCCTATGGACCTCATGTCTCTGATCCGAGATCAGGTGAAATCCTAGAATCAGATATCGGGTGGTATCATAATGTGATGAACTTACTTAGAAACTGGTATTTCATCCAAACTGCAGCGGTAAACCCTGATGCTAGAAGCGTAAAGTTTAAGGACGAAGTAATGGGTCGTTTGATCCGATTTGTTTCTGCTCACGAAGTAGGACACACTTTAGGTCTTCCTCACAACTTTGCTTCTTCTCATGCCTATCCCGTAGAGAAGCTAAGAGATGCAGCCTTTACCAAAGAAATGGGAACAGCTCCTTCTATCATGGATTACGCGAGATTTAATTATGTCGCGCAGCCGGAAGACGAGGGTGTAAGTTTAATGCCAGATGTAGGGCCTTATGACAAATATGCCGTCTCATGGGGTTATCGCCCTATCCTAGATGCAAGCACTCCAGAAGAAGAGCAGGCTACACTAAACCAGTGGATCCTAGAAAAACAAGGTGATCCTGTGTACAGATATGGTCGTCAAGGCAACTCCTACGATCCTACGACTCAAAGCGAAGATTTGGGTGACAACTCCATGAAGGCTTCCGAATACGGTATTGCCAATTTGAAGCGAATCATGCCTAACCTTATGGAGTGGACTGCGGAAGAAGACAAACCGTTCAAAGACTTCAGCGATTTAGAAGAAATGTACGGACAGGTCTTAGGACAGTTTAACAGATACATGGGTCACGTTCGTACTCACGTAGGTGGTGTGATGGAAGTGTACAAAGCATCCGGTCAGGACGAAGCAGTCTACACACATAATCCAAAAGAGCTTCAAAAATCTGCTGTGACTTTCTTAAATCAGAATCTTTTCGCTACTCCTGAGTGGCTTATGGATGATGATATCATTGCTCGTACAGGTGACTTTGGTGCTTTAGAGAGAATCAGAGTCCTACAAGTAGGCACCTTGAATGGAATCCTTGAGTGGGGTAGATTAGGAAGAGTCATCGAAAATGAAGCGATCAACGGGGCCGATGCTTACTCGATCACTGAATTATTTGACGACTTAAGAAGTGGTATCTGGGGTGAATTGGCTGGAGGCCGTACGATAGATGTGCACCGTAGATCTCTTCAGAGAGCTCATATTGAGCGACTGGAGCTCATGCTAACTGGTGATGAACCAAGTTTGCCTGCTGCATTTAGAAGATTCGCCGGTCCACAGATCAATGCTTCCCAATCAGACATCAGACCTATCGCAAGAGGAGAATTGAAAACCTTGCAAAGACAAATTAGAGCGGCTATCGGTCGTACTTCAGATCGTATGTCTAAGCTTCACCTAGAAGATTTGGTTGAGCGAATCGATATGATTCTTGATCCTAAATAATTCTGATTAATTTTCAGATCAAACAAAAGGCGTCCGAGTTGGGCGCCTTTTTTTGTGAAAACTGAATTGTCTAAATTTGTGTTCATACTTTGACATGACTACACCACTTCATATACTAAAATCTCATAAGCTTCGCATTACAGATTGTAGAATTGAGATAATGCAGGAGTTCCTCAACAAGCAGGTAGCCTTGGCCCACAGTGATTTGGAAGATCGCCTCAATAATCAATTTGACAGAGTCACCATTTACAGAACCTTGAATACTTTTTTAGAACGGGACATCATCCACAAAGTCTTAGATGACAGCGGTGCTACCAAATATGCGCTCTGTTCACATGAAGGGGTGCATGATCACGATCACGAGCATGTGCATTTCAAATGTGAAACTTGCGGAGAAACTACCTGCTTGGAAACAATCAGCTTACCAGCAGTAAAACTACCCGATGGTTTCGAAAAAAGGGAAATGAGCCTTTTGGTACAAGGTATTTGTGACAAATGCCGTTAAGCCTCTACTGGTTCAGCAGTGGGCTTTCGAGCGGGACTGTCAGAGGGCCAAACCACTCCTGGTGGTAGATCAATTTTGGGTGGTTTTTGATTTTCTACACCGCCGTCCCCGTCATCATTATCAGGTCTATCTTTTTTCAGCGCATTTTTAGTCATCATCGCTACAAAGTAGATGACGATCACATAAGCAAACCCCGCCAAAAAAAGATTAATCATTAAACTGCTCATACTCAAAAATTTTATAAAATATAAGGCAATACACTTTTTAAATCAATCACTTAGCCGAATTGTTTTCCATTCTCTTCACAATCTATGATTTTTCTAAGCTTGTTTTATCCCTTGGATAGATGGATATTTGCGCTCTGAAAAAGTAAAGTGATGATTGTAAAAACCAAGAAATACCAACTTCCCACCGGAACCTACATTAAGATGGGACTTGCCACTGTCCTCAAAGAACAATGGTGGGTCATATTGATCGCCGTAGCCATTGCTTGTGGTTACTTTTGGATTGCATCTATTTGGTGGATCATAGGAGCCTTAATCGCTTACGGGCTCTATGTCCTATTCTGGGCTATACAGTTCACCGGAGTGACTCAGATGGAGCAAAACAAGGTAATCTTTGACAAGATGGCTTATGAGATAGACTCAAGGCAGATTCTCATGAAAATCAACACTAAGCAAGGAATGCCTATACAGTGGAACATGATCAAGAAGGCCGAGCTTAGCAAAGATGCTTTTATTCTTTACATGTCAAAGGCACAATTTATCCATCTTCCCTTTAGAATATTCAATTCTGATAACGATAGAAAATTTGTAGAAACTATCCTTAAAAGGAAGGAGCTCTTGAAGTAACTATTATTTTCAAGACATAAAAAAAGGCTTTCGAATTCATCCGAAAGCCTTTTTTTAGTTTAATCGAAATTACATTGTTGGTAAAATAACTGTATCGATCACATGTACTACTCCATTGTCCGCTTCGATATCCGCTGTGGTAACAGTAGCATTGTTAATCATTGCTTTACCATCTTTCAAGGTTACTGTAATTTCTCCACCCTGCACAGTAGCTGCCTTTTGACCATCTTTCAAGTCAGAAGACATGATTTTTCCTGCTACGACATGGTAAGTTAATACAGCAACTAGTTGATCTTTGTTCTCAGGCTTTAATAGGTTTTCAACCGTTCCAGCTGGCAATTTTGCGAAAGCATCATTGGTTGGCGCAAAAACAGTAAAAGGACCATCACCTTTCAATACATCTACTAAATCACCTGCTTTCACAGCAGCTACTAGTGTAGACAAAAATTCAGTACTTACAGCCAAATCAACGATATCAGCTTCTACTTCGTGTACTTTCTCAGCTCTTGGTGCAAAAGCAGATGCAACGAAAAACATTGCAATCATTAAGATACTTCCTAATTTTTTCATGATAGTTAAGAGTTTTTTGGTTTATATGTGAAAAACAGGTAGTTCTGCATTTTGTTTAAAAATTTATCACTTTTATTCAACAAAAATAGCGAATACTAAGCTTCTGACTCTTAGACAGGGTTTTTCATCCATCTAGTTTAAGCAGATACCCTGCAAGGATCTACCGAAAATGAACAACAAATACTAAATTTGACAATGAACATCAAACTGATTGCCATAGGAAAGACCGACCATTCAGCCATTTTGAGCCTGATGGAAGAGTATTCAAAACGGCTGAATTTTTATATCAAATTTGAAATGGAGCTGATTCCAGATTTAAAAAACACCAAATCCTTATCTGAAAGCACTCAAAAAGAAAAAGAAGGCGAGCTAATCTTAAAAAAAATCAACCCAACGGACGACCTTATACTTTTGGATGAGGGCGGTAAAAGTTTTTCCTCTGTCGAATTTTCAACCTTCTTACAGAAAAAAATGAACATGGGGCTGAAGCAGCTCATTTTTGTAATAGGCGGGCCTTACGGTTTTTCAGAAGCCATATACGACAGGGCTAATGGGAAACTCTCTCTTTCCAAAATGACTTTCTCTCACCAAATGATTCGCCCTTTTTTCATCGAACAATTATACCGAGCAATGACCATTTTGAGGGGAGAACCTTATCATCATCAGTAATTTATTACGATGCCGAATATTAAGTTTTGCCAAAAAATTTTTTCTAATGTTAACAAATTGTTAATTTTATGATAACATTAATAACATTGGCTTTACTTACAGGTGAGAAGATTAGGTTTTTTATCGGTATTTCTTTTGAGCTTTTGCTTAACAGCATGGTCACAGGAAGGCTATGTCGATTTGACTTTTGAGACTCAAGAAGAAAAGCAACTTTGGGAAACGGGGGTAGCATCTTCCAATCCCTATTACTTGTTTTTGGCGGTACATGGAGAGGAAGGCACTCCCATAGCATCTTGGGAGAAATTAGTCTCCACTACAACAAAAAAATTCAACAAATCAGGAGTGAGTATGAAGCTTCTCCGAAGTATTTTTGAAAAAAGTCATAAGTATCTTTTTAAAACCTATGAGCAGCATGCGACTTTTAGTCAAATGCTTGAGACAGGAAAATATGATTGTGTAAGTGGTTCGGCTACACTTGCTATGCTACTTGAGCAATATGGTTTCGATTTTGAAATAATTGAGACGGATTACCATGTTTTTATTATCACAAAACTCGATGGCAAAGAAATTATTTTAGAAAGTACCCTACCGATAGGAGGCTTAATTACTTCTCCTACAGAAGTACAAAAATACCTTTCCAACTATCAAGGCAATCAACAAAATGTAAACCTCTCTCTCAATCAGCGTTTAGGAACTCCTGCCATAGACTACAGCGACAATTCCATTTTTAGGAAAGTAGACCTACAGCAACTTGCCGGTCTACAATATTATAATGATGCCATTGCCCACTTCAATCAACAATCCTATGATGTGGCTGTGACGCAATTACAAAAAGCCTACGAGCTCTACCCTGCCAATAGGATTTCAGGTTTGAAAGAATTGGCAATTGAGCAACTCAACCAACCTTTGCAGACTCGAAAGGCAAAAAAATAAAAATCTCCGTCCATCAGACAGAGATCGGAATTTGGTTCAATTACCCCACCTCACCAAATTCATTCCAATAAAAAAATAAGCTCAAATCATAAAAGCGATAAAAAATCCTATCAGGGCCAATCGCTTGAGAAGAATGGTGGTTTTGATCATATCACTGTTTTTTTCCGAATCAAAGTAAAAGAAGCTTCACTCTGCCTCCTATACGACAAATGCCCTATCTACGCGACAGGGCATTTGAATTTTATGGAAAAATCAATGGGCATGGCCACCCGGACCATGTACGTGTCCGTGTGCTATCTCTTCGGCTTCAGCTTCCCGGATGGACTCTATTTTCCCTTCAAAATAAAGATCAAACCCAGCTAGTGGATGATTAAAATCCATATGAACCCCACGATAATCAACTTTGGTGATTTCTCCGCGCATCTGATTGCCTTTATCGTCTTGCATGGGGATCACTTTTCCTACCTTCAGTAGTTCTTTGTTTTTCTTTCCCTCTTCCTTAAAATTAGCCTTCGGAATGATAGTTACCTTAAACTCATCGTAATCTCCATAGGCATTTTCGAAGTCTATCATCACCTCAAAACTCTCCCCTTCAGCTTTTCCTTCGATCACCTCTTCGAGTTTTGGGAGAATATTCTCATATCCCATCAAAAAATAGTGAGGCTTATCAGCGAGTACTTCTTCAAAAGCAACCGGCTCATTTTCCCCATCACTCACTCGAAGCCTATAACTTATGGCCACTACTTTATCTTTTTCTGCTTTCATATCTTATTTGAATAAATAACTCACACTTAACTGAGCCACATAGTTCTTTCTATCGTATCCCGGTACAAAATATTGATCCGGCTGATTTTCCAAAAACCATTTGTAATTCAGGGTATTGACGTACTGAAATCTGCCACTCAACAAAATATTATCAAACCGCCAATCCGCTACCAAAGAAGGGACTAGATCCACATATTTATTTCGAAAGTCCTTAGAAGCCTCGTAGCGGTAGTAATAAAAATCATTGTTGTAGACGATTCGTTCAAATTGAAAACCGATCCGATTCATTCGATCTACCCAAGCAAACTCCACAAATATTTGATTACTCGCGGGACCATTACCTATGCCCAATACCTGCCCTTGATGCGTATATCCATGCCGAATATGATCATGAATGTACCAAGTTCTGAGTTGCCGGATTTCCTCCCGAATGGTCTGCCCACTTTGAGTCATTTCGGAACTAATCTGAAAATAGCGTCCAGGCTTTTTTAAAGGCATCAGATGAGAAAAGCCAAAGGTAAATGCCCTTCCTTTCTCGGGGGTAATCATAAAATCCTCCAACACCCGACTATTACCTCGGGTGCCGTATTCACCATAAAATTCAAAATGCCCCTCCTGACTCAGCCAACGAAAAAACCCTGAACTAAACTGCTGCCTTTTATCACGGATGGGGTCATGCACATTTTCAGGACCTTTACGGCCATTGAATACCGGTAATAGATCGGCAAAATCCGAAATTTCGTCTCGGTATACTTGACTCGTCGATCCATAGCCCAAAAACAAACCGGGAACCCACTTCGGCTGATAGGTCAATACCAGACCGGATAAGTAGCGGTTCCCATTTTCTCGCTTGGGTATGTAAACGGGATTCTGCTGAATGGAATAATCCGGGTGAGGAGGAAGAAAATCTGTAGACTGAAGAAAGCCGGATACAAATTGACCTTCAAATGAGCCGATTTTAGTCTGTATAGGCTTTCGTGTATTCGCTGTAAAGTGAAGAAAACCAGGAGCATTGTTACCCAGCAAAAGGGAATTTCTCCTGCCCGGTCCCCACCAGAGATTTTCTGTAGAAATGCCTATCGAGTATTCTTGAAAATTATACCTCAAACTCGATTGTCCCAAAAACAGCTTATTGAAACTAGACTCCCCAAATCGCTCCGGCATATCGATGCGGTTCATGTACTCGTAATAAAAAAGTACTGTTGCCTGATGCTCTATGGGAAAGCCGATATAATCTTTGTTTTGCGCTAGCAATAATTCGGGCTGAAACTGCAGGGAAAACCTCCCCAACTCCACATAAGCACCTATACTAAATACCTGCTGCATCCCTCGATTGGGGATCATTACGCCATCATTCACTCCGAAAGCATAATTAGAGTTAAACTGCATCCGATAAGTGGCGGGCAGCAGCAAAAGCTTGAGATTTTGATTGGAATCGATGGAAACGGTCCTGTGAAATCTACTTTGGTCCATGTCTACTACTGAGCTGTCCAAATCAAAACCATGCCTTACCCCAAAAGCCTCAGTAGGATAAAGCGGACGAATCATCCAAGAAGAAGTAGAGTCTATAGTTCCTATTAGTTGCGCTCTTCGTAAATAATCATCAAGAAAAGGCATCCCCACGGGAATAGTCTGTCCTAAAACCGGAAAAGTAAGCCCCAAAAAGAGCATCACTGCCAGTAGCTTAGCTTGTATGGTATCCATTCTCATCATCAGTTCACAACGAGTGCCTCCACCGTCACTTTTGCTATCGACCAAGATTCATCACAAACGGGGTCAGGAATGCCCTCGTTTCTCAATTCACTATTCCAAAAGATCCGAACATTGGAATTCTGATGAGAAACCAATTTGGAAATGCTGTATCGAGTGGTATAATTGGGAAAAGCTCCAAAAAAGCATAATCCAGGCATATTGGTCTGCATTGCACCGGTTTTTGGGCGATTTTGTCTGATATAATCATTGGGATAAGATTGGTACAGACAATAGGTCGACTCACAGGGTGAATTCGAAAAAGTCGTCCGAAACACCTCCTGATTATCTACTCCAAAATACCAATAGTCCGGGCCAGCCTTACCATCATCCGCATTGCCATCCCATGTATCATGAATTAATATTTCGGTTGTAATTTTTAACACATTATGGGAAGGCAAATCAGTGAGATTTAGAGCCACCAAATCATTGTGATAGAAACCTGCTATAGTATCATTTTGAAAAATAAAGAGCTTCCCATTTTCAAAACCAGCCAAATTCAGATCAGAAAAATCATTTTCATATACTATCACTGTGGATTCAAGTGTATCTGTACAAGAGACTGACCCAATCATCAAACCGAAAAATAAGAATAGAGTACCTATTCCTTTACTGCTTCTAAAATTCATCTACGCTTCACTCTTTATAATCACTTACAAATAAACGAAAAACCAATTAAATCAGATGGAGCATTTTCAGTCAATTTATCCTTTGTACTAAAATTGAATGCTTATTTTTGAATGAAAATAAACCAGTATCATGCCGACTTTTACTATTGTCGCCGGAGCGCGGCCAAATTTTATGAAAATCGCACCCATCATTCACGCGATCCAAAGACAACAATCCTCCCATCCCGATCTCCACTTTCGCCTAGTCCATACCGGGCAGCATTATGACAAAAAGATGTCGGGAGACTTTTTTGAGCAACTTAATATACCCGAGCCTCACGCCAATCTAGGGGGAGGAGGAGGCACACAGGCCGAGCAAACTGCCGCCATCATGGTGGCTTTTGAAAAGGAACTGATGGAAAATCCCTGTGATTTGGTTCTGGTAGTTGGGGATGTGACAAGTACTCTTGCCTGCTCCATCACTGCAAAAAAACTCTGCATCGACGTAGCACATGTAGAGGGTGGAATTCGATCAGGCGACTTGACCATGCCTGAGGAGATCAATCGAATGGTCACCGACTCGATCACAGATCACTTTTTTACTACTTCGGAAATTGCCAATGAAAACCTCCGGAAAAGCGGCTTCTCTGAAGATAAAATCCATTTCGTAGGCAATACGATGATCGATACCCTATTGGCCAACTTGCCACGATTCCAGCAGCCGGAAGGTGAATTATTTGATCGATTAGAATCGGGAAACTATTTCGTGATGACCATGCATCGTCCTGCCAACGTAGATCAGGAGCACAAGTTAAAAGCCATGATTCAAGCGATATTAGATGGGACAGGTGACTTGCCTATTGTTTTCCCCGTACATCCTCGCACTGCCAAAAATCTACAGGCCCTGGGAATTCAAGACCCGAGACTCCACATGTGTGAGCCTTTAGGCTATTTGGAATTTAATTATCTCGTCAAAAATGCCAAAGCCGTCATCACAGATTCTGGTGGAATTACCGAGGAAGCCTCAGTCATGAATGTACCTTGCATCACCCTCAGGGACAATACCGAAAGGGCAGAAACCATTCACCTAGGGACCAATGAATTGGTAGGGACTGATCCAGCCAAACTTAAACCTTATTTGGAAAAAATCATGGCTGGGGAGTGGAAGCAATATCAGGGAATCCCCCTGTGGGATGGGGAAACCGCTGATCGGATTGTATCGATTTTACAAAAAGCCTATTCTGCATGACTACCCAAGAGCGAATCGCCCAATTGGTCGAAGAATTAAAAATGAAGCCTCATCCTGAGGGTGGCTTTTATGCAGAAACCTACCGGTCCGAAGAGACCGTAATGACACCCAATGGGGAGCGAAGCCTGATGACGGTGATTTACTTTCTACTTCGATCGGAGGATGTTTCCCATTTTCATCGCATCCAAAGTGATGAGCATTGGTTTTGGCATGAGGGTAGCACACTGACGGTTCACTTGCTCGGTGAAAAAGGGCATCAGCGCCTCCCCCTAGGACCGATTGGTAGAAAACAGTGTTTACCACAGCAGCTTGTTCCTGCCAAAGTGATTTTTGGAAGTACAGTGGATGCAGCCGACAGTTATGCTCTAGTATCTTGTGCAGTAGCTCCCGGTTTTGATTTTCGGGATTTTGAACTTTTAGAGAGAAAAGACTTGCTCGCTAAGTTTCCGGAGAATGAAGATATTATATTTCAGCTAAGCAAATAGAAAATTGAAAGCCACGAATGCTCGAATTGAATTCTACGCCGTGGTCTGTGTCTCACAGGCCACCTTGCCCACTTTTTTTATCAAACAAATTATGCCTGTTCGTGGAGACACGAACAGGGGCAGGTAAAAAAACTAATTCGTGAATTATCGGCTGTCTTTCTTAGCCACGAATGCTCGAATAGAATATTTCTTGGCATCTCCATCTGAGTGTAGAACTAGCGTAGGAGTAGAATTATGGTTGGGACTAGGTGTAGATTGCATCTACACCTTACTATAACTACAAATTTGTAATTTGCTTATAATTCAAGGTTAAAATCAAAATGAACCAATTTCAAATTGATTAGAATATGAGGGTGAGTACCTCATATCTTTAAACTGAATCAAAAAACAGAATAAAGGTGTAGCCTGATTTGCAAACTAAGTACAGACCAACTGATACTGCGGTGTAGGGAGCACACCTTTATTTTTTCCTCTTCGAATCTGAATAGTACCCAAGCATGAAGGTCTCCTTCAATGTTCCATAACGATGAGTAAAGATCTAGAGGGGATCCTGTTTTAAAAACCATCAATCCTATGTTAAAATATTCTGTAGGACTGGATGTTTCCAGCAAGTCCATCCATGGTTGTTTGTCGACCATTGACCATGGTCAAAAAGTCACAGTAAAGA
>NZ_FNAC01000007.1 GCF_900101705.1 Algoriphagus faecimaris | reverse complement strand
GAAGAAACCTGAGCGGAAACGTAAAAACCTTATCAGATTAGGCGTTGATCATGCCTTTGCATGGAAGGGCTGAGCGTAAAGAAAATATCCGGTGGATATTTTTAGCGAGGAGCCGGCATGTAGGGGAGGTAGGAAAGGAGGATGGGCGGTAGCTCAGAGCCCGATTCTCATCACTACTATTACTCTGTCCCGCCTAAGAAGAAAAGGGTATGAATCGATGTTTTCCTATTACCTCAAAACGCAACCTACAATCCAGTGAACCGCCGTATACAGCCTGCCCCGAACTTGATTCGGGGAGACCCGTACTGCCTGTCCCGAGAATCGGGATACGGTGGTCCCGATTCTCGGGATAAATAGTGTGAGGCGCTCCCCGTCAGAGGAATCTGGCGGGGCCGTCTACACGATTACAGGCTGGCGTTCTTGTTTTTCTGTACATTATCGTTACCAAATGTTAGCCAATTATTAAAGGTTTCGTATATGTTTTTTTGCCATTCTCTAATTTTCGGCTCAACACTTAGAGAAATAACACTGCACTCTTTGTCAATTTCTTTACTCGTTATAGGGTCTAAATATATCCCTGATGATTTTGAAGTATTTGTCCCAGGGTAAATTAACGCAACTCGTTTAGCGTTGTAGTATTCGTGATAGACATACATCTGCCTCAAGTCGTCTGGAGATGGATTATATCCGTTTAAATTTTTCCATTTAGTATCGAGGACAACACAATCAGCTTTGTCTTTATTTACAACAATGTCAGGTCTAATTTTTGAACGATAACCACTTTCAGGTTTCCAAAAATATTTAGATGTTTGGGCTGTTATTGTTATCTGTTTTTCTTTGTGTCTGCGAATACTAATAAAAACGAATTGCTCCCAAAGCTTATTCATATCAAACATTAATGCCAAAACATTATTTCGTCCTTTACTTACATCTGGATGATATTTGAGAAGTAATAATTTAGAAATATCAATCGCCTTTTTATAGGATTGTGTCTTTCTATTAAAGACTAATTTCTCAAATGTGGATTCACTTACTTTGATTTCAGGCATTTCTGGAAAATGTAATAATAATGCTCCGATTCGACTGTGTAGCTCTACATTTGTATTTATTTGTTTCAGTAGTTTTATTGTTTTAAAAAGTATTGAGTGTAAATTATGTTCGACATCATATGTGGAATAACGGGAATAAAATCTTTCTTGATGTGTAATGTTTTGTTGTATATGCTTCCCAAACAGGATATTTCCTTTCAACGCAGTTACGTTACCCTCCTTTTTACGATATTGTTTTACAAGACCGTTGTGTAAAAGATACTCCACTTCTTTTATAAACAACTCAAAGTATAGGTCTAATATAGAGTTTGATTTTAATTTCAATGAACTATTACTGGGAGAGTGGATGTCAAATATTCCAACTGCAAAAAGCATATCTATTAAGATATCACGCCATCTTTTTTTTTCATTTGAACCTTTTAATGAGTTGTCAGCTTTTGGTAACACTTCAATTATTGTTTCGCCAACTTGAATTACACCAACATACTCATTGAAACGAACTCCATTGTGGATAAGGCTATAATATGGAACTCCATTTTCGCCATAATATGATTGCAATGCTTTTAGCCTTGTCTCATCAAAAAGAACTCCATCAATTTCTTGATTCAACTTAATGGCTTGATGCTCAAATACGGTAATATGTTTACTTGTTGAAATCACTTTTTCATTAAAGAATTGATGGCTTTATAAAATGAATCCTGTGACATATTATCAATGTCTTTTACTTTATAGATTGTTCTTTCTGCAAAGCTTGAAGCATCATAATCTTCAAAGTCGGCAAATATATTCTCATCATCTTTTTCGATAGTTTGAAAGAATTCCTTTCCAATTACTAGACCTATTTTGCCATAATCACCAAAGAAATATTCTTGTAATAATGGAATTATCTTGTTTTGAAAAGCAGATTTTAGGTCTGTAAAATTTTTTACAGACATAAAATAACTATGGCCGATTTGATGGTCTTTGTCAAGTAGTTTTTCAATTCTCTTGTTGATTGTATTTAACAAAAGAGGTAATTCAATATTGTCTAAAAAACCGCTGGCTGCTTTTAGTTTCCCTTCATTTGCAATCAATATTGGTTTTGGTGGCATTTCTTCAAAGCTAAACCGTCTTCTTAATGCAGCATCTAAGGCTTCAACGCTTCTGTCAGCAGTGTTCATTGTGCCTATTATGAAAAGATTTGGCGGAACGCCAAACTTTTCTTTGCTATAAGGCAATGTAACTTCTAAGGCTTCATCAGCCCCCAATCGTTTATCTTCTTCTACTAGGGTAATTAATTCACCAAAAATCTGTGAAACGTTCCCTCTATTTATTTCATCAATTATTAAAACAAAATTCTGTTTCTTTTTTGTTTTAATATCGTTGTTTTTGTTTGTTTTAATTGAAGTTTCAAACTCCTTTAAAGCCTTAAAGACTGCAAAATAGTTTGTTGTCCAACCAATGTCCGTTCCAACTTCTCTTAGTTGTTTTACTAGGTTTGTAATTTCATCAGGGCTACTAAATTTTTTGTAAATCCTTTCTAACTTATCTTTTGTAACAGTTTCGGTTGAATTAGCTGTTTCACCAGTAGTTAAAATACTATTATCATCTTCAATCTTGATTAATTTTACTCTTGAACGTCTCGATTCAAAAGTATGAGTTTCATTTTCTTCAAGCTCCGAAATAATTTCTTTTAGTCTTTTAATAAACGCAGAATATAATTCATCAAAATTTGAAATCGAATTTGCTGTAGGTAAGCTATTGGCCGTAAGCTTCTCAGTATTTTTAATTCGCTCGCAAATTTCTTTTAAAATACCGGGAATGACTTTATATATTACTGGTTGCCCTTCAATCTTAGGTTCTATTGGTTTTATTCCTTCAATAAAATCTTCATAACTCATACTTTGATGAAAGGTGGTAAATACAATAAGTCCCTCTTTCATAAGTCTATCAAATTCCTTTTTGATTTCTGTTCTAGCCTGATTTAAATCAAAATCAGGATTAGCTATAGCAACAGATTTATTTATTGTGTTGTAAGTTTTCCCTGTTCCTGGAGGACCAAATAGAATTTGATTTAGAGTTGATGACATAGAATTATTTGATTTGTTTTCTTTAGTATCTGTCGAAAGTTCTTTTTCATAATCAAATTGAGAGTTGAAAAAGGGAATGAATATTTTATTATTTGCATTATCTATTTCGTGTTTTGGAATTGCAATGCAAGTAGAATTGTCATTTGGTGTCCACCATTTCTTTTCGTCTTGATATGAACTTTCATTTTCTGCATCTGCAGTTATTTCATAAGAACGTTGTAGCCAACCTTCTTGACCAAAATCTTCGTATTCGCACTCTTCTGCATCACTTGTTATTTTTCCAATAACTTCAAGGTTGCTATTTCCTCTGCACAAATAGAAATAATCTCCAATTTTCATTTGTTTTGAAAAGGTTTCACCTTGTGTTTGATAAGAAGTTCCCTTGGCTTTTGTATTGCTATGAACTATGATAAGATTTTTATCATTAAAGTAGTTGAAAGCATTTTCACCAATATCTTTACCGCTCATTGAAACTTTGTAAACAGTTTCATCTGCTTTCAAATTAATTTTGAGTATAGAATCCTTTGGTGTTGCACCATCTCCATACACTCTTTTATTAAATAAGCCATCATAATAAGAAAAAAAGGTATTAAATTTATAAAAACCAGTGTCATTAATTGATTTTGTAATGTTCTGAATCCTTGTGACATTGTTTGATTTAGCACTTTTTCTTTTTATGGCTTTATTTTTTTCTAGGATTTCATTTAGGGTTAGCCCCTGAACGCTAATAGTAACACTTGATGAAACTGGGAAGGGTGTTAAACCAGCAGAGGAATGCAATTTTACGTTTTCAAGTTTGTTGCTTGGATTTACAACAACTATTCTGTCATTTACATTAAAAGTTGATTTTAGCTCGTCATATTTATTGTCGCTTGAAAGAATATAGTAGCTAACAAAGCGTTTTGCATTTGCATCATTTATTAGTTGCTGAATTTTGACTTGTTGGGGATGAATAAATGGTTGAAAGTTGGCTTTTACTCTCGAGATAAGTTCGGGGTAAATTTCGTGAAGTTGTAAAAATTGGTCGTTTGAACAAATGACCTCTTGAATATTAGAACATAAAATGCTTTGGCCTGCATTGATTTTTGTAACTTTTCCAATTAGCAATTTGTCTACACCTATAAAAATGGCGTTATCGTTAATTATTAATTGTCCGTAAACATTATTCCATCTGCTGTCAGTTGCATCTTCCCAAAGCACGGTTTTATTTACCGTATCATATTGTTCAAGTTTGCTTATTCTTGTCAGAAGTGTATTTGCCATCTTATCTTGTTGTTAATTGTCTATTTGTCGGTCGTCCTACGCTTGCCTGTAACGGTCCGCGGCTAAGAAACGTGGGGCATTTCGTAGCGATTACTTGTCTGTTAGAATAATAGTTAGTTCGAGGAACAAACCTTTCTTTTACGGCATGGCGCCCCATGTTTTCTTAGGTGCTGTTACCAGCGGGTTTTATTTTATTTCTACCTTTTGACTTGTTTTTGTGACCAATTCATTTGTAAAAATCAAATCTTCTACTCCGACTGATATTTTCATTTCTAAATCAGTACCGTAATCTTTCACAAAGTTGAACTTGGTATTATAAATGGCTTTTCCAGTTCCTTTTCCGTCTGCTGTAATTTCTGCTGATTCTTGATCCATATTTAGTTTAATTTCCTGATATAGGTTAAAATAAGCAAAATCATTATTTATTTCTTCTAAAGTATAAGTAGTCGAAATTATTACATTAACGCTTGCTAAATCTGCCACAGGAATTGTCATAGGTATAACCTGATTGAATGAGTCGCCAATTTTCATTGGCTCTTCTGGAAAAGGAATACTTTGCGTGACTGTTTCTAGAGAGGATTTAATTATGTTTTTTGTAGCATCATTTACTTTATCACTTATTATATTCAAAACTTCAACTTGACCACCTGGTTTGTATTTTCCTTCCACAACCAACCCTGTCATTGGGTTTTCTTTTTCTTCTTTTTTTCCATTTTGTATAGTTGTTGTATTTATGGACTTATAAAGCATTGTATATAAAAAGCTTTCATCATCTTGTTTCTCCCCGTTTTTCATTTCGGTTTGAATTTGAGTTTGAGTAATGCTTTCAATAGGGAAAACAAACCCATTTTCCTTCATTTTCAATATTCTTTCTTCGGGACCTGATACATTCAGGATGTTTTTTGAATCAGTCGAGCTTGATGCAAAATACTCTTTTTCAGGTAAAAACCTTGACTTAAAAATGACTTCCTGACCTTGAGTGCAGGATGTAATTGCCACTAATAGCAAAAGGGAAATAATTTTCTTCATATGTGGTTTTTTAACTCGCTGGTAACTTACTTTTTAACGTACCTTTTTTCCATTCAACCCACCAAATACGGGGGATGAATGCACCTTTCTTAGCTTTAATTAATTTTCTCCATCACCATCACCACTCGGTTAGGGATATAAAGCGCGGCTTCCTGATTCTCGTCGGTTTGGTATTTTACGCTAGCATCCAAGCGCTTAAATCCCCCGAATTCGGGTTGATCGGAATGTAGGTTTAGCTGATAGGTGCCAGCCTCTGGCATTCGAATCGGAAAACCAAAATAGGATTCGGTAGGATGGAAGGAGTACACAAAAACCAACCCGCCACGCTCGTAAGCTAGAATCTTCTTATCCGGTTCTAGGTAGAGTTGTTCACCATGTGGAGCTTGCAAGGTTTGATGCTTGCTGATCAGTGCGATCATCGCCTGATCCCAGGCATTGAGTTGGCTGTAGCGCAGATGCTCGGCATCGACAAGCGACCATTGCCTCCTTGCATACTGATAGCTCCAGTTATTCCCCTCGCGAGGAAAATCCACCCATTCGGGATGGCCAAATTCATTTCCTATAAAGTTTAGATAACCTTCCCCTCCGAGAGAAATGGTGATCATCCGGATCATTTTGTGTAGTGCGATACCGCGATCCACCACCAAGTTTTGCTCCAGCACAGACATCGAGGTGTACATTTCCTTGTCCATCAGCCAAAAGGCCAAGGATTTGTCTCCTACCAGTGCCTGATCATGACTCTCAGCATAAGCGATAGAGCGCTCTTTTTGGGGTCGGTTGCTCAGTTCATGCCAAAGCTCAAAAAGATCCCACTGTTCGTCGGTTTTATGCTTGAGTGTTTTGATCCAAAAGTCGGGAATCCCCATAGCCAAGCGATAATCAAAACCAATGCCTCCGTCTTCGATTTTTCGGCTGAGTCCCGGCATGCCGCTGACTTCCTCTGCGATGGAGATCGCATGGGGCTTGAGCTGATGAATAAGTGTATTGGCCAGTTGAAAGTAGCGAAGGGCTGCATCATCTACGCCTTCGTCAAAGTATTTATCGACCGAATCGAAGGAGACATTACCGTGATGATGATAGAGCATGGAGGTAGCACCGTCAAACCGAAAGCCGTCAAAATGAAACTCCTCCAGCCAATAGCGGATATTGGATAGGAGAAACTGCTGTACTTCCCATTTACCATAATCGAAAAGTTTAGAGTCCCAGCCTTCGTGATAGCCCCGATCTCCGGGATGGAAATATTGATGATCCGTGCCGTCAAATTCGTTGAGGCCTTCATTTACGTTTTTGACCGCATGGGAATGTACGATGTCCATGATCACTGCGATTCCCATTTGGTGGGCGGTATTGATCAGGGATTTGAGTTCCTCGGGAGTGCCAAATCGAGAAGATGGAGCAAAGAAATTAGAGACATGGTAGCCGAAGGAGCCGTAGTAAGGATGCTCCATGACCGCCATAAGCTGAATGGCATTGTAGCCCCCCTTTTTGATTCTCGGAAGAATGAGCTCTTCAAACTCCTTGTAGGTCCCTACTCCCTGTTTTTCCTGTGCCATACCCACATGGCATTCATAAATCAGGGGCATTTGGGCGACTTTTTCTAAGGAAAAATTCTCATCAGACCAGTTGAATTTTTCCTGCGGAAACCAAAGTTGCCCGGTGAAGTCGTGGGTTTCTTCGTCTTGCACTACCCTGCGGATATAGGCCGGGATCCGGTCTAGGTCACGGCCTTGGGCATCGACGACACGAACTTTGATTCGGCTTTGATGGGTAAAGGTGTCTTTGTATTGTTCATAGGGCAAGAAAATCTCCCAATCACCCCGGTGATTTTGTCGCATGGAGTGAGATTCCCTGTCCCACCAGTTGAAATCCCCCATCAAAAAGAGTTGCCGGGCGGCAGGAGCCCACTCTCGATAGATCCAACCCTTTCGTACCGGTTCGAAATGCACTCCATAATAATCATGAAAATTAGCAAACTCCAAGATACTCCCCATGGATTCATTGATCTGATGGAGTGTAGCTTGATAGTCTTCAAAACGTTTTTGGATGGCAGGGGCAAAATCTTGCAGCCAAGGCTCATCACTGATTAATGCTAAGGTGTTTTTGCTCACAAAAAGTCAAAATTTGATTGAGATGAAATTAGGAAAAAATAACAGGATTGAAAGTATGAGTTAAAAAGTTTCGCCTATTTTAATAATTAGGAAAAAGTTTGAAGTAAAACGATTAGGCCTCGGCTTCGCTCGGCCACCATGATTTTGTTTAAGAGTTTGGGGAGGGGAAAGAAAGTGACGAAGCCGCTTTCTTTCCCCTCCCCAATTGATTAAATCTGCAGTGGTCACCGAGCGAAGTCGAGGTGAGTAAAACTAGGTTTTACCCTGACTGAGTTCTTTTAAAGTTTTAAAATCTCTATTTATCAAAGCTTCTTTTTTAGCCCTTGACCATTTTTGAACTTGTTTTTTTCTATTGAAGGCATCATCATTTCGGTCAAAAGTTTAAAATAGACTAGTCTTACTGGAAGGTTCTTACGTGTAAAATTTGCGCCTTCGCCTAGTTGGTGCTGTTCTATTCGCTTCTTTAAATTAGAGGTGCTTCCAACGTAGTATAGTCCATTTCCGTATTTTCCTCTCCCCGCAATAAAACAAGACGAATGGAAACCGAGAGAAGACGAGGCTATTTTGAACCACTAGCAACTGGTACTGCCAACTCTTGGTGGAAAGTAGGAGACTTGACTTTCGAATCGAGTTCGAAGCAATCTAAGTATTTTATGAAAAAAATATTATGCTGGAATTTAAGAGAATATTTGTAGTTTTATTTGTGTATGGATAAGGCAGTAATTCAAAAAGAATTGCACCAATTGATAGATGGTGCTGATGAGGAGCTCTTGAAACTCGTTTATTCGATTTTGTTACCCAAAGATCAGCTTAGCGATCTTCCCAGGGAGCAATTGAAAAAACTAGAAATTCGATATGAGCGTCATATAAAAAATCCAAACGAAGGAAAATCATTGGATGAAGTAAAAGCGAGTTTTAAAAAGTAAGTTAAATGAACCATCAGGTTTTACTTAAGCCTGAGGCTGAAATTGACCTGAGGGAGATTTTTGAGTGGTATGATGGTAAAATGCTGGGGCTTGGAGATAAATTTTTAGAGGATTTTTATAGCAAGATAAATCAAGTTAAAAATTTTCCACATTCATACCAGGTTCATTATAAGAAGTTTAGATTCGCTTTCTTGACCAAATTTCCAGTTTCCATTCATTTTGTCATAGAAGAAAGGAGAGTTGCAGTTTTAGGTATATTCCCCACTGCTGGAAATCCGGCAAATTGGTCCTAAAATTCATGCCTTTCAAAAACCATCTCCGGCTCCAGTACTTCCACATTTCCAGCTTCATTGATTCGGTCCAAGGTTACCAATTTGGTTTCGTTAATTAGCATAGGGTCGTATTTGGCGGCTACGCGAATGTAGTTTTCGGTGAAGCCATGCATTTTTCCATCTACCACATCCTCTTCAAAAAGTACGGTAAAGGTTTTGCCTAGATTTTCCTCATAAAACTTGCGGCGTTTTTTCTCTGATAAAATCCTGAGCATTTTAGATCGCTCGTTACGTTTTTTCATAGGAACTACTCCTTCCATTTCTACGGCACGGGTATTCGCACGCTCCGAATAGGTGAATACATGCAGATAGGAGATATCCAGTTCGTTGAGGAAATTATACGTTTCTAAAAACAACTCATCCGTCTCTCCGGGAAATCCCACGATCACATCTACGCCGATGCAAGCTTGAGGCATCAGGGTTTTGATTTTGCTGACTCGGTCTTCGTAAAGTTCGCGTAGGTAGCGGCGCCCCATCTTTCTCAGGATGGTATTAGACCCGGACTGCAGCGGCACATGAAAATGAGGTACAAAGCGCTTGGATGTAGCTGCAAAAGCAATGATTTCATTAGTCAGGAGATTGGGTTCGATGGAAGAAATACGAAATCTATCAATACCTTCTACTTCATCAAGGGCAAACACCAAATCGGCAAAGCGTTCATTTCGCTTCCCATCCACTATTCCAAAATCACCGATATTGACACCTGTTAGTACGACCTCTTTGACATCGGTTAGGGCGATTTCTCTCGCAGAATCCAATACGGAAGCGATGGTATTACTCCGGCTTTTTCCTCTAGCCAGAGGGATGGTGCAGAAGGCACAACCATAATTGCAGCCATCCTGAACCTTCAGAAAAGTACGGGTGCGATCATTGATTGAATAGGCATTATTGAACGACTTGGCTTCGGTGATTTCGCTTGCGAGCACCTTGGCTTCTTGCTCTTTGGCAAAGTCACCGAGCAACTCATGAAGTCTAAATTTTTCTGCAGCGCCGAGTACAGCATCCACTCCTTTGATTTCTGAGATTTCTACAGGCTTAAGCTGTGCATAGCAGCCGATAATAGCCACATAGGAATTGGGGGAGATCTTTTTAGCCTCTTTGACGATCTTTTTACACTTTTTATCTGCATTCTCGGTCACCGAGCAGGTATTGATGATAAAAATGTCGGGATTTTCCTGAAAATCCACTTTCTGAAAGCCCCGTTCTTCAAATTGCCGGCTGATAGTGGACGTTTCAGAGAAATTCAGCTTACATCCCAGTGTATAAAAGGCTACTTTTTTCACAAATTCCCTCCTGATTTTGAGCAGGCAAAGGTAAGCATTCTCCGATTCTTTTCAATTTTTCTAATTTTCAGGTATAAAGTCTCTCTATTTTCATGGTTTGGGTGGAAATTGAGCGTATTTTTTTGAAAAAAGTGTAAATTTTTTAGAAAACAGGCTTAAAAATCAATCAAATGCTAAATAAGACAAGTATTTTTTTATTTTTGCAGGGGTATTATCAAACCACATATTGTAGAAAATGGCAACACTAAGACAAATGGCCCTGTCCATGGTACAGGGAAGACAGCGAGTGCAGGTCACTCCTCCATCTCCAAAAATTTCAGATTTCTTCGGAACCAATGTGTTCGGTGTAGATCAGATGAAGCATTCATTGGCTCCTTCGGTATTTAAGAAGGTGATGGAAGCGATTGACAAAGGAACCAAAATAGATCCATCAACCGCCGAAGAAGTTGCTTCAGCAGTGAAGACTTGGGCCTTGTCTAAAGGAGTAACCCATTATACACACTGGTTTCAGCCTTTGACTGGATCTACAGCGGAGAAGCATGATTCCTTTTTTGATGCACATGCTGGTTTGGAAAAATTCAAAGGTTCTGCATTAGTTCAGCAAGAGCCTGATGCATCTTCTTTCCCAAATGGTGGAATTCGCTCCACTTTTGAGGCGAGAGGCTACACCGCTTGGGATCCTTCTTCACCGATATTTGTTTTTGAAAAGACGCTCTGTATTCCCACTATATTTGTTTCCTACACGGGAGAAGCACTGGATTACAAAACTCCACTTTTGAAATCGATGGAAGCCATCAATGATGCAGCGCTTCCAATCTGTCAGTTGTTTGACCGAAATGTCCGCAAGGTGAATGCTTCATTAGGAGTGGAGCAGGAGTATTTTGTGATTGATAAGGCACTTTTTGCTGCCCGACCAGACTTGGTGATGGCAGGTCGTTCTGTTTTTGGACATAATCCAGCTAGAGGTCAGCAATTGGAGGATCACTATTTTGGGTCTATCCCTACCCGAGTGAAAAACTTCATGATGGAGTTTGAAATTGAAGCCCTCAAATTGGGTATTCCGGTTTCTACACGTCACAATGAAGTGGCTCCGGGTCAGTTTGAAGTAGCACCGGTTTTCGAAGAAATCAATAAAGCCACCGATCACAATCAGCTCTTAATGGATGTGATGGATAAGGTGGCTGAGAAACATGATCTCAAGGTGCTTTTCCACGAGAAGCCCTTTGCAGGAGTGAATGGATCAGGAAAGCATAACAACTGGTCATTGATTACTGATACGGGAGTCAACTTGTTTCAGCCGAGCAACTCTGCTCGTGAAAACTTACAATTCCTGACTTTCTTGGTCGCCACAGTTAAGTCTGTTTACGACAATGCCGATTTACTAAGAGCAAGTATTGCTTCAGCAGGTAATGATTTCAGACTTGGTGCCAATGAAGCGCCTCCTGCTATTATTTCCGTATTCTTGGGTGCCACACTTACGGAGGTTTTGGATGAGCTGGAGAAAAACGGCAACATCAAAATCGAGAAGGGAGATAACATGTATATGAAATTAGGTATCTCTAAGATTCCTGAAATCATCTTGGATAACACCGATAGAAACCGTACTTCTCCTTTTGCATTCACCGGAAATAAATTTGAGTTCCGCGCCGTAGGTTCACATGCCAATGTCGCAGGTCCAATGACCGCCTTGAATGTGATTGTGGCAGAGACTTTAAAGCAACTAGCCAAGGACATTGAAAAGGAAATGAACGGGGGTAAAGAGAAGAAAATTGCCATCGTCAATGTCTTGAGAAAATACATCAAAGATTCTAAGAAGATTCGCTTCGAGGGAGATGGGTATTCTGAAGAATGGGAGAAGGAAGCTGCTAAGCGTGGTCTTTCCAACCTAAAAGCCACACCAGAGGCATTGGATGTGTATGAGAGAAAAGATATTCAGGCTCTATTTGAGAGACATAAGGTCATGAACCCGCTGGAAGTGACAGCACGTCACGAGATCATGCTGGAAGACTTTATCAAAAAAGTTCAGATAGAAAGTCGAGTGATGGGGGATTTGGCACTCAATCATATCATCCCTACAGCCATCTCTTACCAAAATAAATTAATAGAGAATGCCAATGGCTTGAAAGGTTTAGGTTTGGATCATTCTGCAGCAATCGAGACGATCAAGGATGTCTCCCGACATATCGAGGCAGTGAAATCAGGAGTCACAGCGATGATCGAAGCCCGTAAAAAACTCAACAAAGAAGAGGATATTATCAAGCGTGCTAAAGGATATCAAAAAGAAGTCAAAGAAGCCTTCTTCGATAAGATCCGTTACTCCGTCGATAAGCTTGAGCTTTTGGTGGATGATGAGCTTTGGCCATTGATCAAGTACCGTGAGATGTTGTTTATTCGATAAATCAACTCATTAAAAAGGAAAGCCGCCCCGAAAGGAGCGGCTTTTTTTGTTTAAACGGATGATAATCCTTTTGACTGGATTCAGAATTATTTAAAAGTAATTTGCTTGTTTTTTTCTATCTACAAAAAAATAATTGGTCAATCGGATAAAATCTTCAGCTTAATTTTAAGAAGTATATTGAAAGCTTGCTGTTTTTTAAATCAAAGAGAGTTTAAGTGTTAAAAATGTTAAAGAAGATTTTTTCATAAATCAAAAAATATAAGCTCCATAAGCTCACTTTTAAAAAAAAATTATAAAAGAAAATGGTTTTCATGTAAAAAAATCATAGAATTGTTTTTGAAAGATTTTTCAAATCAATAGCTTTGTCCAAATAGAATAGTGTATAAGGTCTGAAAACCAGAATTAGAAGTGGTTTTTCGGTGTTTTTCCAAGTATAAGTTTTCGTATGGTGTACAAACCCAAATTTTATGAATAAAAGAAGTGACTGATTGTAAAGTACAAGTAGCCCGGTAATCGGGAATTCCAATTCAACTTAATTCAAACCATTTATTTCCAACTATGAGAAAAATTTTATCATTCTTATGGGGAATTTCTTTGATCCTAATTTTTAGTTTCGAAGCACTTGCCCAAAATCGAGTAGTGACGGGTACCGTCACTAGCTCCGGAGATGGCTTGCCTCTACCTGGAGTGACAGTTCTGGACAAAACTAGCCAGACGGGTACGACCACAGACGTGGACGGAAAGTATTCTATTAATGCCAATGCTAATTCTGTTTTGGTGTTTTCTTTTATTGGGTTCACTGCCCAGGAAGTCACGGTAGGCAACCAATCTATTATCGACATCGCCTTAGGTGAGGATGTTTCTGATCTTAGCGAGGTCGTGGTGACGGCTTTTGGTATGGAGCGAGACAAAAAAGCGCTAGGCTATTCCGTGACCCAAGTAGGTGGAGAGCAGTTTACCGAGTCAAGAGCGATCAACTTCGGTAATGCACTTTCTGGAAAAGTGGCAGGTGTGAATGTTACTCCGCCGGCCACAGGTGCTGCAGGTTCTACCCGAGTAGTAATTCGTGGAGGATCTTCGCTTACAGGTAATGACCAGCCGCTTTATGTAGTCAATGGTATTCCGATCGAATCCGGCAACCTAGGTAATGCAGGGATGTGGGGTGGTAATGATTCCGGTGACGGTTTGAACTCCATCAACCCTGACGATATCGAAAATATTTCCGTATTGAAAGGAAATGCTGCCGCGGCACTTTACGGTGCAAGAGCGGCAAATGGGGTCATCTTGATCACCACCAAGAGTGGAGCTCAGCGTCAAGGTATTGGAGTTTCATTTAATTCAAACATTACTTTTGACAACGTATGGGACCAAACCAACTTTCAAAGACAGTTTGGACCTGGTATCGATGGAAGAAGACCGCTGAATCAAGAAGAAGCGCTCAATACCGGCAACAACGGCTGGGGAGCTGCCTATGACGGAGCACCTTCCATTCAATTTGACGGGGTACAGCGACCTTATGCTTTCACAGGTGATGAATTATCCGATTTCTTTGAGACTTCTTACACTTGGAACAACTCTGTAGCTTTTGATGGAGGAAATGAAAACGGAAACTATCGCTTCTCTTTTTCTGATTTGGACAATAAGGACATTGTGCCCAATGCAGGATTTAAGCGAAGAGTAGTCAATGCCAATATCAATGGTAAAATGGGCAAATTCACTTTAAGTGTGTCTGGTCAATACTCTAATCAGTTTGCAAAGAATCGTCCAAGACTCTCTGATTCTCCAGGAAACGCCAATTTTGCAATGCTGGTAAGACCAGGAAACTTGCCATTGGATGTAATGCGAGGTACCACTGATAAGCTGGGTGCTAAGGAAGATGGAACAGAGCTTCGCTATCAATCCAATGTGTTTCAGACAAACCCTTATTGGGCAGCTCATCAGTTTTCAAGAGAGGATGAGACTGATAGATTCTTAGGAAACGCCTCATTGAAGTACGACTTGACGGATTGGTTGTATATCCAAGGTAGATTAGGTGTTGACTTTCAGTCTAGAGTGGACCGCACCTCTGAGCCTTATGGTACTGCTTACAAGCCACTAGGTGATTTTAATTTGACTCAGCGTACGATACGTGAAGACAATGCCGATTTGTTTATTGGATTTAACAAAACCTTTGGTGACTTCGAAATTGATGGTTTCTTGGGTGGTAACCGAATGAGAAGATCTTCTGAAAGCCTTAGAGGTGGAGGAAATGATTTAGTGGTGCCTTTCTTCAGTTCTGTAAACAATGTAAGAGCCCCTTCTATCACCTATGGTTTCTCTGAATTGGGAATCAATTCCTACTTTGGATCAGCCAATATTGGTTACAAAAACATGATCTTTTTGAATGCTACAGCAAGACAAGATCAGTTTTCTACGCTTACCCCTGAGAATAGTAAGTTATTCTACCCTTCTGTTGGTTTGAGTGCGGTAATCAGTGATATGGTGACACTTCCTGAAGTAATCACTTTTGCGAAAATCCGTGGTTCTTGGGGTGAAGCAGGTGGCGGTGCGCCTAATCCATATGCTTTGAACTTGACTTATGGATTGGTCGGAGCAGGTCACTTAGGAGCTAACTTAGGGCAAATCAACAATGGTTCTATTCCCAATTCAAATTTAGGTCCTTATCGATCCAGTGAGTACGAAATAGGTGCAGATTTGAGATTCTTTGACAATAGAGTTGGATTGGATTTCGCCTACTACAACAGAACGACTAGAAATGATATCCTTGCTACTGGTATTTCTGCTACCTCAGGTTTTGGATCGACTACGGTCAACATCGGGGAGTTAAATAACCGAGGGATAGAATTACTATTGAATGTGACTCCAGTCGCCAGAGCGGTGAGATGGGATATTTCCTTCAATTTTGCCAATAATATCTCTGAAGTATTGAGCTTAGGCACCAATGCGGCCGGAGAGCCTATTGAGTTTATTAACTTGGGTAATTCTCGATTGATGCGTGAGAGTATCAGACATATTGTGGGTTATCCATTAGGAATGATCGCTGGATACAAGCATCTGCAAGTAGACGGTCAGCCGGTATATGATGATAATGGATTCCCCGTGACTACTCAGGGGTTTGAAACTATCGCCGAAGGTAGACATCCTATCTCTGCCGGATTGAGCAATACCTTGACTTGGAAAGGATTTAGACTTTATGCCTTGATCGATATCAGACAAGGAGGTCATATGATGTCAGGTACTAATTACTTTGCTTATAACAATGGTTTGCATCAGGAAACCTTAGTAGGGCGTGATGGAGGCCTGACTGTCAGCGGTGTGACTGCCAATGGAGAAGCCAATACTTGGAATATCCCAGCCAATCCGAATAATCCATCTGAATACTTGATCGATCAGTACTGGCAGCGCTATGCGATGGTGACCGAAAATGTCGTTTATGATGCTTCTTTCGCCAAGTTGAGGGAGTTTTCTTTTGGCTATACTTTCCCAAGTACAGTGACCAACAAAACACCTTTCAATAGCCTGTCGCTTTCTTTTGTAGGACGAAACCTAGCTTTGCTATGGTCGAATATTCCTAATGTGGACCCTGAGTCAGCTTATGCTGTGGATGGCAACTCCCAAGGATTGGAATACTTCGGGTTACCGACGAATAGAAGCTTTGGGTTTAATTTATCAGCCAACTTTTAATTGAAACACAGAACTATGAAAATTTCAAATAAACTGGCGGTGATGTTGATGGCAGGAACCTTGACCTTTGCCTCATGTAGTGAGTCAGAGCTCTTGGACCTCAACATTGATCAAAACGCTGCTACAGATATCGATATGTCCTACCTTTTCTCTAGAGCTACTCTAGCAATAGGTGGGGAGTATGAAAACACGAGGATTGCTATGCTGTACGCTTCAACGATGGTACAGCAGACATCTTCTACTGCGGGCTATTTCAGTGGAGACAAATACCTCTACAATGCTCAGTATTCAGGGGCTTACATGGAAGCGCATTATACAGGAGTGATTAGACTCTTAACCCATGTCATCACACGTACAGAGGAGGATCCTACTATGGCCAATGTAAATGCTGCGGCTACTGTGCTTCGGGTCTTTGATCTTCACAGAATGACGGATATCTATGGTGATATACCTTATTTTCAGGCAGGAAAAGGTTTAGAAGGGGAGGAGAATTGGTTCCCTAACTATGATAGTCAAGAAGAAATCTACGCAGCCATGGTTACTGACTTGCGCGCTGCAAGAGATAAATTCTCTGAATCTGCAAGAGCTCTCGGATCCCAAGATTTCATTTATAGAGGCGATTTGGCCAAGTGGAGAAAGTTTACCAATGCCCTTTTGATGCGTATTGCCATGAGAATGAGTAATGCAGATCCCACGACGGCTCAGCAAGTATTTACAGAAGCCAATACCAACGGGGCCTTCACCTCGAATGATGATATTGCTTTCATTCTGTATGAATCGGGTCCGCAGGGTGTCAACCGAAATGGATTGAACGATGGCTACTGGAATACTTACAAGTACTCTAGAGATTGTAAGATCTCAGGTACTATGATGGACTGGATGGACGCCAATAATGATCCCCGAAAGATGATTCTTACAGGTGGTATCGGTGATCCTGAAAATGCGGCTACTTGGATCACGGCGCCCGAGGAGCAAATCGGTATGCCAAATGGCTTCAACTCGACCAACATCGCCGAAGTCGTACCAGATGGAACGCTAGACCGATTCTCTATCGTACCTCAGAATTTCTCCATGCTCAACTTGAAATACCTAGATTGGGAAGATCCTTATTATCTAATCTCCTATGCTGAGGTAGAATTTATGAGAGCAGAAGCTGCAGTGAAAGGCTGGATTTCTACCGATGCCGAGACACACTTCTCCAATGGAGTGGCAGCAGCGATCAATTCTTGGGTATATTTTGACCCTTCTTTTGCAGTAGATGCTCAAGCAACAGCTGCTTACATCGCTGGGAGAGGCTTCGGTGCAGCATCCAATGAGGACAAGCTAAGGCTAATCGGTGAGGAATACTGGGCTTCCACTTTCCTCAATGCCATCGAAGCATGGTCCAACTGGAGAAGAACCGGTTATCCTGCACTGACTCCAACTCAAGACCCAAATGCATTCGAGGGCAATTTTATTCCGAGAAGATTGAGGTATTGGGAAAATGAGATCGGTTCTAATCCGGAAAATTATCGAGCTGCGGTCTCTAGAATGGGCGGAGATCTATTTGCCACAAGAATGTGGTGGGATGGCGGAAATTAATTTTCTGTTAATTTAATTGATGACAGAGGTTTTGATTAGTTTCAAAGCCTCTGTCTTTTTTTAACTTTATCACTTCATGACCAATCTTATGAGACAAATCGTAATCGCATTACTTGTTATTGCTGCTTTCGGGTGTAGTTCAAATGAAACCTTAGAAAAGGACCAAAATAAAAATCACCATATCGTAGGCTACGTTGCTGGTTGGAAAAATATCAATCCCAAAAAGATCCCTGCCGAAAAACTGACACATATCAATTACGCTTTTGCCGATGTGGCAGCGGGAGAGGTATGTCATATTGGTGAAAATCAAAAGCGGGATAGTCTTCATTTTTCTATTTTGAATGAATTGAAACAACGAAATCCCGACCTGAAAATTTTGGTATCCATCGGAGGTTGGACACATTCCAAAGGATTTTCTGATGCAGTGTTGACTACGGAAGGCATCAATCGATTGACAAAATCAGGAATTGATTTTTTGCTGAAATATGAGTTAGACGGATTGGACTTTGATTGGGAATACCCCAGTATTCCTGGTGATAATAATCCCTACAGACCCGAGGATAAGGAGAATTTTGTTGCGATGCTAAAGAGCTTCAGAGCGGCTTTGGATTCGGTAGGAGCAATCCATCAAAAACATTATCTCAGTACAATAGCTTCGGGAGGATTTCGCAGGTATTTGGAAGAGAATGATCTCGGAGAAGCACAGAAATACCTCGATTTTATCAATATCATGGCTTATGATTTTTATACGGCTGGAGACGATGTCACTGGTCATCATGCCAATCTCTTTCCCAATGGTGCTAAAGGAAGATCAGCACAGACTACAGTAGAAGAGCATATTTCCTTTGGGGTGCCCGCCGAAAAAATTGTCTTGGGTGTACCGTTTTACGGGAGAATGTGGGAGCAGGTAGCTCCTCAGGACAATGGGCTTTTCCAAAGTGGAAAATTTAAAATGGGTTTACCTTATCATCAGATTTTTGCTTTGAGCAAAACCTCAACTTATAGTCGGCATTGGGACGAAAAGGCTGCAGCGCCTTACCTGTATTCACAGAAAGATTCGGCTTGGATTACCTATGAAGACCCTGAGTCGATGAAAGCAAAAATGGACTTTATTAAAGAGAAAAATTTAGCTGGAGCTATGTTTTGGGAGCTTTCGGAAGATAATACCCGTCAGCTTTTGGATGTGATCTATCAAGAGCTCGGAGCTCAGCCTACTGAGAAGGAATAAAATTCAGAAAAAAATGGATTACATAGGAGTCGACATCGGTGGTTCGCATATTTCTGCAGCAGTGGTCTCACGTAATGGGGATCATGTGAAATTAGGCGAAATAAAAGAAGCTGGAGTAGATACCTACGCAACTGCCGATGAGATCCTCAGCTCTTGGACTGAGGTGATTCGCTCCGCCGCAGGAGAAAGGAAAAGTTATTTTCTTTCTGTGGCCATGCCGGGACCTTTTGATTATGAAAATGGGATTTCGCTTATGGAAGACCAAGGGAAAATGAAGTCTCTCAAAGGCTCCTCCGTCCGTCAACTTTTAGCTGAATCGCTTCACATTTCCCCCGAACTCATACATTTCACCAATGATGCAGCCGCTTTTTTGATAGGTGAAAGTGAGGTAGGAGCGGGACGTTCTTACAGCAATTCCTTGGCTTTGACTCTGGGGACAGGACTGGGTTCTGCCATCAAAGTAGAGGAGGTGGTAAAAGATGCTAAACTCTGGACGGCCCCATTCAAAGAGGGAGTGGCAGAAGATTATTTAGGTACTCGATGGTTTGTAAACATGGCTAAATCCAATTACAACCTTGAAATCAGCGGAGTCAAAGATCTCCTCAGTCCTGAGGTGGAGGATAGTATTCGAGCAACTCTCTTTCAGGAATTTGGTGAAAACTTAGGCGAGTTTCTATTTCCCTATCTCATCCGATTACATTCACAGGCCGTGATTTTGGGAGGTAAAATCAGCCAAATAGCCTCCTTGTATTTACCACACACCCAAGCTTATCTAGACCGAATGGGGATAGAAGTACAGATAATCATTTCAGAACTACAGGAGAATGCGGCCCTTGTCGGGGCGATGATTCAGCATCAATCCAAGCTTTCCAATTCCCCTTTATTGACTCAGTAAAACCTTACAGCCCATGAAGAAATCTCTTTTTTTCTTTTTCCTCTTAGGAACACTTCACTCCCTTTTTGCTCAGCAAAGTTACGATGTCATCGTGGTAGGAGGAGGGGCTAGCGGAACAGCCGCAGGGATCACAGCGGGCAGATTGGGAGCCAAGACACTGATTGTTGAGCCATCAGAATGGCTGGGGGGAATGCTTACCGCGGCGGGTGTATCTGCCATTGATGGAAATCATCGATTACCCTCAGGTATTTGGGGGGAATTCAGAGATAGTTTGATTGCGCATTATGGCTCTCAGCAGGAGCTTTCAACAGGATGGGTGAGCAATACACTTTTTGAGCCGAAAGTAGGTAATCAGATTTTTCAATCTATAGCCGTCTCAGTTCCCAATTTGGAGCTGGCTTTTCGAAGTTATTGGAAGAAAGTTTCTTACGAAAATCAAACTTGGACACTGACGTACGAAAAGGATGAGAAAACCTATCAGGTGGAGGCACCTCTTTTGATTGATGCCACAGAGTTGGGGGATGTAGCGGCATCGCTTGACCTTTCTTATCGATTGGGAATGGATGCTCGGGATGACATCGGTGAAGCATTTGCCCCCGAAGAAGCAAATGATATCATTCAGGACCTTACCTATGTGGTCACTTTGCAGGATTTTGGACCGGGAGAGGATAAAACCATTTCCAAGCCTGAAAATTACGATCCTGAAGAATTTGCCTGTGCCTGCGCCCATGCAGATCCCATCACGGATAAGGATCCTACCTTGGACTGTGATAAAATGATAGCTTATGGTAAGCTACCCAATGGGAAATACATGATCAATTGGCCCAACTGTGGGAATGATTACTACACCAATATTGTCGAACTTGACCCAATTCAGAGAGAAATAGAGCTAGAGAAAGCCAAGCAGAAGAGCCTTAGGTTTATTTATTATATACAAGAGGAACTTGGCTATACTCACTTGGGAATTGCCGAAGAGGAGTATCCTACGGAGGATGGACTACCAATAATTCCTTATCACAGAGAATCAAGAAGATATCATGGAATGGTGGATTTTACCTTGCCCTTTGTCAGAAGTCCTTTTGATGCACCGAGCCCAATGTACCGAACGGGAGTGGTGGTGGGAGACTACACCATAGATCATCACCACAAAGAAAGACCGGATGCTCCGGCTATTGATTTTATTAAGATTCGGGTTCCATCTTACAATATTCCTTTAGGTGCATTAGTATCACGAGATCATCCTGCTTTAATTTTGGCGGAGAAAAGCATCTCAGTTTCCAACATTGTAAATGGCGCCAGTCGTCTTCAGCCTGTGGTATTGGGAATTGGTCAGGCTGCGGGGACTTTGGCTTACCTTGCTTCGCAAAAAAATCTGGATTTGAAGGATATTTCTATCAGGTCGGTGCAGCAGGCACTTCTTAATCAAGGCGCCTATTTAATGCCATATTTGGATATGCAGCCTTCGGATCCTGATTTTCAGGCCATGCAGCGAATCGGGGCCACCGGCATACTGAAAGGAAAGGGAGTCCCTTACCTCTGGGCAAATCAAACTTGGTTTTATTCCAATGATAAAGTGACAGAATTTGAATTGATTGAGGGGATGAGACCACTTTATCCTGAATTAAAAGATTTTTGGGGTGCCTCGGGGGATTATTTGACAGGTGCAAGGTTTCAAGAATTAATCACTCTAGTAAAGCCAAATACTCCTTTGCTGGAAATAGCACAAGCTTGGAAAAGAAGGGAGCTGAAGGGAGAATTTACAACTGATCAAATCCTGAATAGAAGAATGGTCTCTGTACTGATGGACGAACTACTCCAACCTTTTGAACTTGAGGTAAATTGGGATGGAAATCTTCGCCAGTGAATTAGAAAATCCAAGACAAGAGAGAAATTAACTGAAATCCTTGATTTTCAATATTTTACTGTTTCTGAATTCAAAGATAGATTTACCTTCAAATTGAATGAACTGACCTTTTTTGATGCCATTGGGAAAATCTACAGCTGCTAGGGCCTGAAATTCAATTTCTACCTCAAGGCTTTCTCCCTTTTCGGTCCAGTTGACTGCTCTTTGATTTCTGCTGGAAAAATAGGCCAAAGCTTCATTGGCCTGCTTTTCGAAGTTGGCTTTTCCCTCAAGCTGATGGGTAAGTTCTCCACCTTGATAATTTTCAAATTCGATATCTTCGTCCAAGAAACGAAGCATTCCTTCGACATCTAGGCTATTGTAAGCTTTTAAATAGCCTAAAATCAGCTTTTGTTTGTCTCCGAAAGTCATGATTTAAACCTAATGTTAGATTGCTACCGGTGCTTTGATATGGGGATGCGGATCATATCCGACCAATTCAAAGTCCTCGTACTTAAATTGGAAAATATCCTTTACCTCAGGATTGATTTTCATATGGGGAAGAGGACGGAAATCTCTATTGAGTTGGAGTTTTGCCTGATCGAGATGATTGAGGTATAAATGCGCATCTCCAAAGGTGTGGATGAATTCGCCTGGCTGCAAATTACAGACTTGAGCGATCATCATGGTGAAGAGCGCATAGGAGGCAATATTAAAGGGAACTCCCAAGAAAATGTCAGCACTCCGCTGATAAAGCTGGCAGGAAAGTTTGCCTTCTGCCACGTAAAACTGGAAAATAGTGTGACAAGGAGGTAAAGCCATGTGGTCCACATCGGCTACATTCCAAGCACTCACGATATGACGTCTACTGTCAGGCTTATTTTTAATTTGATTAATGAGGTTTTTGATTTGATCGATTTCTCCACCTTTTCCATCCGGCCAGTGCCTCCATTGGTAGCCATAAACGGGACCCAAATCGCCATTTTCATCCGCCCATTCGTCCCAGATAGAAACTTTGTTTTCTTTTAAGTAGGCGATATTGGATTCGCCTTTCAGAAACCAAAGTAGCTCGATAATAATCGAACGGAGGTGTAGTTTTTTGGTAGTGACGACGGGAAAACCCTCAGATAGATCAAAACGCATCTGATGTCCAAAAATGCTCAAGGTGCCTGTGCCGGTCCGGTCAGATTTTTTTACACCTTCATCTAAAATTTTTTGCATCAAATCGTGATATTGCTTCATCGGAAGAGAAATTTTAATTGGAAATGACAAGATAGTATCTTCCCCTCATTTTGCGAAAATATAAACCAAAGCACTTCATTTTTGATTACTAATTTGTGAATTCTCCCTCAAAATCCTCATTCAAATCTTGGTTTTTCGATTTTAGCAAGTCTGCTAATAAAGTTAGATTTTGGATAGGTATGCTATTTTCCCTCTTTTTGATAGCGCTCCAACCCCTGCCGGTTTTTGATTATAATTTTGAGCAGTTTTTTCCTCAAAACGATGAGGATTTAAGTTTTTACAATGACTATCAACAGAAATTTGGCTCGGACAATGACTATTTATTGACGGCTTTTCAGTCCGATGAGAACTTTTGGGAAAATGAGGAGTCTTTATGGGATTTTAAGACAATTTCAGATCAGCTTCAGTCTCTGGAGAATGTAGACACAGTTTTGTCCGTCTTTTCTGTCCAACTTCCTAGGATTGGTACTTTTGGGGCTAGATTTAGACCCTTGATATCATTTGATAAAGATAAAAATACAGCAAGGGTAGAGCGGGATTTGGAAAGCTTCCGAGGCACATTGATTGCTGAGAGTGGAGATAGTTTTTTGATTTTGATTCGAAACAAGAGAGGACTGGATAAGACCGAAGGAGATCAGCTCTATCAGGAAATTTTGTCAGTTTTTGACAAGGAGGGGAAAAAGCCGATCGCAGTCGCAGGAAAGATTCAGACACAGGGTGATTTTGTACAACTCATGCAGGCAGAGTTTGGGTTATTTTTTGGGATCTCTTTAATACTGATGGTGCTTTTACTTTTTTGGATTTTCCGGTCTTGGTGGACTGTCTTGGTGACTGTTTTGGTTATCCTTTTTGGGGTTATATGGGCTTTTGCCATGATTCTTTTGATAGGGCAAAAGTTGGCCCTTATGTCAGTGATGCAACCTACTATTTTCCTGATAGTAGGATTGAGTGCGTCTATCCATTTACTGAGTCATTTATTTAAAGAGCAAAAACTGGAGCCAAGGTTTGACCTGTCTGTAGAAAAAGTTTTTAGAGCGATGATAAGTCCCGTAGCCTTGACTTTTCTAACGACCTCGCTCGGTTTTTTATCCCTTTATTTTACCACGGTACCGGCCTTGAAAGATTTTGGTCTCAGCACCGGACTGGGGATTTTATTGATGTTTTCGGCGATTTATCTGCTGATGCCGAGTTTACTCTTTTGGTTTGGAAAAGGAAAAGAAATGAAAATCAAGTCGAGGGCAAGTGGGTTACACTTACTTCCATTTCTGATTTTGGTTTTTCGTGGAAAAAAATGGATTCCTTTTTTGTTTTTGGGATTGACCTTGGCCTCGGTTTTCATGGGTTTGCAGATCAAGGTAAATGGATTTTTATTAGATAATTTACCCACAGACCATCCAATTCAAAAGGATTTTCACTTCTTTGATCGAGAGTTTCGAGGGTCTAATCCGCTGGAAATCTACCTTTCCGTCAAGGATAATGAAACTAGCCTAGTAGACTACAGCGTACTGGAGGAAATTGATCAAATAGAAAAGTACCTGGAGGAGACTTTTGGGGAGCTTACTTTTTTATCTCCAAACTCACTGATGAAAAGTCTGAATCAAGCACAAAACCAAGGAAACCCCAAGGCCTTTACGCTTCCTAGTCGTGGTCAATATGCTCGTTTGAAACCGTATTTGGAGCGTGTTCCTGTGGAGCTTAAAAATCAGGTGCTTTCAGAGAATAGTCAAGAGGGAAGAATCTCCGCCCGAACGGCGGATTTGGGCAGCTATCAAATGGGTAAAATCAGGAAAGATTTTGGAAAATTTATAGATGAAGAAATTGATAGCGAAATGCTGGAAGTAAGATGGACGGGCACTTCTTTTCTCATCGATAGCGGCCATGAATCTGTGACCCGTCAGATGGCTAGCGGCTTGGGGATCGCTTTTTTATTGGTGGGGGTGATTGCTGGTTATCTTTTTAGGTCATGGAGAATTTCTTTTATTCTTCTGATTCCTAACATTATACCTTTGTTATGGATGCTGGGCCTGATGTATCTTCTCGGTATCGAATTTAAACTGACGACCGCCATACTTTTCACTGTCGCCTTTGGTATAGCAGTAGATGACAGCATTCATTTTATGAGTAGGCTCAAGATGGAATTGGGTCAGGGAAAGGGCTTTTTGTATGGGATCAAACGGACTTTTTTAGAAACAGGCAAGGCGCTTATTTTAACAAGCTTTGTTTTGGTTTTGGGATTTTCAGTATTGATGATCAGTCAGTTTGGCGTAACTTTTTATACAGGATTGTTGATTGCAGCAGCATTGATTTTTGCATTGGTAGCTGATTTGGTTTTGCTTCCCGTACTTTTACTATCGGTGAAGCGAGTATTTGAAAAAAAGCGTTAGTCAAGTAAGATAGATGAAGCTCGTTCTGAAGAAAATAATTTCTATTGATAGAAGTTAGAGTCGCTTAGCTCACTTTTTAAACCTCAAAGTAGCCGAAACAGGGTAATGATCGGAATAGTCTACTTCCCGATGCGTAGTAAATTCCACTGCTTCCAGTTCCGGACTTGAAAAAATATGGTCAATCCTGAGAAAAAACAGGATTTTATTATAAGTGAATTCAAAGCCATTCCCGGCGGTCTCAAAGGCATTGATATGATTTTTGCTGAGGCGAAAATAGGTATTGGAATAAGGCAGTTCGTTGAAATCACCCATGATAATATTTGGAAAAGGGCTGTTGTTGATATGCTCTTCAAGTACTTTTAGCTGCTTACTCCTTGCAAGGCTTCCGCGGTGGAGTTTTCCTAGGGTTTGTCTGTAATTTTCCTTTACTCCATCTAAGTTTTCCAAGGTCTGGGAATTGATCTGCATCGACTCCAAGTGTACATTATAGATTCGGATAGTATCTGATTGATAGAGAATATCTGCGAAAATAGCACCATTTGCCCGGTTATTGTCAAATATTTTCCCGTCGTTGATTATGGGGAATTTGGAAAAAATAGCCATTCCATAAGACCTCCTGGAGGGATTTCCATCGATGATTTGATAAGAATATTCCATTTCACTGTCTCCACCCAGAATTTTCAGCGAATTCCTAGACGGGGTAGTATTATCCTGATAAAATTCCTGAAAAACCTTGATGTCGGCAGTATGCTGCTGCAGCCATGCGTAGACGCTAGGGTCAAATTTTCCTTCCGTACGAGTTTTGTAATCGAATAAATGGGTATTGTAGGTCAATACTTTAATTCCATCCGGGTTTTCTTCTGAGGTATTTTTTTGAAAAGTGATTTCTGCAAATCTGAAACCTATAATCAAGACCAAGAGCGGAATAAAAGCTTCTTTTTTCCAAGACAGAATCAACAAGAAAAAGAGGAAAAGATTTAACAGCCAAAAGACCGGAATGAGGAAAGGTAAGAGTCCTACATAGGGAAAGTCCTCCGGTGACACATAGACACTGCCAAAAATCAAAAGTGTACAGATGAATATAAACCCGATAAAATATTTCATGAAATGGGGTAGGCTAATTCCCTTAGATCTTCTAAGATGATGAGATTTTCTGGTGCAATTATTAATCCAAAAACAGCTAACTTCCGTAAAGTAGCGAAAGAGATTTGAAAATTTAAATGCTTATCTTCTTCAGATTGAAAATCAATACGAATAAGAACTTCTACTTTGAAGGTTGGCACATTATTAGTTTATTCAACCCATTAAATAGAACACTATGAGAAAGACGCTTACTATTTTGTTATCGGTTTTGATGGTTTCAGGATTTGTTTCATGTAACTCCAAAACTGAATCGATTGAGAATGAGCAGACTGAAGAAAGACAAAGTGACTCAAATGAGGAACAGCGTCCTAGTCCCTTGGAAATAAAGCAAGGCCAAATCAATGGAAAGGACTTCTTGGTCCAATATGGTTCTCCTGCTGTGAAAGGGAGAACACTCTGGGGAGATTTAGTTCCTTATGAGGTGGTTTGGCGCACCGGAGCCAACGAGGCGACTTTTGTAGAGCTCAAAGAAGAGATGAAAATCCAAGGAAAATCCATCCAACCGGGTAAATACTCCTTATTTACTATTCCTAAGTCCTCTGGAGCTTGGACGGTGATTTTGAATTCGGAATGGGACTTGGAGCATGGTCATTTTCAATACGATGAAAAGAATGATGTCCTTCGGGTAGAGGTGACGCCAGTATGGGAAGAGACGAGTCAAGAGAGACTTTCTATTGATTTGGAGGCCCCAGGATTGGTCATCAGATGGGAGAAGCTAAAGCTCCCCATCACCATAGAATAGTTCTATTCATGTAAGCCCTTGTTTGTTGAAAATGAGGGCTTTTTTTTGAGTCAATGACCGAGCTGTAAGGTAATTTTTTAAAACTTTCAATTAAATTCGTGGCCCTACCCCAAAGTGATTTTATGAAGTATTTCGGATTTTTGGTTGTCGCCTCGATCACCCTCGGATTGGCCTACCTTGCCTCAGTTCCCTTAGGACCCGCACCTCCAATGGGTATTTTGCTAGATCCAAATCACGGTTTTTGGCAAAATTCATATAGTGAGGATCAACTGGCTGAGGAAGAACTAGACTTGATAGGTTTAGCCGAACCTGTCACCGTACACTACGATGAAAATTTGATTCCACACATTTTTGCCCAGAATGAGTTGGATCTCTATCGTGCACAGGGTTTTGTCACTGCCCAGCATCGATTATGGCAGATGGAGTTTCAGACTATGGCCGCAGCAGGGCGAATATCCGAAATCGTAGGTGATATAGCTTTGGATCTTGACCGAATGACTCGAAGGAAAGGGCTTTCCTATGGGGCAGAGGTAGGACTTCGGTTTCTTGAAGAAAATGATCCAGCCACTTTGGAAAAGGTCGAAGCCTATGCCGAAGGAGTCAATCAATACATCGAAAGCTTAACTACAGCAAGGCTACCGGTGGAATATAAAATCTTGAATTACCGGCCCGAGCCCTGGACAGCACTGAAGTCTCTACTCCTGCTCAAATACATGACAG
Organism: Algoriphagus faecimaris; assembly: GCF_900101705.1. Classification (GTDB taxonomy): domain Bacteria; phylum Bacteroidota; class Bacteroidia; order Cytophagales; family Cyclobacteriaceae; genus Algoriphagus; species Algoriphagus faecimaris. Next base: position 118,747 of record NZ_FNAC01000007.1, on the reverse strand, counting down.
ATATGCTGGTGGGGGATAGAGATTTGGAGTATTCCAATCTTAGAAAAGTTTTGGGGGAAGAGATGTTAAATAAGCTTTTTCCGGAATATCCTCAGGTAGTAGACCCAGTGATTGAAAAAGAAAGAAATTGGAATTTTACACCTCTTCAGGTAGTAAAACCTGATTCCCTTGAGTTTCCTAAGGACGAGCTCCTGCTTGATCCTTTACCGCAACCTGAAGAGGGAATTGGCTCAAATAATTGGGCGGTTTCAGGTTCCAAAACAAAAAGCGGCAATCCGATTTTGGCCAATGACCCCCATTTGGGATTAAATCTGCCTTCGATTTGGTATTCGATGCAACTGTCTACCCCAGCGTACAGGGTAAAAGGCGCTACACTTCCTGGAGCCCTAGGGGTGATTTCCGGTTTCAATGAGCAGGTGGCCTGGGGCGTCACCAATGCCACTAAAGATGCGAGAGATTGGTACAAAATTACTTTCAAGGACGCTTCACGAAAGTCCTATCAATATGGACAGGAATGGAGGGATGCCACTCTTAGGCTGGAAGAGATCAAAATAAAGGGTCAAGAAACAGCTTTCGTAGATACTGTAGTATATACACATTATGGTCCTGTGGTCTATGATCGAAATTTCAGATCGGAGCGCCAAGATGTGAATTTTGCCTTGAAGTGGACCTTGCACATGGGTTCCAATGAACAAAGAACTTTCATCTTGCTAAATCAAGCCAAAAATCATCAGGACTATATGGCGGCCTTGGACCATTATACAGCCCCTGCCCAGAATTTTGTCTTTGCATCCAATGAAGGAGATATTGCTATGCGAATTCAGGGAAAATTTCCACTTAAATGGGAAGAACAGGGAAAATTTTTTATGGATGGAGCTGACCCAAAAATGGAATGGCAGGATTTTATACCCTATGAGCATAATCCCAGCACACTTAACCCCGAAAGAGGTTTTGTCTCTTCGGCAAATCAACATCCGGTATCTCCTTCTTACCCCTATTATGTTTTTGACCATAGCTATGAGCATTACAGAAATAGAAGGATCAATAGTCAATTGGAGGCTATGGATCAGGTCACTGTGGAGAATATGATGAAATTGCAGTTTGATGATTTTTATTTGCATGCAGCAGAAGCTCTTCCTTTGATGATAGAATTTCTTGGCTCTCCAGATACTCTAAGTGAAAAGGGATTGTCTTATTTAAAAGAATTGAAGGCATGGGATTTTTATGCAGACCCCAATCAGAAAGCACCGACACTTTTCTACGTGTGGTGGAATAAAGCCTACCTTTCTCTTTGGTCAAATATGAATGAAATAAAGGGTCCGAAAATTCGTCCAAATAATTATCAAACCTACCAATTGATGAAAGATGAGCCGGGATTTGATTTTTTTGATTTGAAAGAAACACCGGAAATAGAAACAGCTCAAGATCATATTAAAAAAGCTTTTGCTGAAATGGTGCAGGATATGAGTACTTGGGAGTCTGAAAATGGAGATTATTCTTGGGCGAATTATAAGCAAACTACCATTCAGCACCTTGTGCCACAGTTTGCTTCCTTTTCGGTTAAAAACGTTTACACGGGAGGAGGATCAGGTATAGTCAATGCGACAAGCGGAAGACATGGGGCAAGCTGGAGGATGATTGTCGAGCTAGGAGAGGAAGTCAAAGCATTTGGAATCTACCCTGGAGGTCAATCAGGTAATCCTGGGAGTCGATTTTATCAAAATTTTATTCCCAAATGGGCGAATGGTGAATATTTGAATTTTAATCTAAGAAATAGCGACGAAACCGGTAATCTATTATTCAGTAATACATTAAATCCCTCAGAATGAAATTCCCAAGTTATTTTCTTTTGGTAGTCCTTTTGGTGGCTCTTGTTAGTTTTTGGCAACCCTACTGGGTAGTGATGATTGTGATTTTTGCCTTTGGTATCCTGATTCCTTCAAGGAAAGCTACTTCGTTTTGGGGAGGAGGATTGGGAATGGCAGTTGCTTGGCTAGGTCAAGGGGTTTTTATTTCCATAACAACGGGAGGAAAATTAGCGGATAAAATAGCTGATATCTTCGGAGTCAGCTCAGGCCTGTGGATGCTTATGCTCACAGTTTTATTGGGTTTTCTTTTGGGCTCTTTTTCAGCCTTAAGTGGTAATTTGCTTAGAAAAATTCTAAAAAGGGAGAGAAAAGATATTTACAGAGGGCCGCTTCTTTAGACTAGTATTTTCGCAAGGAAAAATTTAAATCATTTTAGAAAAAAAAGTTTTGTCACTTAAGGCGAATGAGTACCTTTGTTACTCACTTATCAAAAGTGGATTTTTAATGCTTGACTCCCTAATCACATCCAAGACTCGTCTGAGGCTGCTTGTTAAGTTTTTTGTGAATGACCGCAACCAAAGTCATCTTAGGGGGCTGGCAGATGAATTTGGCGAATCGACCAACGCAATACGGAAAGAGCTCAATAATCTTACTCAGGCAGGGATTTTGTTGAAGCATTCTGAAAAAAATAAAATTGCCTATCAGGCAAACACACATCACCCTTTCTTTACTAATATTCGGGACATCATCAGAAAGTACCTTGGTCTTGATATGCTTTTGGAGCAAATATTGGAGAAAATGGGGGAAGTCGAGCAGGTTTTGTTGGTAGGGGACCTGTCGAGAGGAGTGGATTCTGGAAAAATAGATGTGGTAGTGGTAGGGGATGATTTAAATCATGATTACATACAGGGCTTAACCAAGCGAATAGAGGGATTGATCGATAGAAAGGTGATATTTACCTTTCGTTCGAAAAGAAACGATCATTCTGGCTTAGTCCTTTTTGATAAAGCAGTAGGAATCTAACTATAGACTAGATTTCGTTAATTGATTTTGCTAGGCATTCTATGTGACCGAAAGGGCGAAGCTGTATCTAAGTCACTCATTCCTACTAAAGTCAGCCTAATCTTTCCAAATGTTTTAAAGCTTGCTGGATTCAGGTGAGATTTGATAAATGAACTATTAAATTGCAGGATCAAACAAATATAGAAACTCGAAAATCCTTGATGATAGCCTATTCATTACATAAAGTGAATGCCTTGAGAGCCTTATTTCTAACGGTTACCTTTCTTTTGGCCGCTAGCCTAGCTTGGTCACAAAGCTTAGCAGATATTCAAAACGTCAAAGTAGATAATTTGTCCAATGCCCAAATCGAGCAATTGGTCAAAAGGGCCGAAGCGAATGGTATTAATTCATCTCAGTTAGTTGCTTTGGCTCAGGAGAGAGGCATGCCTCCATCTGAAGCTGCCAAATTAGGCCGGAGAATCAGCGAGCTGATGAACGGAAATGCAAGTCAAGGCCAAGTGATGGGCTCCGGTCAAGGCCGGAATCTGATGTCAGAACCTCAGGTAGATGTGTTTGACTCACTTCGCAGATCTGATCCTTACTATGATTTGACTCCAGAGCAGAAGAAAATCTTTGGGTTTAAACTTTTTCACAATAGACAATTAGACTTTAGCCCCAGTCTTAATCTTCCTACTCCTTTGTCCTATATCATTGGAGCAGGAGATCAGCTTCTTATCGATATCTATGGAGCATCACAGCAGGCCTATGACTTGACTGTTAGTCCAGAGGGAAGAATTTTTATTCCTAATCTGGGTCCAATTCAAGTAGGAGGAGCAAGTGTAGAAGCTGCGACGGCCAGACTAAAAACCAGTTTAGGACGGATTTATTCCAGCCTTTTAGGGAGTTCTCCTTCCTCATTTCTTCAGCTTCGATTGGGTAATATCCGCTCGATCAAAGTTTCGATGGTAGGGGAAGTAGTCAAGCCAGGAACGTATACCTTACCCTCTTTTGCATCAGTATTCAATGCTCTCTATGCAGCGGGAGGACCAAATGAAAATGGTGCATTTCGAACTATTCAGGTCTATAGGAATTCCAGGCTAGAAGCCACTGTTGACATTTATGATTTTCTATCCAAAGGTGATCAAAGCAGTAATATCACTTTGCAGGATAATGACGTGATCATAGTGCCTCCTTTTCAATCAAGAGTGGAATTGGTGGGGCCAGTAAGAAGAGAAGGATATTTTGAGGTAAAACCAGGTGAATCCTTAGCTGATTTGTATCAATTTGCCGGAGGGTTTTCTTCCAAGGCATTCAGAGATAGAGTAACCGTCCGTAGATTTGACCAAGATAGGCGAAAAGTAATCGATGTAGCTTCTGATCAATACGAGGTTTTTGTGCCTCAAGACGGAGATGAAATTTTAGTAGGGGAGGTTTTAGACCGATTTACCAATCGGGTTCAGGTGGTAGGTTCTGTCAATCGAGCGGGTGAATTTTCTCTAGAAGATGGAATGACCATTTCTGAGTTGATTGAAAAGGCAGAGGGCTTGAGACCAGAAGCATTTTTATCTAGGGCGACGCTATATCGTACCAATACTGATTTGACCCTTGGGGCTTTGCCTATTGACTTGAGCGGGATTTTGGAGGGAAATGCGGTCGATGTAGAATTAAAGAATGAAGACTTATTATTTATTCCCAACCGATATGATATTCAGGAGGAATACTACGTGAAAATTTCTGGGGAGGTGAACTTTCCCGGAACTTATCCTTTTGCCTCGCAAATGACTGTTGGGGATTTGATTTTAAGATCAGGGGGATTCCTAGAGTCGGCTGCAAATAGCTCAATAGAAATTGCCAGAAGAGTAAGGGATGCCACTAGTGGTAGAATTGCTGAGATTTCCACACTTACGATTGACCCCAACTTGAAATTAAGCCCGGAAGAAGAGGCATTGCCATTAAGTCCATTTGATCATGTTTTTATCAGAAGGAGTCCCGGATTTGAAAGAGAACAACTTATTTCGGTAAGGGGAGAAGTGATGTACCCCGGGGAGTTTGTTATTCAAAATGCAAATGAACGAATATCTGATTTGATAAATAGGGCAGGTGGACTTTCTCAATTTGCCTATCCAAAAGGAGCCAATCTGATTCGTAGGACAGTTTATTACGAAGGCAAGTCAGAGGATGAGCTTAGGGAAGAAAGTTTAAAGCAGCTTTGGGAGAGATTAAATCCTGAAACTAACCGAAATCTCAATGAGGCAGAGAGAATGCTTTTTGAAAGGGTAGACAAGAAGTTAACTGATATAGAGGAAGAAAAGAAAGCCAAGAGGCTAGAAGAGTCTTCTATGGATCAGGTGATGGTTTTTTCAGATACATTGAGTATTGACCCTGAGCTCAATCAAGCTAGGTTTAAAACAGAAGATATGGTTGGGATCAATCTTGAATTCATTATGAAAAACCCCGGCTCGGAAGCAGATTTGATCTTGATGGAAGGGGATATTTTACAGGTACCGAAGCAGCTTCAAACTGTGAGAATGGTAGGAGAGGTTCTTTTGCCCACCACTGCTAGGTATGAAAAAGGTAGGACGCTTAAATATTACATTTCGAAAGCGGGAGGCTTTACCGAAAACGCAAGAAAGGGAAAGGCCTATGTAGTTTATGCCAATGGGGATGCCGCCCAAACAAGAGGGTTTTTGGGGATTAAAAACTATCCTTCGATTGAACCAGGGGCAGAGATTGTCATACCTCAAAAACCACAAAGAGAACGAATGAACGCAGCAGGCTGGATAGGAATTGCCTCCAGTTTGGCTACTTTAGGGATTTTGGTAGAGAGATTATTTAGTAATTAATTTAATATAAAATTTATGAAAATAGCTGTAGTAGGAACTGGGTACGTTGGGCTTGTTTCAGGTGCTTGTTTTGCAGATGTAGGGATTGAGGTAACCTGCGTGGATATCGATCAGAAAAAAATTGATAAGCTAAAGAATGGCATTATGCCAATCTATGAGCCAGGTTTGGAAGAAATAGTGGTTCGCAATTATAAAAGTGGACGGCTTCATTTTAGTACGGACTTAGGAGAGGCTATTCAGGGTGCGGAAGTGGCCTTTATTGCGGTTGGAACCCCTCCAGGTGAGGACGGTTCTGCTGATTTGAAATATGTTTTGGGGGTAGCTGATGAGATTGGTCAGAAAATGACCGATTATATTGTAGTAGCTACCAAGAGTACAGTACCGGTAACGACAGGTGAAAAAGTCCGTGCCGCTATAAAGAAAGCATTAGATAAGCGTGGATCTGATTTGCCTTTCGCGGTAGCTTCCAATCCTGAATTTTTGAAAGAAGGTGCTGCCGTTGAGGACTTTTTGAGACCGGACCGAATTGTGATCGGTGTGGATGATGAGCGAGCTGAGAAGATCATGCAGCGCTTGTATAAACCATTTCAATTGAGTGGTGAGCGGATTATTTATATGGATATACCCTCAGCTGAAATGACCAAGTATGCTGCAAATGCTATGTTGGCTACGAAGATTTCTTTTATGAATGATATTGCAAATCTATGCGAAAAGGTAGGTGCAGATGCGAATATGGTCCGAAAAGGTATTGGTTCTGATCCTCGGATTGGTAACAAATTTATTTATCCCGGTGTAGGTTATGGTGGCTCTTGCTTTCCAAAGGATGTGAAAGCCATTATCAAAACTGCTAAGGAGTATGGATATGATTTGAGAGTACTTCAATCTGTAGAAGATGTCAACGATGATCAAAAGCATATTTTGGCCAATAAAGTAAAAGCTCATTTTGGAGCCGATCTCTCTGGAAAAACTTTTGCCATGTGGGGCTTGAGTTTCAAACCCAACACGGACGATATGCGAGAGTCTCCCGCGGCAGTTATTGTGGATGAGCTTCGTGCAGCCGGTGCTGAAGTAAGAGCTTATGATCCCAAAGCCATGGAGGAAGCTCGTGAGCATTACATTTTCGACAAGGTAACTTATTGTACAGATGCTTACGATGCCTGTGTGGATGCAGATGCCTTGCTTTTGGTGACCGAATGGTCTGAGTTCAGAATTCCTAGCTGGGATGCTGTTGGGAAGCTACTCAAAAACAAAGTGGTATTTGATGGAAGGAATATCTATGATAAAAAATACCTCGATACACTGGGTTTTGTTCACTACGGAATTGGATCAAAATAATTTTAAAGAATCTCCTCGGTTTCGAATCGAGGAGATTCAATTTAGATGATGATAATAGCCGGAGCCGGAGGACATGGATTGGAAGTTTTTTCTCTTTTGATTTCTAAAGGTTATTCGGACGATTCCATTTATTTTTTTGATGAGGATGTTTCGAAGAAAGACTCCTTCACGTATGGAGATAAAGTAATTACTGATGAGGAAGTTTTGATTCAACTTATCCAAAAGGACCCGCAATTCTGTCTTGGCGTAGGAAATCCTATTCATAGAAAGCATTTAAGAGAAAAATTGCATCAGCTTGGAGGGAATCACTTTCCAATTTTAGGTTCTTCTTCGATTAATCAATCTTCATTCGCTCAGGCTTCAGACCTCATGGAATTGGTTTTTTGCGGACCCGAAGCGAGGATTGGTAAGGGAGTTTTGGTCAATACCAGAGCGCATGTACATCATGAATGTGAAATCGGCGATTACACAGAGATTGGCCCAGGAGCTATACTTTTGGGAGGAGTAAAAGTGGGGAAAATGTGTAGAATTGGAGCTGGAGCGGTGTTATTGCCAGGAATAGAAATTGGAGATGAGGTAGTGGTAGGTGCAGGGGCAGTGGTTACAAGGGATTTTCCTTCAGGTCTAAAAATTAAGGGTGTTCCAGCTAGCCTATAGGATGGAATACAATAAACTTTTTACTTTATCTTTTTAAAAAGAATAGCGCTAGAAATCATGAACCTATTAAATTTAATTGGAAGAACAGAGTTACTCTTTGTTAAAGATATCTTCTCCAATGAGAAGAGATTATCTGACTTAGTATCCAATTCCAGGTTTTTGGTTATTGGAGGTGCAGGATCTATTGGGCAAGCCGTTACCAAGGAGATTTTCAAGAGAAATCCTCAAAAGCTTCACGTAGTGGATATCAGTGAAAACAATCTGGTAGAGCTTGTGAGAGATATTAGAAGCTCCTTTGGCTACATTGACGGTGATTTCAGAACTTTTTCCTTGGATATTGCCTCTCCAATCTATGATACATTTATAGAATCAGATGGACAGTATGATTATGTGTTAAACTTGTCAGCGCTAAAGCATGTAAGGAGTGAGAAAGATCCATATACCTTGATGAGAATGGTTGAGGTCAATATTTTAAATACCCTGAAAACCATCCGGCAATCCAAAGAGAAAGGAGTAAGGAAGTATTTCTGTGTATCCACTGATAAAGCAGCCAACCCCGTGAATATGATGGGAGCTTCCAAGCGAATCATGGAGCTGTTTTTAATGCGTGAGAGTAAAGATATTTCCATATCTACGGCAAGATTTGCCAATGTTGCCTTTTCGGATGGGTCCTTGCTTCATGGGTTCAACCAACGTATTCAAAAAAGACAACCAATAGTAGCTCCCAATGATATCAAGAGATATTTTGTGAGCCCCCAGGAATCTGGCGAGCTCTGTTTGATGTCCTGCCTTTTGGGAGATAATAAAGATATTTTCTTTCCCAAACTCAGCGAAGAATTACATTTGATCACCTTTTCAGAGATTGCAGTAAACTACTTGAAGCAATTGGGTTACCAAGCTTACATCTGTTCCACGGAAGATGAAGCCCGCAAGTTTTTCAATTCCACTAGCCAGTCACTGAATGCAAACAACAAAACCTGGCCTTGTTATTTTACCCAAAGCGATACCACAGGAGAGAAGGATTTTGAAGAATTCTTTATGGAGGGTGAAACGTTGGATCTAACTAGATTTGACAATTTAGGAATAGTAAAAAGCAGCCTCCCTTACCAAGACGATAAGTTGGATTGCTTCCTGTCTGAAATAAATGCCATGATGGAGAAAAAGCAGTGGAAAAAGGCAGATCTGGTTACTCTTTTCCATGAGTTATTACCCGCTTTTGACCACAAGGAAACCGGAAAGTACCTGGATGCCAAAATGTGATGATGCCCTTTAAGGAAACCGTTCAGTTTATACAGGATACGTTCAAAACCAAGGACTTCATCCCTATTCACGCCCCTGTTTTTATGGGCAACGAACGAAAATATGTAATGGATACCCTGGAATCTACCTTTGTTTCCTCTGTGGGGGCATATGTGGATTTGTCTGAGAGGATGATGGCAGGAATCAGCCAAACCAAAAAAGCTGTTGCTGTGGTCAACGGGACAGCCGGTTTGCAAATAGCCCTTCAGTTGGCAGGTGTACAAAGAGGAGATGAAGTAATTACTCAGGCACTTACCTTTGTGGCCACAGCCAATGCTATTCAACATAACGGGGCAGAACCTGTTTTTTTGGATGTGGATTATGATACCATGGGCCTCTCTCCGAAATCAGTCTCCGACTTTTTGGAAGAGTTTGGAGAAAGGAGAGAATCAAGTACCTACAATAAGAGAACCGGAAAAAAGATCTCAGCCTGTGTTCCAATGCATACCTTTGGGTTTCCGGTTCATCTGGATGAACTGCTAAAGGTTTGTAATTTATGGAATATTCCTGTGGTAGAGGATGCCGCCGAATCTTTGGGGAGTTATTACCGGGAGAAACATACCGGAGGTTTAGGGAAACTTGGTGTTTTTTCCTTTAACGGGAACAAGATTGTGACCTCTGGAGGAGGAGGGATGATTGTGACCAATGACCCTGAAATTGGAATAGCCGGGAAACACCTGACCACGACAGCCAAAGTGGCTCATTCGTATGAATTTTATCATGATCGGCTGGGCTACAATTTTAGGATGCCGAACTTGAATGCAGCATTGATTTGTGCTCAGTTAGAACAGCTCGATGGCTTTTTAGAAAATAAGCGGCAGTTGGCAGATGCTTATTCGGAATTTTTCAAAACTCAAGGTATAACTTTTAGAAAAGAACTTGAAAACACTAGAGCCAATTATTGGCTGATGTGTGTGGAGCTGAAAAATTTGGAAGAGCGGGGTGCTTTTTTAAAAGCTACCAATGATTCAAAAACGATGACACGTCCAATTTGGCAGTTGATGTACCGCTTACCCATGTACCGGCATTGCTTCAGGGATGGGCAAAAGAATGCAGAATATTTGGAGGAAAGGATCGTGAATATACCCAGCAGTGTCAGAATCTAAATCCGTTTTTCTTTTTGGATATTCAGGACATGCTTATGTGATTATTGAGTCACTTCTGGATGCTGGATATGAGGTAAAAGGCTATTTTGATTTTAAGGCTGCGGAAAAGAATCCCTACAGCTTGGAATATTTTGGCTTCGAAGAAGAAGTAGATGTAAAATCCATTGTTGGAAATCATCTTGTTTTTCCCTCCCTAGGTGACAACAAAATCCGACAAAAAATATTGTCATTTTTCCAGAAACATCAATTGAATCAATTTGTAGCAGTTGATCCAGGTGCCAACATTTCCCGAACAGCTTTCATTCAGCCATCCAGCTACATTGGAAAAAATGTATTAGTGAACGCAGGGTCTGAAATAGGACAGGGGGTGATTTTAAATTCGGGCTGTATTGTTGAGCATGAATGTCAAATTTCCGATTGCGTTCATATTGGGCCGGGAGCGGTACTTTGTGGAAATGTTTCTGTTGGAAAGGAGTGCTTTATTGGTGCCAATGCTGTGGTGAGACAAAATCTTACCATAAATGCCGGAAATGTGATTGGTGCGGGCAGTGTAGTTACCTCCGATCTTTTGGAGAAAGGGGTATGGGTCGGTAATAAGCTGAGAAAGTTATGAGTGTCAAACCTGTCATTATAATAGCAGAAGCAGGAGTCAACCACAATGGAGATATCAACAAGGCATTGGAGTTGATTGATGTTGCTGCTGATGCGGGAGCAGATTTTGTCAAGTTCCAAACCTTCAAGGCGGAAAAAATTGTCAATCCAACAGCTCAGAAGGCAGTCTATCAAAAGAATAATATGAAGGGAGATGAGGATACCCAATTCGGCATGCTCAAGAAGTTGGAGATGGGCGATGACTGGTATCCGGTCCTAATTGAAAGGTGTCAAAAAAAAGGGATTAAATTTCTTTCTACAGGATTTGACTCAGAGAGTATTGATTTTTTAAACAAGTTGAACATTCCCTTTTATAAGATTCCTTCGGGTGAACTAACCAATAAACCCTATTTACAGCACATTGCCAGAAAAGGGAAAGACCTGATTCTTTCCACAGGAATGGCAAATTTAGAAGAGGTGAAAGCAGCCCTTGAAGTTATTTTCCTAGAGGGTATTGACAAGAATCAACTGACCGTTCTTCATTGTAATACTGAATACCCTACACCGATGGAGGATGTAAACCTTTTGGCAATGAGGCAAATTGCCGAAGAACTAGGGGTGAAAGTGGGTTATTCGGACCATACCTTGGGTATAGAAGTTCCCATTGCAGCAGTAGCCCTTGGGGCCTGGGTAATAGAGAAGCACTTTACTTTGGATAGAGGCTTGCCGGGTCCAGACCACGCGGCTTCCCTTGAACCTATTGAATTGAAATCCATGGTTCAAGCTATTAGGAATATAGAAAAAGCCATAGGCGGCAATGGGATTAAGGAGCCGAGTCAAAGTGAGAAAAAGAATATTCTGATTGCAAGAAAAAGTCTCCACTTAAAGCGTGAAATCAAAAAGGGGGATGTTTTGAGTCAAGATGACTTGATTTCGTTGAGGCCAGGAGATGGTATTTCACCTATGGAAATTGATTATATCATCGGAAAAGAATTGTTGCTTGACTTGCCAAAGGGAGCAAAAATTTCAATGGAAAATCTAAGATGATTAGAATTGGCATCTTAACCAGTTCCAGAGCTGATTATGGGATTTATCTCCCCTTGTTAAAGGCGATGGAGCAGGATGAGGAAATTTCTTTCAAAATCATTGTTTTTGGAACGCATTTGTCAAAGCTCCATGGTTATACGCTTGCCCAAATAGAATCCGATGGATTCAACGTATTTCGAAAAATAGAGTCCTTGCTGTTGGGAGACAGCCCGAATGCGGTTGCCTCGGGTTATGCCCTGACGGCTCTGAAATTTTCTGAATTTTGGGAAGAAAACCATCAAGAATTTGAGGTAGTTTTTGCTTTGGGAGATCGATTTGAAATGGCAGCAGCGGTTGCGGCTTCAGTACCCTTTCAAGTAAAAATTGCCCATCTACATGGAGGAGAAACTACTTTGGGGGCAATAGACAATATTTATCGGCATAGTATCTCCCTATCTAGTAATCTTCATTTTGTTTCGACTGATGCTTTCAGAAACCGGTTGATTCAATTATTGGATAATAATAATGCTGAAATTTTTAATGTCGGCTCACTCAGTTTGGAGAATTTGGCTACTATTCGATTACTTTCCCCCGATGAGTTTGAAAAGAAATGGAAGATTGATCTCCATTTAGGCACTATCCTGGTAACGGTACATCCAGAGACAGTTGCATTTGATCTAAATGAGAAGTACTGTAAGGAAGTTTGTTTGGCCTTGGAGCAGTTGTCGGTCAACTATCAGGTCGTCATTACCATGCCCAATCCGGATACTGCTGGTATGGTATACAGATTGGCGTTTGAGGAGCTAAGAAAAAAGCAGGAGAAGATCAAAATCATAGAAAATTTTGGAACCCAATCCTATTTCACTTGTATGAAGTATTCTAAATTAATGATTGGAAATACCTCAAGCGGAATAATAGAAGCAGCCACTTTTCAGAAATACGTGATTAACTTAGGCGATAGGCAAAAGGGAAGATTGGCAGGAGAGAATGTCCTCCATTTACCTTTTGATTCTTATCAAATTGTAAAAAAGGCTAAGGTTTTTTCCCAAAAACAATTTGAAGGAACAAATCCTTACTATCAGCCCAACCCTTCTCAAACTATTTTAGGAATACTTAAAGAAACTTATGCAAACTTTTCATAGGCATATTGCTGATATCAACTCGCCTGTCCGGGAAGTCTTAAAGCAACTGGATACTTTAGCTTCTGATGCGATCTTGTTTTTAGTAGACCAAGACAATAGACTATTAGGTTCCTTGACAGATGGAGATTTGAGAAGAGGATTCATCAAAGGATTAGGATTTGAAAATCACTTATCAGAGTTTATTCAACCCAATCCAAAATATATCCAACAAGGAAAGTATGATTTAAATGAGATTATAGAGTTAAGGAAAAAGCATTTTTCTGTCTTTCCAGTGGTAAATCCGCAGATGCAGATCATCAGTGTGATCAATTTCAAACATCAAAAATCTTATTTACCTGTTGATGCTTTGATTATGGCAGGGGGAAGGGGAGAACGCTTAAAACCACTGACGGATACCACACCCAAGCCTCTTCTGAAAATAGGCGATAAACCAATTATTGAGTATAATATTGATCGATTGGCTGCTTTTGGAATAGATGATATTTGGTTATCTGTCAGGTATTTAGGAAAACAGCTAGAAGAATATTTTGGGGATGGGTCTGACAAGGGTATTCGTGTAAAATACGTATGGGAGAAAGAGCCATTAGGAACAGCAGGTGCTCTCGGCTTAATTGATGATTTCGTCCATGATCATATTTTGATGATGAATTCAGATTTATTGACCACTATTGATTTTGAAGATTTCTTTTTGTTTTTCCAAAAAGAAGAGGCTGATTTGGCTGTAGCCTGCATACCCTACCAAGTTAATATTCCCTATGCGGTAATGGAAACGGAAGAAAAAAAAGTTACAGGCCTTAAGGAAAAACCTACTTACACCCATTATTCCAATGCTGGTATTTATTTGATGAAGAAAGAAGTGATTGATCATCTTCCAAAATCAAGTCACTTTAATGCGACTGATTTGATGGAGTTATTGATTGCTCAAGGTAAAAAAGTTGTGGCTTATCCCTTGTTAGGCTATTGGTTAGACATTGGAAAGCATGAAGATTACAATAAAGCTCAAAAGGACCTAAAGCAAATCAAGTTTTGATGCCCTTAGTAGTTATTCCGGCTAGAGGTGGTTCAAAGGGAGTGCCAAGGAAAAACATTAAACTACTTGGCGGGAAGCCTTTGATACACTATACAATAGAGGCCGCAAGGGAAGTTTTTGAAGATTCGGTTATCTGTATTTCAACCGATGATGAAGAAATAAAAGAGGTAGCCGAATCGATGGGTTTATCTGTTCCTTTTCTCCGGCCGGCATCTTTGGCCACAGATGAAATAGGAATCCATGAAGTTTTGATTCATGCACTCCAGTTTTACGAAAATTTAGGCTATTTTCCTGATAACCTGGTTCTTCTGCAGCCAACCTCACCATTTAGGACAGGAAAGCATATTAAAGAGGCACTCCAATTATTTGATAACTCTTGTGAAATGGTCGTATCGGTCAAAGAAACAACTTCAAACCCCTACTTTGTCTTGAGGGAAGTGAATGAGCAGGGTTGGTTAGTGAAATCCAAAGAGGGTAATTTTATTAGAAGACAAGATTGTCCCAAGGTATATGAGCTAAACGGAGCGATATATATCATCAAATGCGAAACCTTAAAAGAAAAGCCTATCCATGAATTTAAAAAGGTAAGGAAGTATGAAATGGATGAGTTGAGTTCGCATGACATTGATAACCATCGAGATTGGTTGTTAGCAGAATTGCTTTTTAATGATTAAAAAACTTTTTAGCCATACGGCAATTTATGGATTGGCTCCCCAAGTCCCAAAAATTGCTCAATTTTTTGTCTTGCCAATCATTACCCAAGATTTAACGGAATTGGATTTTGGAGTTGCAGGATTACTGACGGCCTATACTGCAGCAATTTCAGTATTATCATTTCTAGGACTTCGGATTATTTTAGTGAATTCGTATTACAAATCACCTTCACAATTTAAATGGGCTTGGAGACAAATCTATGGTTTTTTGACTTTTTGGAATTTTTTTTATGCCTTTATCTTATCCCTATTGATCTATTTGGTTATTCCTGAAGTTGCCGAAGTTAATAGATGGTGGATCATTTTAATCAATGTCGCTCCACTTGTCCTTTTTGGACCGGTTGCTACCATAGGGAGTACCTATTTTCAACTTAAACAGCAACCTATTCAAATTGCAACTAGGACGGCGATTTTCGGAATAGTAAGCGTCCTCCTCAATTTGTTTTTTATCTCGTATTTGAAACTGGGGTATATGGGCTGGTTCTGGTCGACTTTTATATCGACTGTACTCTCCAATGCTTCCTACTATTATCCTGTCAACTTCCAATTAAATCTGACTCCAATTTTTAATTTCAAATGGCGATCAATCAGGCGATTTTTAAAGGTGAGTCTACCAACTGTTCCTCATTATTACTCAGGTTATTTATTGAACTCCTCTGATAAAATGGTAATGGATTTGGTAGGAGTGAGTACCAATAATGTGGGGAAATACAGTGCTGCCTATACGATAGGAAACATGATTCAGCAGTTAGGAAATGCAGCTGGACTAGCCGTAGGTCCTATGATGATGAAAGCATACAAAAAGGGAAAGGATCTGGAGGCTAGGAATTTGGTATTTCTGTTGCAGATCGGATTTTTGGTATTGACTTTTTTAATTTCAATTTGGTCTAAGGAGGTTTTTTCCTTTCTCATCAGAAATGAGACGCTTTCTCAAATGTATGGTTTGGGAATAATTATTATAATGGGATACAATTACAGACCCATGTATTTGGGGGCAAATAACAAATTGTTTTACCTTGAAAAAACCCATGTGATATGGAAGGTTACTTTTATAGCTGGTTTGATTAATGTGGTTTCAAATATTATCCTAATCCCCTTTTTTGGGTTTGAAATTGCAGCTTATACTACCTTCGTTTCATTGTTGTTTATGGGCTATGCAGGGTATTTTATTCCCTCTGTTAAAAAGTTAAATTATGTTAATTATCATCCAATTAAATGGTTGGTTCTAACCCTTCTTCTGACGATTCTAGCCTACTACTTGGTCGAAGTTGATGAAGAAATAAAACTAATCGTTTCAATTATTGCGTTACTTATGGCAATGAGATTAGGATTTTTATTCAAAAAGAAGTTTGGATAATGGATTTTAAAGAGAGAAAAGAAATCATAGAGTTTTTAAATAGGTTTGAAGAGAATAATGCTACCGAAAATTGGGAATATAACGATGTAAAGGTCTGGCCGATCCTGAAAAGTACTCTGTTTTTAAGAATATTTTGGGGGATTTCAGTTAAGCCAAAGGAAGTTTCGCGGCTATTACTTATTTTTTATGCTTTCAAAAACTTTCTGAAAAGAAAGATCAATTCTTTCAAATTTCAAAAATTAAAACTGAATTCGACTGATTTTCTGTTCTTTAGTGGGAGTAATTTTAGAGAAAATTTTAAAGGCGAATCGTTTAATAAATTTTATGACCCTATTGGGGATTATTTCATCAATAAAAATAAGAAGATTCTTTTTTTAGAGTACGGAAAATATACTGAGGAAAAAACCTATAGAAATCGAGGGCTCAATATTCAGTTTATTTATCATCACTTTGAGAGTTTATATGAAAAAAATGAAGTTGATTTTTCAAATTGGGATGGGATTGATGGCTTTGTTTCTTTCGTAGAAGATAAAATTAACTTTCCTGATTTTTCTACCCGCTCAGAAATTGAGGTGACTTTGAATAAAGTATTTTGGTGGAAAAAAACATTTGACTGGGTATTGGATCAAACCCATCCTAAGAAAGTTTTCTTATTATCCTATTATAATATTCCATGCTTCGGCTTATTGATTTCCGCTCGACACAAAGGGATAGAATGCATTGATATTCAGCATGGTAGTCAAGGAGTTTACCATCCGGCATATTCTGGATTTAAAGGTGACTATTTTATCCTTCCTAATTTATTTTGGCTTTGGGATGCTCAAACTGAATCTCTTTTGACAAAAAACCTGAAGTATCCTAATTTAAAAACATTAAATGGGGGAAACCCCTGGCATTACTTTTTGAACCATTCAACTTTTTATTCACGTCTCAATCAGCCTTCAGTATTACTCACTCTTCAGCCAGTAAATTCGCCCATTGATGAATATATTTATGAGGCAATATCTCAAAGCAAAAGGGAAATAGCTTGGCTTTTTCGCTTGCATCCTAGGATAGGTTACTCGACCAGAAACCAAATAATTTCTCGACTAAAAGCCTTGAATGTTTATGATGACTCGCTTTGGGAAAAAGCTAATCAAACACCTTTGCCAATTCTTTTAAAAGAGGTAGATTTACACATATCTAAATTTTCGGGTTGTATTGCAGAGGCAGCTGATTTAGGTACTTTTAGTATCATCCTTGAAAAAAATGGTGAAATTACTTATGAGTATCTAATTAATAATGGGTTGGCAGAAGGGGAAATCGATTCCAATACTCAAAAATTGTTATCAGCAATACAAAGAAATTTAGGTAAAAAGAGAAAAATACAGTCTAATAACTTAGATTACGTTTTAGATCTGCTTCTCTAATATTTATTCATTAACATTGTTAGTTATTGGATATTCAAATGATCGGAATTTGAATCATAGAAACTTAAATATGGGGTATTGCCCCTGCTTTTGATTGACAGCTTATGGGAATTCAGGAGATCTGAAAATTATAGAGTTGGCTTATTAATAATTATCATTTTACTTGGTTTCATACCCGTATCCATTTTAAATGAGTTTTGAAATTCAAAATCTGGCAGCTATTTATTTAACCTAATTCTTTGAGATTTAATCCTTGAATTGACTCAAATTCCAATATTCATAAGAAAATGTTATTCTTTGGATCAGTGTATATATTTTCAAATTAATTGTGCTGTTAATTTCAATTATTATCCCTACATATAGAAGTTGGGATTTGCTTGCCAAGTGTCTGCAAAGTCTTCAAAACCAAAGTCTTTCTAATTGTAACTTTGAAATCCTAGTTGTCAATAATGATCCGAAAGACCCTAAGCCAAACTTTTTGGCTCTTCCGGAAAATGCTAAAATTCTCACTCAAAAACGTGCGGGTTCTTATTCGGCCAGAAATCTGGGAATGGCTGTTGCTGAAGGGAAGCTAATAGCTTTTACCGATTCAGATTGTATTCCAGATAAAGATTGGTTGAAACAAGGATTTGATTATATCCAAAACGGCTTTGACTTGGTTGGTGGGAAAGTCGAATTTTTCAAAGAAGAAGATGGTGACGAACTTACTTTTCTTTTTGAACAAACATTTAATTTTAATCAAAAAAGGAATGTAGAAGAAAGAGGACAAAGTATTACAGCCAATCTATTCGTCAAAAAAGAAGTAATTGAGAAGGTAGGAGACTTTTCCGAAAATCTAATGTCAGGTGGTGATTTTGAATGGACCCAAAAGGCTAGCGCATTGGGTTTTAAAATGAAATACGGGGAAGATGCTTTGGTATACCACCCTGCCAGAAAAAGGTTTAGAGATCTGATTTCAAAGAAGAAAAGAACTTCCGGTGGAATGTTTTATAGATTTTTTGAAAATTATTCAGTTTGGCAAAAATTTACTTTTACCCTCAACATGCTTCGTCCGCGAATTTCTCTTTTATTCAGAAAAGACCTTTACTTAGTTGATAAGATCAAATTATTTTTCGCAGTTTGGTATCTTGAGTGGATTGGAATCAAAGAAATGTTTCTACTAGCCCATAAAGGTAAAGCAGCTCAAAGACAGTAAATAAGCTTCTCTTAATCCATGACCTCGCAGAAAACAAAACAAATACTAGAAAGAAACCAGTTTAGCTTCATCAACTTGTTGAGATTATTGAGGTTTAGGCTTTATCTACTTTTGATCACTATCAGTATAGTACTAATCTTTGGTTTGGGCTTTTATGCAGCGTCTCCGAATTCTTACCAACTCAATACTGTATTGCTAGTGGAAAGCAATGTGCAAAGTGGAAATTCCGGCGGTTTGGGCGCTTTGGCGCAAATGTCAGGTGTTAATATTGGTTCTGCTAATTCAGATCAGGCTTTCTTGGACCCAAAGCTCTACCCGGTGATTGTTCAAAGTAAACCATTCCTTAAAGAGCTGATGTTCACCAAGGTCAAGAGTGAAATTTATCCTGACTCCCTTTCATTATTTAAATATTTGGTTGAAACCAAACCCGAAAATGAAATTATTAAATTCTTAAAAAGTCCTCTATCGATCCTTAAGGGTACACCCCAAATTGATGAATCACTTTTGAATGAAGATTCGATTAGAGGAAAATATGCCCCACTTGAGCTTTATGCCATGGGACAGATTGGGAAAAGAATTAGTATTACTACCGAGGGGAATCTGTTGACCTTAGGTACAGATATGCCCGAAGCAGAATTGTCCTATCAATTTTCAAAAATGGTTCGAGAGCTATTAGAGAAATACACAAGTCGATATGTTCTTGAAAAACAATCCAACCAGGTAAGTTATTTGGAAGGACAAAATGCTATTGCAGAGCAAAACTATAGAGTTGCTCAAAATTTACTCACCAGATTTAAGGAACAGAATCAAGGAGTAGTTTTGGAAAGTTTGAGGGCGCGTGAGCAAAATTTAAGCGCAGAAAGCAATCTGAAATTTGATTTATTCCGGACTATTTCCCAAGAGCTTGAATTGGCAAAAATCAAACTAAATAGCTTAAGACCCATTTTCTCAGAAATTGAACCTCCTTATATTTTAAACAGGCCTACCGCTCCTAAACTTCCCCTTACGATTGCATTTTCAATTATTTTTGGGTTTTTCTTGGGCCTTGCTGTGATCTTTTTGTCCTATATGAGACAATACTTTCAAATTCATAAAAGTAATTGAACCAGTAATTTCTGTTGTAGTCCCATGCTACAACAATTCTAAAAATTTAGAAGAAACGCTCCAGTCGATTTCTTCTCAGTCATTTCAAGAATGGGAGTGCATTATAGTCGATGATGGCTCTGAGGATGATTCTGTAAAGATTTCTGATTCTTTTCAGCTAATAGACCAAAGATTTAAGAGTCTTCGTAGACCAGATCACCTCCCAAAAGGTGCGAATTCCTGTAGGAATTTTGGCGTTTCAAACGCAAGAGCCGAACTCCTTTTATTTCTTGATGCGGATGATCTTATTGCTCCTAATTGTCTAGAGCATAGAGTCAATAAGTCTAGGGATGCGGCTGAACTTGCGGTATTTAAAACAGTCTGTTTTGTCGATACCATTGAAGATACCACTCCCTTTTATTCCAAATCAGTGATTGGTATTGAAAAAGAAAAGCTATTAGATCTATTTTTAGGTTATCAAATACCCTGGCATACTAGTAGTGTGGTTTGGAAAAAGTCTTTTTTTAATAGAATTGGAGGCTTTGATGAAGGTCTTCTTCGTTTTCAGGATGTGGAAATACATATCAGAGCTTTGGCTGAAAAGGATTCCACAATTTTCATTGATGATCACTCATTGCCTACTTCTTTTTATCGCAAATCAGCATTCCATACTAAAATCGATCTTGATAAAAGGGTTTTCATCCTGAATCAGGGAATTATTTTCTTAGAAAAAATCAAAGTAATCCTTGGGTGCGATGGTTTGTCGAAGACCTATAGTTTATTTCTTTACTTGATGTTCAGATTTGAGGAAGTGATTGATAGGCGACAATTAAAATTGATTAAAGGAATTTATTTTTCGGATTGTAAAAATTTACAATTACCCTTTTCTGTTTCTTTGATGATTTTTCTTCATGAAAAGGTTTTGAAAAGACCTCGACGATCAAGAAAACTATTGGCCTTTGGCATCTATAAATTCCATTTGGCAATCAATAAGCAATAAATGAAAGCTTATTACGAAAATATTGAATTTTGGGACCTCTTGAGTTTACCCTTTTATTTCATTGGCGTTTACTTTTTTCTCTATTTCTTGGCTAAATCCCTTCTGCTTTCAGATGATAAATTTCTGCGGTTTCATTTTTTCGGAGGACTTCTTTTTTATATGCTTATTGGCTTGATAGATTTTAATTTCAAGCTGATCCCCTTTTTCCCTGACACAGGGTTGTTTACGAGAATTTTGGAAACGGGGGTTACCCCAGACAATCAATCTATTGGCGTCAGAATCGGTTATAAGTATTTGGCTATTCCTGTTTATTGGCTATCCTTAAAATCCATTTTCAATTATTTTCTTTTTAATATCCTTTTATTCCAATCGGGATTGATTTTCATATTGGCCGCTTTCAATCAAATGTATCAAAATAAGGAGGTTTGGAGCCAGCGATTTTTCTTACTTCTCTCGCTTTTGATGCCTTCTATTATTATTTACTCATTTACTCCGCTCCGAGAAAGTTATTTCACTTTGGCCTTGGGATTGTTTTTTTATGGTGTATCAAAACCTAAGCTGATTAATTTATTTCTAATCTTAGGGATATGCCTTGCTGCTATGCTAAGAATTCAATTGGTATTGTATTTCTTCATAATTATCCTCACGAAGTATTTTTTCAGCCTCAATTGGAGGCACAGTACCAAAATTGTAATTTCTTTGCTTCTCATTCCTTTGGGTTTTGTTGCTCTCAATTTTATATCCCAGGCTCTTCTAAAAATCTCCATATCTCCCGAGAGTCTAGCTCTTTTTAGAAATGTGCAGCGATTGAATTACTTTGAAACTGGTGTGACGTACCCCGAGGTAGAATGGACCTCTTGGTTTGATTTGATTATTTCATTCCCAGGTCTCTTTTTCCAGTTTTTGCTCGCTCCCTTCCCGGTATTGATTTTCATACCATTTTGGACCAAGCTTGCTTATTTTGCAGATGGCTTATACCTTCTGTTTGTTCTTTTCTTATTGCTACTTACTCTTAATACAATAAAAAATCATTGGCTATGGATTACCTTTATTTTGATTTATGTGGCGATGTCCAGCTTTTTTGAGTTTCATCTTCTTGGTGCGGTGAGACACAGATTGCCAGCTACCATACTGCTGACCATGTTGGTCTCTCAGGGTTTTGTTCAATATGTTCCTAGGTTAAAGTGGTTTTTCAAGTACTAATTTCGACGCTGTCAACCTCGATTGAACGATTTCGGCAATATTCGTTTCCTGTATTGGTGATATCACAAGGAGGCGGAAGTAGGCGTGTAGAGGATTATAAATTTTCTTTTTTCGAATTTAAGGAGAGGGGCCTTTCCAAAAGTAGAAATCGAGCTTTAGATAAGGCTCAAGGGGAAATTATCCTTTTTGCTGACGATGATGTATCCTTTGTAGATGATTTAGAATCTAAGATTATTCGGGCTTTTGAGCAATACCCTGATGCCGATGTAATCACATTCCGGGTACAAACTCCAGATGGCTTAGCCTATAAATCGTCTTACAGTGACACCAAATTCACACATACTCGGAGTAGCATTTATAAAGTTTCGTCCGTAGAGATAGCAGTGAGATCTTCTAGTGTTAAAAAGCATTCTATTCGGTTTGATGAAAATTTTGGACTGGGTGCCCAATTCAAAAGTGGGGAAGAGGTGATTTTTTTGAATGACTGCCTTGATGCAGGTCTAAAGGTAATATATGTACCGGAGGTTATCGTTTTTCATCCCTTAGAAAGCTCTGGAAAGGTCCTGGATGCTAGTTATTTTAGAAGTAAAGGAGCTATAATCAAAAGGCTCTATGGTTTTTCCCCTTTTTTAGGCTTAGGGATTTTGTTTATCGGCAAGCAATTGCTAAAAAGCCAAAAAACAGTTTCATTTGCCGAGGCTTTAAAAGAAACAATGAAGGGATTTTATGCTAAATTTTAATAATTGATGCTGGTATCTATTATTACGCCTGTACACAATTCTTTTTCACTTATTGAGGATACGATTAATTCTGTACTGAATCAGACTTTTACAGATTGGGAACTCATCTTGATAGACGATAAATCTTCAGATAACGGACTGTCTATTCTTTCCAAATATGAGGAGTTGGATGAGCGAATTAAATTACTTAAAAACAAAGAGAACCAGGGTGCTGCAATCACTCGAAATAGGGGTATAGAAGCTGCGCAAGGAAGGTATATTGCCTTTTTGGATAGTGATGATTTATGGGAGCCGAATAAATTGGAGCGTCAGTTGGACTTTATGAGGTCAAATAATTACCCTTTTACATTTACAGCATATCGTAAGTTCAAAGAAGGTAAATTAATGGGAATGCAGGAGGTGCCTGATAAAGTCACTCATCAAGAATTGTTGAAAACTTGTTCGATCGGTTGTTTGACAGCCATGTATGATACTGAAGTACTCGGAAAGGTGTACATGCCTGATATTTCTCGTAGGCAGGATTTTGCTTTGTGGTTGAAGATTTTAAAAATGACGCCTTTTGCCTATGGACTCAATGTCCCTTTGGCTAAATATCGCCTGAGGTCGGATTCTATATCGGGTAATAAATGGAAAGCTGCCTCCTATCAATGGAAAGTTTACCGTGACTTTGAACATCTTTCGTTTTTTAAAGCCAGTTATTATTTTGTTCATTATGCATTTTTTGGAGTTCTGAAGACTTATCTCAATAAAAAGAAGTAAAAAATTTGTTTAAGATTTCTGTAATTATCCCAGTTTTTAAGGACTGGGACCGATTAAGGATATGTTTGGAATCATTGAAAAATCAAGAAGGTGTACTTGATTTATTCGAAGTGATAGTGGTCAATAATGAAGCTGGCGCAAAGCAGGTGGACTTAGGTGATTTCCCTTATCAGCTAAAACTTGTAGATGAATTAAGTCCAGGCTCTTATGCTGCCAGAAATCATGGAGTTTCCCTTGCAAAGGGCAAGGCTTATTTATTTACCGATTCGGATTGTATTCCCAATAAGGATTGGATAAAGCAAGCGATTGATTTGCTTGAAAATGCTTCACAGTCAGTTTTTGCCGGTAAAATTGAGCTTTTTTCTAAGGCCGATAATGTTTTTGTCGATTTTGATCGCGCATTTGCTTTTCCAAATGAAAGGTATGTTGCTAAAGAAAATTTTGGAGTGACAGCAAACTTACTTGTACGAAAAGAAGTGGTTGAAGCTGTTGGCGACTTTAATTCCAAAATGATGACGGGAGGGGATTCTGAATTTTGTAATCGTGCTGTTAGAGCTGGTTTCCAGATTTCTTATGCTCCTTTAATGATCATTAAACACCCTTCGAGAGAGTCTTGGGATGAACTAGCAACAAAAGCACGACGCTTTGGGGGGAGGTTGCCTAAATCCCCAAACAGGTTGATGGTTTTTGTGAAACTATTGGGAAAATTTAGGATTCGGATTTCTGATCACCAAGATATTTGGAACTTAAGTGACAGGACTTTTACTCGTCGGCTGTCTTTTAGCCTAATTAAGCAATCACTGAGATGGATAGAAGCCATGGAATCTATGGGTGTATTTTTGGGTAAAAAACCCGGGAGATTATAGTGGAGAAGCGTTTTCTGTTTTTTTTAGTTTTAATGGTGTTTTGGGCAGCAAATAATTCTTCCGCCCAAAGCCTAAATGCTGGATTTCCTGTAGTGGAAGAATATACGAGGAGGGCACAGTTGCTAGGTAATTCTGGTCAGCAGTCTTCTTTTTTTATAAGACCGTTCGATTTAAAAGGAATATATAAAGATCAGGAGGACTCCTTGGTTTTAAGTTTTTTCCCTGAACTGATCAGAAAAAAAGGTTACTCCTTTGGAATATTACCAGCCATTAATTCGACAAGTTTTAATTCAAAAAGGCCCTATGGTTGGGGAAATAAAGGGAAGCTTCCCAATGTAGGTTTACAATCATATTTCTCCGGAGGTTTTTTTGCTAAGTTATTTTTTCTGAAGATACAATTTCAGCCGGAATTTGTCTTCGCATCCAATAATCCATTTGAAGGGTTTTCAGATAATTTTTCTAATAGGGTAACCAGGGCAAGATTTTTTTATTGGAATAATGGAGATAATCCTGAGCGTTTCGGGAATGAGCCCATTTCAAGATTCTGGTGGGGACAGAGTTCTTTGGCATTAGAATTTGGTCCAATGGATTTATCCCTATCTACGGCAAATATTTGGTGGGGCCCCGGTCAATTTAATTCTTTGACATTCAGCGATAATGCAGAGGGTTTTCCTCATTTTAGTTTGAAGACTAACAGACCCTTAAAGACATTTATAGGTAATGTTGAAACTGAAATAATAGTAGGTAGGCTCGAGAATAGTCAGATAGCCCCTTCTCAATCAGACTCATTAAATAGGGCCTTATTTAGACGATTTGATGGAGATTGGAGGTATTTAAATGCCATACATCTAAGCTATAATCCTTCTTTTCTTAAGAATTTTTTTGTTGGATTTTCGAGAACATTCCAACAATACAATCAATTCAGAGGGAATACATTTAATGATTGGTTTCCGATTTTTGAAGTTTTCCAAAAGAAAACTCTTTTCACCAATGGAAACTCGGTGGAATACGATAGTAGAGGGCAAGATCAACAGGTAGTCCTTTCCTTTAGGTATTTTTCAAATAAGGGAAATTTCGAAGTCTATTCAGAATATGGAAGAAGAGACCATGCATTCGATTGGAGAGATTTTATCATGAATCCCGAACATGCCCGCGCTTATCTGATGGGGTTTCAAAAACTGTTTCAATTGGAAAAACCTGATCAATTTATTCAGGTTCGGGGAGAGCTGACTCATCAGCAGGAGTCGGTTAATCGCTACATTCGCTACTCAGGACTAATTGGCAATCAGACTTGGCATACCCATGGTCTGGCAAGAGGCTTTGTTAATAGAGGAGAGGCGCTAGGAGTAGGAGCAGGTGTGGGGTCAAATGTTCAAACTCTTGAAATATCAAAAGTGCGTAAAATGAATAAGATCGGGGTCTTATTTGAGCGCTTAGAAAATCATCAGGATTTTTACTATAGAGCCTTTGGGCAAAATTCAGAGAAAAAGCCTTGGATCGACTTCAGTCTTGGATTGCTTTGGGATCATCAGTGGCAAAATCTTCTAATAAGTGCTAAAGGGCAGTTTATTCGAAGCTCAAATTATCAATGGGAATCTGCCAGTCTATCTTCTCAGGATTTTTCAGCAGGAGAAGGAAAAATAGCATTTTTCGGTCAGTTGCACTTGATTTATGCCATTAAGAAAAACTAGCATATTTCAAGATTTTATTTCACCAAAAATCCATTAGTTTTGCCCTTTGATCTTACTGAGTAATTTTAGTACTCACTTTTTTAGATTTAATAATGAAAGTGGTGTCCTTTAGTTAAAAGTAAGTTGTTCATAATCAATAAAATATTTGATTTTTGGAGCTAAGTCACTGGGACTGAAAGGGCGAAGCTTTAAATAGACTTTTAAAAACAAAATCAATGCTTAAACCATTAGAAGAAGTAAAAATAGCCGTTATAGGCTTAGGTTATGTGGGATTGCCATTAGCAGTGGAATTTGCAAAGAAATTCACGGTTATAGGATTTGATATTGATCAAAGGCGAGTTAATGAGCTTCAAAATGGAAAAGACCTTACCCTAGAGGTAGAGGATGAGGAGTTGAAAGCCGTTTTATTGGCATCTCATTCAGAAGAAGTAGGATTTTTCCCAACGGCAGATCCATCTCACCTACAGGATTCTGATGTATATATTGTGACCGTACCTACTCCTACGGATCGTCATAACCGACCCGTTCTGACACCCATGTTAAAAGCATCCGAGAATATTGCAAACTATTTAGAAAAGGGAAATGTAGTGATCTATGAATCTACGGTTTATCCTGGTGTCACTGAAGAGGAATGTGTGCCTGTCTTGGAAAAGGTATCAGGGTTAAAGTTTAATGAAGATTTTTTTGTAGGATATTCGCCTGAGAGAATCAATCCTGGTGATAAAGAACATACGGTTGCAAAAATCCTAAAAGTCACTTCTGGCAGTAATGAAGAAGTGGCTGAATATGTAGATCAACTTTATAAGACTGTCATTACAGCCGGCACACACAAAGCACCTTCAATCAAGGTGGCAGAAGCTGCAAAAGTGATCGAGAACTCCCAAAGGGATATTAATATTGCCTTTGTCAATGAGCTTTCCAAGATTTTTAACTTATTGGGAATTGATACTCAAGAAGTATTGGAAGCGGCAGGAACCAAGTGGAATTTCTTGAAATTTAAGCCCGGTCTTGTTGGAGGGCATTGTATAGGTGTAGATCCTTTCTATCTTGCACAAAAGGCTCAAGAAGTAGGCTATCATCCCGAAATCATTTTGGCAGGAAGAAGGCTCAATGATAGCATGGGAAAACATGTAGCCACCGAAGTAATCAAGTTGATGATGCGAAAGGATCTCAAGGTGATTGATTCAAAGGTGTTGATCTTAGGATTTACATTCAAAGAGGATTGCCCGGATGTGAGAAATACTAGAGTAATTGATATCTTTAGCGAACTTCAATCATTTGACATTGATGTAGATATTTATGACCCTTGGGCTGATGCATCGGAAGTAGAGCATGAGTACGGGATAAAAATTTTAAACGGAGAAAATTCACCCAAACTCAATCAATATTCAGCTGTGATTTTGGCAGTAGCTCATCAAAAATTTAAAGCCTTATCCATTAAAAAATCTTCTAATCAGGTAGTTTTTGATGTAAAGGGGATTTTGAAGAAAGATGATGTGGATGGTCGATTATAAGAATGTTTAAATTTGTATAATTCCTGAATTTCTTTCTTTTTTGAACAATAATTCATCTAAAACTATGTCATTTCTAAAAAAATATTTTGCCTTACTAGGGTTTAGTGCAGTTTTTCTTTTTTCCTGCGTTCCCAATAAGAAGCTAGTTTACATGCAAGAAATGTTAGAGTCAACGGGGCCGCTTGTTGAGTCAAGTCAAAAGTATCCCTACCTAAGGGAGGATTATCTTCTTCAGATCAACGATATTGTAGAAATTAATATTTTCACCACAGACCCGCAAATGAACGAACTGCTAGGGTCGGTTAATGCATCTCAGCAAGGGATGAACCAAATGGCCGGTGGTCAGGGAGCTGGAGATATATTTTTCATGAATGGATATTCAATCGATGATAATGGGGAGGTAGAATTACCTTTAATAGGAAAGGTGAAAATAATTGGTCTGACTACAGAAGAAGCTAAATTGATTGTAGAAAAGGAAGTTGGTCGCTACGTCAATAAAAGTGAGTATTTTGTTAGAGTTAGATTAGGAGGAATACGATTTAGTGCATTGGGAGAATTTAATAGATCAGGAAAGTTTACTTTACTTCAAAATAGAGTAACCATTTTTGAAGCTATTGCTTTTGCGGGGGATTTGAATAGAGTAGCAAAGCGAGATCAAGTATTACTCCTAAGACAATATCCGGACGGTACACAGATTCATAAAATAAATCTGCTGGACAGAAGCTTGTTGAACTCTGAATTTTATTGGCTTAAGCCAAATGATTTAATTTACGCCGAGCCTATGAAGGTCCGTGCAATTGGTGCGGGTAATACATTTGTTGAGACGATTACACTAATTTCAACATCCATTACAGCAATAGCCTTAGTACTTACTTTTATAAGAAACAATTAAATATGAGTTTTGATCAAGAAGAAAGGGATTTCCTTAACGAGGACAGCACTTTCGATATAAAATCCGTTTTACCGAAGATTTGGGCTATTTGGCCTTACATCCTAGTCTCTACTCTTATTTTCTTAGGAGCATCTTACATTTATACCAGGATGTCAGTGCCTCAATTTAAAGTTTCTGGACTTTTCTATATCAAGGATACAGACAAAGGTTTTTCTCTATTTGAAGCACCTACAATAGAAGGGACAGCTAGGACTGGACTTGTTAATGAAACTACAATTCTTAAATCTAGGCCTATTGCAAGAGAGGCTTTATCTCAGTTAAACTTCGGAGTTGAATATTATCAAAAAAGCACATTCATTAACAATGAAGTTTATGGCTCTAATCCAATTTTAATTGAAGTGGATTGGAACGCTCCTCAAGTGGTTGGGGGACTATTAACAATAACTTGGGTAGATAAGGAGAACTTCTCAATAGCTTTTGAGGATGAATCTTATCATAAGTATTTACCCGATGGGTCAAGAACCAAGCTCCAAATTATTCCTGAGAAAGAGAAATTCGCATTTGGCGATTGGATCCAAACAAATAATTTTAAATTAAAAGTTACAAATACTAGTGCAGAAGAAAGTGGAGAAATATTAATTAAGCTTAGAAATTTGGAATCTTTAGTTGATCAATATTCTTCCTCATTAAGAGTCGAAACGCTTAGGAAGGAAGGCTCAATTCTGGAATTAAGCTTAAATACTCCTAATGTAAAAAAAGGTGAAGTTTACATTAACCGTTTAATGGAAACTTATTTATCATTAGAGCTAGAAGAGAAAAATTCAATCGCCACAAACACAGTCAATTTTATAGAAAGTCAGGTAGCTGGAGTTTCAGATAGTTTACGTCAATTTGAAAACGAGCTTCAAACCTTTAGATCAAGTAATAAAACTTATAATTTAGAAGCTGAAAGTAGTCAGGTTTTTGGTCAGCTTACTGAGCTTGAAACGATGCTAAGACAGGAGCAATTCAAGCGGTCTTTTTATAAGCAATTAGGAGTTTATCTAGCTAGAGAGCAGTACAATGACTTGGTCGTTCCTTCAGGAATAGGAATAGAAGACCCAATATTGAATTCTCTCATTACGAATCTATTGGAATTACAAGTAGAAAAGTCAAGGCAGCTGGCAACTTTAACCGAGCAAGCTCCTCAAGTGATAGCCACTAATAATAAAATAAGAGATCTTAATGCTTCAATCAGAGAGCTTCTAAGTAACGTTGACGCTAATTCAGAAATGATGATTCAGGATTTAACAAGTCGTATTTCTGAAATTGAGGGTTCTTTTAGAAATTTGCCTGAAACTGAGCAAAACCTAATTCGACTAGAGAGACAGTTTGCCTTAAATGAGAATATCTATAATTTTTTAATGGAAAAAAGAGCCGAGGCGGCAATTACTAGGGCTTCAAATAAAGCAGAAAATAAGATAATTGAGCCCGCGAGAGGAGGTTTTCTTGTAAGTCCTATACCCACAAGGAACTATGCTATTGGGATATTTATAGGTCTATTTCTACCGATTTTATTGGTGATAGCTCGTGAGTTGACACGGACAAAAATTGAGGATGTATCATTCTTGGAGAAAAAGTTAAGATTGCCTTTACTTTCTACAATTCTCTTTAACAAGAAAAAGAAAAACCTTGTCGTATTTGAACAAGGAAAGTCTGGGATAGCAGAAGGTTTCAGGTCTTTAAGGGCTAATATTAAATTTATAACCCCAAAGGAAAAGCAATTAACAATATTAGTTACATCTACTATATCAGGAGAAGGAAAAACTTTTTGTGCCATGAATCTGGCTTCTGTGTATTCATTAACGGGCAAGAAAACTGTTTTGGTTGGTTGTGACATGCGAAAACCACGGATTTTCGATGATTTCAACATTAAAAATGATGAGGGCCTTTCTACGGTTCTAAGTGGGCAGATGGATTGGAGAGATGCAATTAAAAAAACAGAGTATGAAAACTTAGACGTTTTGGTATCTGGTCCCACTCCCCCTAATCCTGCTGAACTATTATTCACAGATACTTTTGAAATGCTAGTTAAGGACCTTAAAGAAGAATATGATGTTATAATTTTGGATACGCCTCCTATAGGTTTGGTAAGCGAAACCCTTGATTTGTTGCCTCATGTAGATTTATCCTTATTTGTATTTAGACAGAATTATAGCCTAAGAAGCTTTGTCGAGTCCTTAAATGGTTTAAAATCAAGTAAAAACCTAAAAAATATTTATGCCATATTCAACGGTGTTGATGGTAGCAAGGTGACTTATGGATATGGTTACACTTATGGTTATGGCTATGGTTACTATGAGGATGATAGCAAAAAGAAATCATTTTTTAACTTAACCAAATAATACAACATGCTTAATTTTAGTAATATCAGCTTCAAAAGAAGAAGAAAGTTGATTCGATTATACAATCGAGTTAGAACATTCGGGAAAACAAATGACTTAAATTTTTTAGCAACAACCTTTAAAACAGACAAGTGGGGAAAACATTTTTATACTCCTCATTACTACTTTCACTTCAAAAGGTTTAAATCAAAGAAAATTAAAGTACTGGAAATAGGTATAGGAGGTTATGAAGACCCTCAGCAAGGAGGAGGCTCTCTTCGGATGTGGGAAAGGTTTTTTGACCGTGCTGAAATCCATGGTATTGATATTTATGATAAAACCCAACTAGAAGAGGGCAGAATTAAAATTAAAACGGGAAGTCAAGTCGATCAAGCTTTCTTGGAATCCCTTTCTGATTCAGTGGGTGGTTTTGAAATTATAATCGATGATGGAAGTCACATTAATGAACACATCATCAAATCCTTTGAGATTTTGTTCCCCAAGCTTAAGGATGGAGGGATTTATGTCATTGAAGATGTACAAACCTCTTATTGGCCAGAATATGGAGGAAACCCTGAAAATCCTGATAATTTCACTACTGCAGTTGGCTACTTTAAGAAGTTTATTCATGGTTTGAACCATGCTGAGTTTCCTGATTCTAAGTATGAGCCAAACTATTTTGATAAAAAAATAACAAGTATTCATTTTTACCACAATTTGATTTTCATTTATAAAGGAGATAATAATGAAGGGTCAAATGTGATATAATATTCAAGATGAGTTTTGTACTATTATTGACAGGCACCATTAAGCCATTTAAAGGCCAATTACATTCAGGAAGAATTGATGTTTCTAAAAGAGAAGATGATTATTTCAAAGCGATCAACTTTTACCTTTCGAAAGGTTTTGAAGTAGTTTTTGTTGAAAATTCGGATTATAGTTCGAAAAAAATCCAGTCAATTAAGGAGAAAAGTAAATCATTTGAATATCATACATTTCTTTCAAAGCGTAGCTATTTGGGGAAGTCATTTGGAGAGATGGAGATATTTAAATTTGCGTTAGAAAATTCAACTGCTTTGAATAAAGTAGACTATCTTATCAAGATTACAGGTAGATATATTATTAAAAATATTTCACAACTATTAAGTGGCGTTAATGGTGTTGATCATGAGATTTATGTTAATCCAACTCGTAATCTCAGGTGGGCTGATACCCGGTTAATGATCATTAAAAAGAGTTTCTACTATAATTACTTTCTTCCTTGTGCTGATAAGTACCTAGATGAATCAAAAGGTGTTTATTTAGAAAATATTCAAATGAAGGCAATTTTACTATATTTAGTTGATGGAGGAGAACTTCAACTTTGGCCTTTATATCCAGCTTATGATGCCTATGATGGTACTCATGATGAAAAAGTAAAATTCAATTTACTTAAAACTTTAAAGTATAATCTGTACTTTAAATTCAAAAAATTTGTTTTCAAGCATAGGGCTTGATTATTATGGAAATTATACAGAAAATTTCAGAAAAGTATTTCAGACACTTTAACTTTTTCTATTCTTTCATAGGATATAGAATTTTTATTCTAATTTCTATCAGTATTTTTGTTGGTCTTCTAGACGGCTTCGGTCTGGCCCTTTTAATCCCTGTTTTTGAATTGGCAGCTGGTTCGGCTGATCCAAGCCAAAGTTCAGAATCCCTTGGTGAACTTCAGTTTCTTTTAGATGGAGTAGCTAGTCTTGGAATAGATGTTAATTTAAATTCTGTAATTATTTTAATGGTTATATTGTTTATTTTAAAAGCCTTTTTAAAATTGCTGGATGGCTGGTATAAAATAAAAATACAAAACCGATTTGTTAAAAAATTAAGATTTGGTCTTGTAGATGGTCTAGGTAGCTTAAGCTATGAGAATTTCCTAAATTTGGATTCTGGTAAAGTACAAAATACTTTAGGTTCAGAAGGAATTAAACTTACCTATGGGTTTTTAGCTTATTTTAATTCCGTTCAACATGCTGTTTTACTTTTGGTTTATGTTGGATTGGCGATGCTTACTAATTTTCAATTTGCATTACTTGTCGGTGTAGGTGGATATTTGTCCAATATCTTGTTCCGTATTTTGTTTAAAAATACAGAAATAGCTTCAGTTGGTCTTTCTAACTTGGGACATACTTACCAAAGTTATCTTGTTCAAGCAGTTCACAATTTTAAATACTTGAAAGCCACTGATTATTTTGGTTCTTATAAGGACAAACTTAGGGATATAATAGATAGAATTGAGAATAATCAAAGAAAAATTGGTTTGTATAATGCTATCATGTCTAGTGCTAGGGAGCCAATTATCTTGATTATAGTGGTTTTAATTATTGTAATACAAGTAAACCTTTTAGGGGGAACAATGGCTTCCATAGTGATGAGTTTAATGTTTTTATACCGAGCTCTCAATTATGTGGTTACCTTACAGGGGAGTTGGCAAGGCTTTATTTCCAACATTGGTGGATTAAGGTCTTCTGTTGATTTAATTGATGAATTTCATCAAGGCAAAGAAATTATACCTTTAGAACCTCAAATTGATCGTATTTCATCTCTAAATCTTAAAAATGTAGATTTCAAGTATCCCAATGGTTTTAAAGTACTAAAAAATGTTAATATTGATGTTGAATCCTTGAAAACCTATGCTTTCGTTGGTGAAAGTGGAAGTGGAAAAACTTCCTTGGTTAATCTTATTGTTGGATTGTTTAACCCTAGTAGTGGAGTGATTTCGGTTAATGGGTTGGATAGAAATGGGATTAATCTTTCTTCTTACCGAAAACGATTTGGTTATATCACCCAAGAGCCAGTTATCTTTAATGATACTATTTATAATAATATCACGCTATGGGGTGAAGATAATGATATAAATAGATCTAAGTTTGAACGAGCTTTAAAACTTGCTAAATTAGATGAATTCGTTTATACCCTGTCAGAAAGAGACAGTACCAAACTTGGTGATAACGGAATATTGATAAGTGGAGGTCAAAAGCAACGAATTTCAATTGCTCGTGAACTATATAAGGATGTTGATATATTGATTTTTGATGAAGCTACTTCTGCACTTGATTCAGAGACAGAAAAGCTCATTCAAGACAATATTGATTTGCTTATGGGAAAATATACGATTTTGATAATTGCTCATCGCTTAAGTACAGTTAGAAAGGCAGACGTTATTTCTTTAATGGCTAAAGGCGAGATTCTTGAATCAGGAAGTTTTCAAGATTTGGTAAAAAGAAATGAGCAATTCAGAAGAATGGTTGAATTACAAGAGTTTTAACTTCAATTATTTTGATCAGAATTTTAGTTTCAAGTACCGAGTTATCAGCATCAAAAATTGGGAGTTGGACCCAAAGAATAGCTAGTTTTACAAGTAAAAGAATTGATTTTTTTAATTTCTATCTTGGACCTACGAAAACAGTAGACGAAAAATATATTTTTTGTAAAAAAAGACCGATAAATAGGTTATCAAATTTATTTCCGCATTTTTCCCAGCCTTTATTTCGAACGGCAAATTACCTCAAGGAATTCAAAAGAATTTATAAGCCTTCTGAAAAAATTCAAGTTGTTGTGATGGACGATATTATGCTTTTGGCAGGATTCGCCCAATTAAAACCAATGGGTTTTGATTTCGAACTGGTTTATTCATATCATGGTCATTCGTTTAAGACGACTGGTAATTGGCTGAATCAGGTAGATAAGGTTCTCTTTCTTACAGAATTAGGCTATCATCAAACAAAAAGTAATCATCAAGAATTTACTCCCGAAGTATTTATTATTGGAAATGGAGTTGATTCAAAAAAATATTATCCAATAAATGCTGGGGATAAAAAACTAGCTAAAATTAATAAAGGGTTTTTAGCAGATGATATAGTAATTACCTGGCTATCTAATGATAGACCAAAAAAAGGGCTTCAATTGTTTCTAAAATTAATACCTCGCCTCGTACAGAAGTACCCAAATCTAAAAGTTCAAGTGATAGGTAACAGTCAACCAATCCCACATTTTGGTTCTCGTGTTTCAGCAATTGGGCGAGTTCCAAATGATGATCTTCCAATATATTTGCAACTTAGCGATTTGTATTGCTTTACCTCTCTTTGGGAAGAAGGCTTTGGTTTAACCTTAACTGAGGCTGCTAAATGTGGTAATCTTGTAATTGCTTCTGAAAATGGAGGTATTCCGGAGGTGGTTAATGGCCAGTCTTTTTCTTTTTTGGTTTCTTCTCCCAATGTTCTTAGTCAATGGGAAATTCAAATCGAGAATGCCATGAAAACTTTAAATTCTTATACTCCTGATCCTATATTTTTGGCTAGTTATCATAGTTTAGAAGACTGGGAAAATAAATTTCTTTACGCATTAGAATCCTAATATGTGTGGAATTGTTGGCATTGTAAAGAAATCAGCGAGTACAAGTCTCTCTGAGAAAGATTCTCTTGAACTTGCTTTAAGTTTGCAATCCCATAGGGGGCCAGATGCTAGCTCTTTATGGTCTGACCAAAGAGTAGTTTTAGGGCATAACAGGTTGTCTATCATTGATTTGTCTACTTCTGCAAATCAGCCTTTTCATAGAGATGATTTAGGACTAGTCGTTATTTTTAATGGTGAGATTTATAATTATTTAATCCTAAGAGAAGAACTGCAGGCCAAAGGAGCCTCGTTTACAACTCAATCAGACACTGAAGTTCTTTTGTTAGCCTATCATTTTTATGGCAAGGATTTCTTAAAGAAGTTAGTTGGAATGTTTGCCTTCCTCATCTACAACAAAAATTCCGGAGAGGTATTCATTGCTAGGGATCGATTTGGTGAAAAACCTATTTTTTTTATTGATAGCGAGGATACTTTTTATTTTGCCTCCGAACTTCGTGCTCTTAAACAAATTTATCCAAAAACACTAACGATAAATCAGGAAGCTGTCATTGATTTGATGGAACAAATGTATATCGATTCTAGTCATACAATTTATGAGGAGGTTTTGGTTTTTCCACCGTCAACTTATTTGGAGATACAATCCGGTCATTTGAATTGGGAAACGTATTATGAATTTCCCAAAGGTCAAGAAAATGAAATTTCATTTGAAAACCTTAAAGTGCAAGCAAATGATCTGTTAACCGAAATTATTTCAAAACAACTTCATGCAGATGTTCCTGTTGCCACTTTTTTAAGTTCTGGGATTGACTCCTCTTTGGTAACTGCTATAGCCAAGGAAATTAAGTCAGATATAGTCGCTATTACCATGTCGACTGGGGACCCTTCGACAGATGAGGTAGGGCAGGCCTCTACGTTTGCTAAAAAACTTGAAATCAAACAAGAAGTTGTTACTATAAATACGGGATCTCTAGGGGTTTTAGCAAAGCTTTTAAAAAACATTCAGCCACTAGCAGATGCATCTCTAATCCCAACACATTTAGTGACGAATCAAGTAAGTTCTCACACCAAAGTAATGCTTTCTGGAGACGCTGGTGATGAGGTGTTTGGTTCATATAGAAAGCCAATTTTGTACAAAGAGCATCCTTCAAACTTTGGAGTGTTTGGAAAATTCCTGATTGATGTTGCCCAAAAAATCTCACCAAATGGCTCTTCTAAGTACCTGTCAGATATGAATAGAATTCGATTGGCAGGTTGGGATGGGTTTTATACAAAGACCAATTTAAACGGTTTATTTAATCAGGTTTTTTTGTCTGGTAAGCCACTGAATTTAGTTTACCAGAAAGCTCAAGAATTAAAACCTAATTATAAAGAAAATCTGGAAAAGCTGTCTTTTGGAGTTGATATGCTCACTCGTCTACCATCGGATTTTCTATTTAAAGTAGATGCAGCTTCTATGGCAAGTTCTTTGGAAGTGAGAGCACCATTTTTGGACCATCGTTTGGTGGATTTGTCTTTCAAATCACCAATTTCAGCATTGATGCCTTCAGGAATTGATAAGGAGGTCACGAGGTCTCTCTACAGAGATTATGCAGGATATGAGCACCAAGGTAGTAAAAAGGGTTTTTCATTTCCGTACTCAGATTATCTGTACGGAGAATGGGGCAATATATTGGAGAGATTTCTAAATGAAGGGCTTTCCCAATCCTATTTAAATTTTAATAGTGAAGGAATACAATCTATTTTAAAGTCTCACAGGATAAAACCACAACAAAAACTAGCTAGAGTTCTTTTTGGTGTTTTAGTGATGGAGATTTGGCTTAGGGTTTTTCACCTCGATATTGAGGTTGATTTAGATATTAATTAATGCGTATTTGTTTTTTAATCCCTGACGGGATAGGTATTAGAAATTATTTGTATTCAGATATAATACCCTACTTACAAAAAGGAGGAAATGAAATCATCCTTTGGCATAGCTTGGATTCTAGGCTCATTGAGTTGACAGAACAACGTTTGAATACCAAGTTTGAGCAATTTAAATTTGTTCATAAAGCGGATGGCTTTCTAGTCAAATTGACAAGAGAAGCTGCTAGATATGCTAGATTATCTGTCAATGCATCTATTACAAGTAATCCCACGATTATGACTAATTGGACAGAAAATGCCTCTTCCATATCTGGAAAAATTCTTTTTAAGTTAGCTCGGGTAATTGGAAGTCTTTCTCCGTCCTTTAAGAAGGCTATTAGGTTAGAAGAAATAGGATTTAGTCAAATTCGAAAGACAAAACGTTTTGAAGAAGCACTAAGACAAATAAAAAAAATAAATCCTGATTTAGTCTTTTGTACCCACCAAAGAGTATACTCAGTTACTCCAGAAATTGAAGCAGCAAAGTCACTAGGAATCCGCACCTCTACAGCTATTTTTTCATGGGATAATTTACCAAAAGCTAGACTTCCCTTCAAAACGGATCAATACTTGGTATGGAGTGACTTTATGAAAAGTGAAATGGCAATGTATTATCCTGAAATTGCCCAAGAAAACATTAAGGTGACTGGCACTCCTCAGTTTGATTTTTATTTTAAAAAAGAATTAATTCTTTCCAAATCAGAGTTTGCAAAGAAGTTCAAACTAAATCCTGAAAAAAACTGGGTATGTTTTTCGGGTTGTGATTCTCTCACATCGCCAAATGACCCGAAGTATCTTAGAGATGTGGCAACTGCATTAGCTGCCGATAGCGATATCCAACTGATAGTAAGACCTGTACCGGTGGAGCCTGTTAGACGATTTGAAGTGGTATTAAAGGAATTTCCTGAACTTATCTTAGCGCCACCTAAGTGGGAGAAGGGCAATAATTGGGGGAGCTATTTCCCTTTGTTTGAAGATTTGATAGACCTAGTCAATCTTGCCTACCATTGTAAAGTTGTGCTTAATATGGGTTCGACTATGGCCTTAGATTTTTCAGTTTTCGGGAATCTTGCTTTCTATTTAAATTATGACCATCTCGAAAAACCAAAGAATTGGAGTGTTGAAACTATCTATAAATTTCAGCATTTTGAGTCAATGAAAGAACTTCAAGCTGTGGAATACATTTATTCACCTGATGAGATTTATCAGAAAGTAAAGGAGGGATTAGAAAGTCCAGGAAACTTCGCCCCTGATAGAAAAAAATGGTTACAAAGAATTGTTCAACCTGATTCTAATAAATCAGCTTCAGAACGTATAGCTGAGGCTTTAATAGAGGCTACTTAATAACGAAATTTAAAATGCACTTTTGTTTTTTGACCAATGAATACCCTGTCCCAGGTTTCCCACACGGTGGAATAGGAAGTTTTTTAGGTGTGTTTTGCCCTTCTTTAGTCGCAGCAGGACATCAAGTCTCTGTAATAAATGGAACATCAGAAGACTTCTCAATCATTGATCGAGAGGGAGTAAACATATACTATGTCCCTTTCTCTAAGAAAAGAGGAATTGCTTGGATCCATAATAATCATGCAATCAATAAGCAGGTTGAGCGAATTCATGCAGAAAACCCAATCGATATTATTGAAGGCTCAGAATTAAGCCTAGCTTTTTTAGCTAAAATACCCACGATTAAGTATGTAATTCGACTACATGGAGGACATCATTTTTTTGCAGAAGGGGAGCAGAGACCTTTGAATAAATGGAAAGCATTCCAAGAAACAAGATCATTTAAAAAAGCAGATGCATTTATAGGCGTTTCTGACTATGTGGTAAAGCATACAAAAAAGTTTTTAAAGATTAGCCCTAGACCTGTAAAAGTCATAATGTATCCTATTGCCCTTCAACGATTTAAACCGGTGCCATTTGAACAAATTGTTCCTTTTCGGATAGTTTTTGCTGGTACTTTAATTGAGAAAAAGGGGATTCGTCAGTTGGTCTTAGGAATGGAACAAGTATTGGAAAAGTTTCCTGAATCTGAGTTACATATCTATGGTAGAGATTGGAAAGATTCTTCGGGTAAATCGTATAAAGAAAATCTACTCTCTTATATCCCTGTAAAATTTAAGGAAAGGTTTGTTTTTCATGGCCCAGTGGACCAAGTTGACTTGCCTATGATTTATGCTAAAGCACATGTTTGTGCATTCCCTTCCCATATCGAGACACTTGGCTTAGTGGCACCAGAAGCTATGGCTATGCAAAGAGCAGTCCTTTACACCACCACCGGGCCAGGTCCTGAGGTAGTTGAAGATGGGGAATCAGGTTGGCTGTGTAATCCACGTGACCCCCAAGATATCGCGCAGAAGCTAATCGAAATATTCAATGATTCCGAAGAGATGAAGAGAAGAGCAATAAATGCTTGCAAAAAGGTTAATGTTCAGTTTAATATTAAAAATATTTTGGAAGAAAATCTTAAGTACTATCGGTCTTTAAAATCTGCGGCTGATTCTAACTAATCAAAAATTTTTGAAATAGGAAAACCCACCCTCATCTTAGGGTCGCATCAATAGAATACTAATTAGTTCTGATTTGAGATTTTTAATCGTGACGCATGTAGAGCATAAGCAGGTCAATGGCAAATATTTTGCTTATGGTCCCTATGTCAAGGAAATGAACCTATGGTTTCGGTATGTTTCCGAGGTCGTTGTCATAGCCCCACTTTCTTTAGATCAAGCTATTGATCCTATAGATCTCCCTTATGATCATTCGAGAATAAATTTTATCCCTGTTTCTTCGTTCGATTTATTGGCTTGGAAATCAAAATTTAAATCTACTTTTCTTATTCCAAGCATTTTCCTAAAGATCATTAAGGAAATGAAAGCCGCTGATCATATTCATTTGAGATGCCCCGGGAATATGGGCTTATTGGGTTGCTTGGCACAAGTTTTTTTTCCAAGGAAACCGAAAACAGCAAAATATGCAGGTAATTGGGACCCTAAAAGCAAACAGCCTGCTACGTATAGGTTGCAACAATGGATTTTAGCCAATCGCTTTCTCACTAAAAATATGCAAGTTTTAGTGTATGGTGATTGGGATGCAGCAAATCCTAACCTGAAACCGTTTTTTACAGCTACTTACAAGAATAATGAGATTCAACCTACAATTCCTCGAGAATTAAATTTTCCCTTAAAATTTATTTTTGTGGGTAGCTTGGTCAAAGGGAAAAATCCAATTATTAGTTGCAAGGCATTGAAGCTGCTTCAAGATGAAGGTATTCCAAGCGAGTTGCATTTATATGGAGAGGGTCCTGAAAGAGAAATTATTGAGAGATTTATTGCTGATAATTCACTTCATGAAAAAATCATCCTCCATGGAAATGTAAATTCTTCTGATTTGAAAAAAGCCTATCTTGAATCTCATTTTTTATTGTTTGCATCTAAAAGCGAGGGGTGGCCAAAAGCTGTGGCAGAGGCTATGTTTTGGGGATGTTTACCTATTACAACCCGAGTTTCCTGCGTTCCTGAAATGGTAGATCAAGGGAAAAGAGGGCTTTTAATAGATTCAGACCCCGTACAGATTATCGGAGGTGTAAAAGCACTAATTAAAAATCCTGAAGACTATAGAAAAAAGGTGGAGAAAGCGATGACTTGGTCTAGAGCTTTTACTCTTGAAAGGTTTCAATCAGAGATTAAAAATCTTTTGATTCGTGGCTAAAGTTTTTTTTCAGATGGTTGATACTCTTGAAATGGGAGGTACTGAGCGTATGAGTATCAATATAGCCGCAGTGATGGCGGAGAAAGGTTACCAAAGTCACCTCATTGTAAGCCGTCGCACGGGTGGGATGTCAGCTCATATTCCAAATGCTGTACAAGTTCACTTTTTAAATAAAAAAGCTTTTTATGATTTTGCTGCTTTTATTCGATTGACCCAATTAAAAAAGAAATATCAGCCCAATATTCTTCATGCACATAGTACCTCTATTTATTGGGCTGTAGCTCTAAAAATTATTTCAGGTAAATTTCTTTTAGTTTGGCATGATCACTTTGGGTTAAGTGATCAGTTGGATAAATTTCCTCGGAAAGAAATGCTTCCGCTTCTAAGGTGGACAGATAAAATTATATGTGTCAACGATAAGCTGTCGACCTATTGGAAAAGCCTTCTTCCTAAAAGGAAAAAAGACATTGCTACTATTAAAAACTTCCCCTTTTTGATCATGGGAAGTAAATCCGAAAGAGGCCTGTTTACTTTTTTACATTTGGCAAATTTCCGTTCACAAAAAAATCACATGAACTTACTTGAAGCCACTAAAATATTGGCTCAAAAAAGAAATGATTTTAAAATTTTGATGGTAGGTGAGTTTGTAGAGGAGTCCATTAAAGAGCAAGTAATCGCCACCATCAATACTGATGATCTCCAAGACCTTGTTGAAGTACATGGACCTGAAAATGAGGTATCCGCAATTTTGAATTCTTGTCAAGCAGGAATTTTATCTTCAGATTCAGAGGGATTGCCAGTAGCATTATTAGAATATGGATTGGCAGGCTTACCTGTGGTTTGCACGGATGTAGGAGACTGTTCGAAGGTAATATCTTCTTCTGAATTAGGGATCTTAGTATCCCCAAAAGACCCTGTTGCCCTAGCTGAAGGAATGAATACGATTATTTCGGATGCTCAAAAAGCTAAGTCTATGGGAGAGAAGTTGAAAGCCAAAATTTTTAAAGAATATGGCGGAGAAGGTTTTTTCCAAAAATACGTATCTCTGCTTCAGGTACTATGAATTATTGGGTAAGGACTTTTCGGAGATCGACATCAAGTAAAAACTTTATACCTGAGATTGATGGACTTAGATTTTTGGCTATTGCTACAGTAGTGGT
The DNA here is from genome assembly GCF_900101705.1 of Algoriphagus faecimaris. Classification (GTDB taxonomy): domain Bacteria; phylum Bacteroidota; class Bacteroidia; order Cytophagales; family Cyclobacteriaceae; genus Algoriphagus; species Algoriphagus faecimaris. The sequence goes on along the minus strand of NZ_FNAC01000007.1, from coordinate 76,958 downwards.
CTTTCATTTCCACTTTCTATTATGGAGGCATTTAGACGGTAAGGTTTTAATGGATGTCGAAACCTCAGGAATCCTTACTGCTGGCTGGTGGCTATCTAGAATGGATTTGGGTGTTAAATTATTTTTTGGAATAAGTGGTTTTATATTGAGTATTCCTTTTTTTAACCAGTATTGGTTTGGTGGAAGAAAAGTAGATTTAAAAAATTATTTTATCCGTCGGTTGACTCGGCTGGAACCGCCTTTTTTAGTTGCTATTACCGCCTTTTTTTGTGTTCACATTGGTCTATTAGGAGCTTCATTTTTAGATCTTTTGCCAAATTATCTAGCCACAATATTCTATGTGCATACGCTGATCTTTAACGAATATTCAGTGATCAATCCAGTGACCTGGAGTTTGGAAACAGAGGTTCAGTTTTATTTATTGATTCCTTTTCTGGCAGCATGGGTCCTAGGTCCTAATTCTTCAAAACTTAAGGCCATTTTGATAGGGCTTTTCCTGTTTTTGGGGTCCATTTACCTTAGAGGTTACTATCTTTCGCATGGTACTTTTGGAATGATTGCTAATATTACTGGGTTTTTCAGTCATTTTCTTGTGGGTATCGTATTTGCTTACCTCTATTTAAAAAAGAATAGGTGGCTGATCAAAAAAAATTGGGTCTGGGATCTAGTAGGTTTTTGTAGTCTTATAGGTATTTTTTATTGGTACAAGCCACAAGCTGGTTTCATCAATCAAGTCCTTTTTAATATCTCAATTTTCGTTCTTTTTGTAGCCGCATTTAAATCTTGGGTTTTAAATTGGTTTTTCACAAGATCCTGGGTTTACCTCATTGGAGGAATGTGCTATTCCATTTATTTACTTCATTTACCTTTCTTTGGTCTTACTTCACAGTTGGCTCAGAAATACATCTTTGGAAATACATTTTCCCTAAACTTTTGGATTTACCTGTTTCCGGTATTAATAGGCCTGATGATCATCTCTTCTGTTTTTTACCTGCTCATTGAAAAACCCTGTATGGAAAAGGATTGGCACTTAAAAGTTCTCAAGAAATTAAATTTGGCTCAGACTAGATAGTCTATTCTTACCTTGATTAACTTTTCAGTGTTTTACTTACTTTAGAATCCTCATAAATTTCATCCATCATAAAATTTTGTTAGGTGATTAAATATTTTATCACATTTGAAAATCCAATCTTTTGGATCGTTGTCCATCTTTTACTTGGTTTGATTTCAATATTCACACCATTTGTACTGATAGGCTGGTTTTATCTAGTCCTATTATCTTCACTTTTTATCTTACTGCGACCTAATGCACCTGCTTCTTTATACATTTCGTTGATACTTTATGTGATTTCATCTGAAATCATTGCTAGAATGGCGGGAGCTTCCCCATTTATTCCATACGAAATGGGTAAATACCTGCTTTTTCTACTACTAATTGGAGGTATTTTTAAATATCGAACAACTGAATGGCCGGCATTCTGGATGGTTATTTTTCTCATACCAGGCTTATTAATTGAGAAATCAGGTGAAGTTTCTTTTTTGGATATCATGTTTAATTTTATGGGACCTCTAAATGCAGCACTTGCAATTCTTTTTTTCAGAGGAAAAACAGTCTCAAAAAGCATGATGCTTCATTATTTAAGGTTGATGATATACCCAATGGTTGCTGTTTTTTCCTATGCAATTTTTAGAACACCAGATATCGAAGAAGTTGAGTTTAGTTTAAGTGCCAACTCAGCAGCGGCAGGAGGTTTCGGTTCTAATCAGGTCTCCACAGGCTTGGGATTAGCTGCTTTTTTTGTTTTTATCTTTTGGATCAATAGATGGAGATTAACTGGTTTTAGATGGCTTGATGCTTTGATACTTATCCTTTTTACTGTTCAGGGTTTATTGACGTTCTCACGCGGAGGAATGATGACAGGTTTTTTAGGGGTTTTCGTGGTACTATACTACTTGAGAACTGCTTCTAAGATTCAAATAACCAAATACAGATTGGTCCGAATTGGAAAATACTTGATTCCTGCTTTTGTGTTGATTTTAGGTTCTTTTTTTGTAGTCAATAGAATAACCAATGGTATGTTATTTCTGAGATATCAGGGAGAAACTGCTGGTTCTTATGCAGGGACCAAAGAAAAGGATCTCAATTTGATAACATCTGGTAGATTGGACATCTTTTTAGGTGACTTAGAGTTGTGGGCAGATCACCCAGTTACGGGGGTGGGCGTGGCAGCTTCCAGGTATTTGAGAGAAAGAATGACCGGTGTCGTAGCCCACGTCGAATTGAGTAGGTTATTTGCAGAGCACGGGCTTTTTGGTTTAGCTTATTTTATCCTTTTATCTTACTATGGATTTAAGGTAGTCAGGTCGAGTCCAAATCCAGCACTGTCTGGATTGCTATTCGCATTATTTGCAGTAGGATTATTTACAAGTTTCCATGCAGCAATGAGGACTTTCGTCTCCCCTTTAATGATAGGACTTAGTATGCTTAGAATTTCAGATCCTCAGCAGACAAAACAGCCCGAGAAAAAGGATAATCAGACGTTTACACCTATACTGGTAGAAGGGGAGGATAAAAAATGAGGATTGTGATTTTTTATCAATATTTTGGTACACCAAAAGGAGGGTGGAGTACCCGATATTATGAGTTTACTCGTAGATGGGTGGAGAGGGGGCATCAAGTCACTGTGGTAACTTCACCCTATTACAAGTCCGATATTAAAGCTGAGGGTTTCATTAGGAAAATGAATATTGAGGGAGTGGATTTAATCGTTATTAATTCTCCAGATTCTAATAAAGATAATTTTTTCACAAGAGCATTTAATGCCATTAGATTTGCTACGGTAGCCATATATTATGGTCTTGCTTTGCCCGCTGATTGTATTATTTCTAGTTCAGGTCCTATCACTACGGCATTACCTGGTTTGGTAGCAAAATTCATAAAGAATAAGCTTTTGGTTTTTGAGGTTAGGGACCTTTGGCCTCGGGGAGGGATAGAACTCGGAAAGCTGAAGAACCCATTTTTTATAAAATTAGCCTTGAGATTTGAAAAGATGGTCTACAAAAATTCAGATCTTGTGGTAGCTTGCTCTCCTGGAATGGAGGAGGGAGTGTTGAAAGTTCAACCAAATGCGAAAACGCTAATCATATCCAATTCTGCTGACCTTGAGCTATTTCAAAGCGGCGCAAAACATGGTAGAATGCTATCTTCCGCCCAACCCGACTTGCCTCTGTTTATTTATGCCGGTTCATTGGGTTATATGGACGAATGCGCTCAAATCTTAGATGGATTACACGCCCTTCAAAGAAAAGATTATCGCTTTATCTTCATAGGAGATGGGGCCGAGAAGCAAAAGTTAATGGCAATGACCAAAGAGTACGACCTTGAGAAGCAGGTCAGTTTTTTGGGACTAATTCCAAAAACAGAGGTAGTGAATTGGTTTTCAAAAGCGACAGCAAGCTTCGTGACATTCAAAAATATCCCAGTTCTTCACACTAATTCTCCGAATAAGCTTTTTGATTCCTTTGCTGCTGGAGTTCCGGTAATTCAATCTACGAAAGGTTGGATAGCAGATCTTGTGAAAGAATATGACTGTGGCTTCAATGTAGACCCTGAGGAGCCAAAGAGTTTTGCCAGCGCAATGAGCCAATTGATTGAGGATCCAATTCTTGCTTCTAGAATGGGACAAAATGCAAGGGAACTTGCAAAATTAAAATTTGACCGATCAGTGCTCAGCAATAAATTTATAGAAGAAATAGAATCACTTAATTAGTGAAAGTAGTACTCACAGGGGCAAGCGGATTTTTGGGGCAGTATATTCTCCCCTTTCTACCAGAAAATGTGCTCACCTTGGGGAGAGGACATGGTAATGATATTCAGGTAGATCTTTCTAATGATATTCCAAAATTATCTACCTGCGATTTTTTGATCCATAATGCAGGACTAGCCCATAGAGTGCCAAAAACTAAGGAAGAGGAGGAGCTATTCTTTAAAGTAAATGTAGAAGGGACTAAAAATTTGCTTTTGGGAATTGATGCCTTGAAATCCAAACCTCAAAGTATCGTACTGATTAGTACTGTGGCTGTCTATGGTTTGGACCAAGGAGAGCTCATTTCAGAAGAACAAATTCCAAATCCTTCCACTCCTTATGGAAAAAGCAAGTTGGAGGCCGAGAAGCTATTAAGTGATTATGCGAATAAAAATAATATTAGGCTTACCATCCTTCGACTTCCTTTAGTCGCAGGCTCTAAAAATGCTCCTGGCAATCTTGGAGCGATGATAAGTGCCATAAAACGAGGATACTACTTTAGGATTAAAGGTTTAAACTCAAAAAAATCCATGGTTTTAGCGGAAGATGTAGGGAGATTAATTCCTACTTTGTTTAACAAATCAGGGGTTTTTAATCTTACAGATGGGATTCACCCTACATTGATGGAGCTGGAAAGCTATATTGCGAAATTTCATAAGAGAAAGATTCATTCCTTACCCCTTCAATGGGTGAAATTAGCAGGGAAAATAGGAGATCGCGTTTCTGCTTTCCCAATCAATTCATATAGGTTAGAAAAGCTCACTTTCTCTTTAACCTTTGACGATAGAAAGGCAAGGTATGAGTTATTATGGAATCCTCTGCCGGTAATTGGAAATTTAGATTTAGAAAAAATTGAAAGGTAATTATCCAAAAAAGATTCTCTTCTTGGGAGAGACGTATCGTGCTGATGCCCAAACTTGGATTAAGGGTATCGAAAATGTTTCGGGTCTGAAAATAGATACTCTTGAAGTCAAGTCTACCAAAACTCGTTTAGGCAGGATATTCATGTTTTTGGTGTTTTTATTTCAAATTTTCAAGACGAATCTTAAAAAATCCTATGACATAGTTCTTGCTGAAAGATCTACAAGCTATGGTTTCTTTTCTCTTTTTGTAAATGCAAAAAAACGTGTCGTCGCTCAGCAGGGAATCACTGATATATGGCCGCTCACTAATTTTTCCCTCAAAGTAAAACCAATTTTTCAGAGCAAAGCGTATCAAAATGCAGACTTGATCCATGCTTGGGGTGAGGTAATGGTCCCTGCAATGTTAGATGCTCAAGCAGACCCTAATCGCATTCTTATCTTGCCTAAAGGCATAGACCTCGACTTGTACCAATTTATAGGCTTTGAAGAAAAACAGAGAGATTTGGCTATTGTCACTAGATCTCTCACTTCAGTATATAATCATGCTGATGTTTTGGACGCTCTTGTAATTTTAAGAGACCAAGGAATAAAAATTAAAGTGATTATCGTTGGTGATGGGGAATTGATGACTGAACTTGAAGCAAGGGTTAAGAGTTTGGACCTTGAAGAAATGGTTCAATTTACGGGTAGAATACCAAATGAAGATTTACCAGGCTTACTTCAGAGGGCTAGTATGTATATCTCGGTACCTTCCACAGAAGGAGTGTCGGCTTCTTTGTTCGAAGCAATGGCTTCAGGCTGTTTTCCCATAGTCACTGATTTACCAGGCACAAGAGCATTTATTAAAGATGCTGAAAATGGCTTTCTTGTACCTGTCAATGATCCTAAAAGCCTCGCGTTGTCCATTTCCAATTATTTGAATAACGCCGTCAATTTTCAAGATAGTATACTTTCCAATAGGAAATTTATTGAGGATAATGTGGACCTAAACAAAAACATGCAAAAGATTTGGGAGAAGTACAAATCCCTTTTTATTACCAAAACCTCTGCTTAAGACCATGAGTAGATTTCATAAATGGTTATTCTTCCGGGGGGCTAAGAGAAGAAATCCATCAATTTTTAATCATTATGAAGATTTAAAAAGAACAGAAAATTTAAGCTTTGAAGAACTTAAATTACTCAATGAAAATAGGTTAAAAGAGATCTGTAAATTTGCTTTCAAGCATAGCTTATTTTATAAAGAGAGGTTTAAAAATGTAGGTTTTGACCCCGATGAAAATTGGTCTATTGAGGAGTTTAAAAAAATCCCATTTACGCAAAAGTCTGACTTGATTCGTCAAAATGAGGAAATCCATACTCCAAAAGAACTCTTTAAAAAGCGTTTTTTTGTAGAGACCTCAGGTACTTCAGGAGAAATTCTGACCTTTTTCAGAGACGAATCATGGGACTCTTTTAATCGGGCTGCTATTTGGAGAGGCTATTCTTGGTTTGGTGCAAATCCTTGGGATAGAAAACTTTATTTTTGGGGATATAACAGTGATTTTTTTAAAAGACTTAAGTTGAGTATGATGGATTTCACGGTAAATCGGTTTAGACTGTTTGATTATGAGTCCAAAAAACTTAAAAGACTAGAATCCAAGCTAGGTAAGGTTAAAATTATCGAGGGCTATAGCTCTATGATTTATGAATTAGCCCTTTTAATGGAAGGGAAGGAAGTTAATTTTAATCAACTGAAATTGGTAAAAGGTACATCTGAGAAAGTGTTCCCTCATTACCAAGAAATCGCAAAGAAAGTATATGGACATAAAATCGTCAATGAATATGGTTCGACAGAATCAGGGATTATTGCTTTTGAATGTCCTGATGGGAATATGCACATCAATATGGAGGGAGTATATGTGGAGCAAGATCCTGATGATTTGGGTATTGTGGTTACCAATCTCCAATCGTTTTCTTTTCCTTCTATTCGATATAAATTAGGCGATCAAATACAGTTAGCCCCTGATTCTTTTCGCTGCTCCTGTGGAATGCAAGGCCCAATAATAGTGGAGGTAACAGGTAGAATAGGAAAAAAAATATTAGGTAAACATCAAAGTTATCCGAGTTTAACCTTGTATTATATTTTCAAAAATATTTATTTTAATAGTCAAAGAAAGATTGATTTTCAGGCTCATCAATTCGAGAAAGGTAAACTTGAGATTTGGATAAAAGAACCAATAACTGAGGATTTGACAAATTTGATTTTAAAAGAATCAAAGAAGTATTTTTCTGATATCGATATCTTACTTCTTGAAAATCATGATTTTAGACAGCAGTCAGGGAAATTAAGAGATTTTATTTCTCACCTTCCTTTTTAAATTTTAACAGTATTTATTGTGTGCGGAATAGCCGGTATTATAAAGTATAATCATCAACCTATTTTGGAGGAATCCTTGAAAAGCATGGGCCAATCTATTGCCCATAGAGGACCAGATGCATCAGGATTTTTTATTAAGGATAATGTCGGATTGGTCCACAGAAGACTATCCATTTTAGATTTGAGCTTGTCTGGGAATCAACCATTTTATAGTTCAGATGGTAATTACATCCTTATCTTCAATGGGGAAATATTTAATTTCAAAGAATTTTATCCAGAACTAAAGGCAAAGGGTTATTCCTTTTCTTCCTCTTCTGATACAGAAGTTCTTTTATTCCTTTTGATGGAATATGGGATGAAGGTCCTCTCTCGATTAAATGGTTTTTTTGCTTTTGCTTTTTATGATCTCAGCAAGAAAGAAGTCTTCCTTGCTAGAGATAGATTTGGGGTAAAGCCTTTATTTTATCTGGAGAATGATCAAGAATTTATCTTTGGTAGTGAACCAAAAGTTATTTTTCAAGCAGGGGCTAATAAAAATATTAATGCTGAAGTACTTTCGGAGCTTTTGTTCTATCGATACGTTTCAGGAGAATCTACTGTTTTCCAGTCTGTCAAAAGAATCCTACCAGGTCACTATTTTAGTATTTCTACGGCAACTAATTCAAAGAAGGTAGTACGATGGTTTAATTTAAAAAATGAAGCATTAAATCACGCCCCTATCAATGATCCTCTAAATTGGTTTCAGACTACTTTTGATCAATCTGTTGCTTACCGAATGATTGCAGATGTCCGGGTAGGCACTATGCTTAGTGGAGGCTTGGATTCAAGTTCTGTTTTATACAGTCAGTCTAGCCAAGGATATAAAGACTTAAGTGCTTGGAATGTCTCTATCTCTAATTATCAATTTGATGAATCGAGCTTGGCCAAACGTTTTGCCGAGAGCAGAGATGTATTATTCAATACATTTGAATTTAAGGGGAATGAATTGATGAGTCTGATCAGGCAGGCTATCATCAATAATGATGAGCCTTTAATGCACTTACAAGACGGTCATTTATTAGGCTTATCCCGTAAGGCCAAAGAAGAAGTATCTGTATTGCTTAGTGGAGAAGGTGCTGATGAAATTATGGGAGGCTATGTGAGGTATAAGGTTCATGATAAGCGTCTGAGGTATCAGCTTTTACAAGTTTTACCTTTTTTACCCAATTCATTTGTGAAAGCTGATCGCTGGAAAAAAATGAAGCGATACCTGTCCCAAGGGAATGAAAACCTACAAATAATGACAAACAGCAATGAACATTTTCTTGCTGATTTTAGTCAATTTGGATTTTCTGAATCAGATTTTAGAGTAAGCTACAAGGAGAAAATCCTCCAAGAATCTAAAGAAATATATCCTAATAACCCCTTAAGACAATTACTTTACTTCGAGCAGCATACCCATCTTTACACCCTAAATGATAGGAATGATCGAACTACCATGGGAGCTTCAATTGAATGTAGAGATCCTTTTTTAGATCCCAATTTAGTGATAGGTATAGCAAGTTTGGGAGACGATTGGTTTGATACTAGCGGCAAAGGAAAAAAATTGCTTTTTGAAAGTATCGGACAAAAACTTCCGGATTACCTTAGAAATCATCCCAAGATAGGTTTCTCTATTCCTTGGGATAGGTACCTTCTGAGTCGAGAAGACTTTAGAGAAAGCTATGAAGAAATACCTCGCTGTAAACTTTTTCAGATGGATCCTTTTGATAAAATTGACATTAGGAAAATGATGAACAGGTTCGAAGGTGGAGATAAGTCCTTTTTGCCCATGATCAAGCAGTTTTTCTTTTTGTCTTTATGGTTCAATATTCAGTTTGAAGGTGCTTAAAGGGTTGATTTATTAATCACTCAATGCCTTCTTGCCGCTCATCCTATGGTTCAGGCATAGCGCTACCCTAAAAATCCTCTTCCAGTTTCCATTTTCTTTCTGTCAGTGCTTAAAATTTTTGTCCCTCCATATTCTTATCAAAATAAAAGAGTTTTTGAGATTTTCACTCATACTAAAAGTAAAGAGATAGAAATCGCCTCCCTTGCTCTTGGAGAGTTCAGCTTATCTCTTACCATTGAAGATTCAGATTGGGTTATTATTCCAGTCTTTATTACAGAATTACTGGATAAAGAGGGGAGAAGCTTAATTAAACAAAGTGCCAACCTTGCCAAAAAGCACAGCAAACCATTTGCTTTATTTTCAAATTCAGATTTTATAGTGGATGTAGAAGTGGAGAACGCTTATATCCTAACTCCAGGAGCTTATAAAACTAAACCCAATCAAATTGCTCTTCCTGCCACCTTAGCTGAAGATCCCTACCTAAAATGGATTGGCCCAACATGGGAAGCTACACCTATTCAGGACATCCCAAATGTTGGGTTTTGTGGGCAAGCTACAAGTCATCCATTAAAAGCTTTAAAAGACTTTTTCACTTTTGCCGGGACCGCAGTAAGAAACAAACTTGGACTTACACTATCCAATCCGGGACCTATTTTTTTACCAGCCTTTCAACGCAAAAGGCTATTGAATTACTTTGAAAAGGATTCACGAATCCAAACTGATTTTATTTTACGAAATCAATACAAGGGAGGGGCTGTTAGTCCGGAAGAAAAAGAGAAAGTAGAAAAAGAGTTTTACCAAAACATCAATAGGAATCTATTTACGGTTTGCTTGAGAGGGATGGGCAATTACTCAGTCCGTTTTTATCAGACTTTGGCTATGGGAAGAATACCAATCCTTGTAGATACCGATGAAAGAATCGCTTTTCAGGAATTTAACCAGCTCAATACATTGATTCCAATTATTCCCTTTGAGAAAAAAGAAGATATTGTAGAGGAACTCGTAACTTATTTTAAATCAAAGTCCGAAGAAGAACTATTGAAAATCCAAGCTACATGTAGGGAGATCTGGGAGGAATATTATCAAAAGAGGGGGCTAATTCACTATGTGGCAAAAACATTAAGCCAGGTAATTAAATCAGAAAGCCACTAGACTTTAAAAAAAATGAAAATCCAAATCCCAGCTTGGACCACACATCACAATCAGTTTCTGTATAGCTTTTCGATTTATGCAGAAGCAAAAAAACTGAAACTCCGTATTACCTTGAATGAAGAAATTCATGTGAATGGAGCCATTTTATATGTGGAGCAAAAGATAGTGTTTTTCGATTACTCAGATGACAGGAAATTGATTGCTTCTCCCGATGATTATGACGCCTATTTTAAAAGATCTCTGAACCCTCTGGATTTAGAATCTTACGACAATATATTTCCCTTAAATTTTCATGTGAATTTCGCTGACAAGCCGTTTCGTTTGATGTCACAAATGGACTCATCCATCTTCTTCAAAAAAGGCTCCTTTATTGAATTTATTAGAGCCTCAGACGCTTGGGGTTGGTTTACTAATGAATTTCACGGAAGTATTAATATTAGAAAATTTAGTAGTGAAAGGGATTCCTCCGGAAAGGTGATATTCATGACCAGACTATGGGATCCTGATCGAAATGATGACCCTGAGGAGAAAGAGAGAAGACGAAAGCAAAATCATTTTAGAGCGAATGCTTGTCGAATCATCAAGAAAACTTTCCCAGAATCTATCGTTGGTTTATACCCGGATGAATTTGCCAGAAAAACGGCTAATGATGTCTTGTTAGATGTGAGAGATACCAAGAAAAAAGGATACCTGAAAACTCTGGCAAACTGTGATATTGGGGTAGCTGATGATGGCCTTAAGGATACACCAGGATGGAAAATAGGAGAGTACGCGCTATTTGGAAAGGCTATAATCAGCACACCCATCACTATCCACCTGGAAGGTTTTCAAGAAGGAATGCATTATTTATCCACGGGTACAAGGGATAACTTCTCTCTCATACCTGATCTGATTCATCAGCTGAGAAAAAATGAATTTTACAAAGAAATCCAGCATAACAACAAAAAATGGTGCAGTCAGTTTCTTGAACCTGTAGCCTATGTCTCACGCATTCTCTCTTCGCTATAAACAAAAATTAACTCGAACTACTTTTATCTGGAATTAAGTGATTTTCTTTTTTTGGATATACGGAACTGTGCCAGAAGCCTTTTTAAAAGTTCAAATGAATTAGTAAATGCCAATCCTTGGACTTCTTCGGTCTTCCATCTCAAACTCAAGGTAATATTCGTCTACTGGCAGAATAGCGTATAATCAGATTTCATTTTTCTGGCTTTCAATATTTGCCAATAGACTAAACCTCACCTCAATACTACTTTCCTATGGAAAAAATTACCTTTTTAAATATCCCAAACTACTATTGCAGCTATTTTCATTTGGGATTAAGTCAAGTTGCTCAACTGCGATTTTCCCCTCAGCCTGAGTTTGCCCATTTAAATGGTAAACCGTATTTGGTTTTTGAATACAAAGAAAAAATTATAGTTATAGAAAATGATGATCCTGTCGGGGTAGATAAAAAGGCCTACGAGCTATGTGATCTTTATTTTGCCACCAATAAGTTGAAAGAAAGAGAAGATTACAATTGGAAAAAGGTCCAGGGGATATTTCCTCATTATTCTATCAATAATTGCTGGGATTACGTACAGCTTTTTGGATGGAAAGGAGCCCATCAACTTGGCTTGAAGGAGTTTGCAAGACAGTTTTATATTCTATACAGACGACCTGAATTTTTCAATTATCCTTTTGAATTTAAGGAGGGGAATTACATGTTTTTTTCAGGAAGTATTTGGAAGAAAGAATCTTGGGCCAATCAGATCCGAAAATCTTATATTGAGGCCTGCCAAAATAATCCACTAATCCAATTTGAGGGAGGGATGGTCCGTCGTCAGGATGGGGATCCCTGTGGCATGCCTGAATCGGTGTTGACAGATAAATTCCCGGCAGTGGCTTTTTCTGAAAAGTCAAGAAAATCCATTATAGGTTTTAATAACCCCGCGGTATTAGATGCGGTAAGCTGGAGATTGGCAGAATACCTGAATTACAGTTGCTTCGTCATCTCTTTTGACTTTAAAATCGATGTGCCCATTATCCCCAAGCATGGTGAAGAGATGCATTTTATTCAAGATGCATCGGAGTTTGCACCCGTAATTGATTTTGCACTTAAGAACCCTGAGTACAGAAAAAAAGTAGCTCAGGGCGGGAATTCTTATTTCAATCGATATTGCCTTCCTGATAGGCAAGCCAAAAGAATCCTTCAACTTTCCCAAGAGGCTTAAACCGGTTTTTATCTCCAATCAAAGGCCTATCAAAGGAAATATTTTTCTTTAATTCCTTTGATTTTTAGTGTTTTTTTATCGATGCTGACAAATAGGTACGATATTAGTGCTAAGAAATGATTACAATTTTCGCTTGTAAGGCGACCTATTTGTAGTCAAGACTGAAAGTATGGTGAAAATTTCTACCCAAACACCAAATTATCCCCTTTTCCTGCTCTTTTTCGGAGCATGGCTGTTCTTACTGACCTTTTTTCAGAACCAAGTTGTAGCGCAGACAGTAATTATTCCTAGGGATGGTTTTCCCTATTGTGAACCATTCACAAACTCAACAACAAGAGCAAATACCGTTTTTGATGGTATTCCGAATCCTGCTTTTTTGACAGCTGGAGCCGGAGATCCAGAAGGGGGCGGCTACTTACAATTGACAGATAATACCACAGATGAAAGAGGGTATGTTTTTATAGACTTACCTTTCTCCTCTGCCTATGGAATCAAAGTCAGTTTTGAATATTTTGCTTACGGAGGGATTAACCCACCTGCCTTTGCTGATGGAATCAGTTTTTTCATGTTTGATGGCGATATTGGTCCTTCTGATTTTCAGATTGGAGGATTAGGAGGATCTTTGGGATATGCTCCTTGGAGGAGAAATGTAAATATGACTGCAATACCAGATCAGCCAGGATTGAAGGGAGGGTATATAGGTATAGGGTTTGATGCTTTCAGAAATTGGGGCAATGAATATGAGGGTAGGTTTGGTGGATTTAAGGATCCTTCAGGAGAGGGGTTTGGTCCCGTACCAGATGAAAGACAATATTATAATTCAATAGCTATTCGAGGTCCAGAGAGCGTGAATTACCAATTCATTGATGGAAAGAGAACTTTTAGCCGAAGCTTTTTAAATGAGGAACAACCGCTAGTCTACACAGATCCGATTGACCCTGGATATTACCTCTTTAATTCATTGGACCCTGTTGATTATTTAGCAAGAAGGTTTAAGATCGGTGCTGACAATTTGGCGGAACTGTGTACTCAAGATGGATATAGAAAGGTTTTTATCGATCTTTTCCCCATCGGTGGAGGTAACTATCTTGTTACTGTCGACATGTTGGTCAATAATGGTGGGACGCTTAGGTTAGAAAATATATTTACAGATGTTCCTTATAATTTTCCTGCGCCTAAGAATTTAAAGATTGGGTTTGCGGCTTCCACAGGAACTCCAAATACAAATTTTCATAGAATTCGCAATGTAACAGCACAAGTTTCAGATTATGCGTCCATCCCTATCCCCGAAATAGATGATTTACGTGCTGAGGTTTGTGAAGGGGATGAAAATCTCTTTGAATTTGATGTAAACTTGACAAGCGATAACTCGTTCCTTAGATGCGTTCAATTATTTGAAAATAATCCTGGTCCACCAGATAATTCTCCGCCTACTGGAGGTGATCCATCACTGACAAACTGTGGGTTATCCAACGTTTGTATCGAAAAGTGTGATCCAAATAATAATTCTATAACCCTCCCTGGTAAAGGAACCTTTACTGTTGAATTGGAGGAATTGACAACAGGTAATTTTGATGAAGAGCGATTCGCTGCAAGTGTTAGGTTCATACCGGAACCAGGTTTTGTGGGAACAGCAGAGATTTATTACCAGGTTCTTGATAATTATGGTTTACTTTCCGAAGCAAACACCATTACGGTAGTTTCTAACCCTGATCCAATAAAAAACCAAGATCCAACCATTACAAACCCTACCTGCGATGGTCAGTCAGATGGTTTATTAGCGGATCTAATTGTAGGCGATTTAGTCGCTGGTTTTGATTATGAATGGTTATTCAATGGGATTTCTATAGGAAAAACTGGAGCGAGTGTAGGTCCCCTGACCGGTGATGAAGCTTCTTTTGAATTGCAGGGTTTAAATATTGGTACTTACACTCTTGTAGTTTGGAACCCTTCCGATAATGGAAGATGTGAGACTCGTATTGATGTTACAGTTGATCAGGAACAAGGAACTCCGGTTGATATTGAGCTTAATGACCAAGTAATATGCGAAGGGCAAGAGGTTAATTTTAATCCGATCATAGACCCTGCTTTTGGCTCTGATGCAGGAGCCGAATTTTTTTGGTATTTGTCGGCAGACCGAGCTGGAGGTGCTATAACAAATGGAAGTACCCGTGTCATAGATGGGGAAACGATCAGCTTTCAAATAATTAATGAAAGGGAAATTGTAATATCGGGTTTAGTTTCCAACGGGAATAGTTTTAAAGATTATGTTTTTTATGTAGAAGCCAAAGAAGATAATCCTGGTGGTAATTTCTGTCCTTACATTGGAGATGTTTTATCAGTAGCCAGAGTAACAGTCTATCCACCACTAGACTTCACTGCTTCAAAAACCTCAGATGATTTTTGTCTTGAAAATACAGGGAGTATTCAAGCTAATGAAGCTAACGCAAGTGACATCACTTATTATCTTACGGACCCAAGTGGCAATATTGTAGACACCAATACTTCCGGAAATTTCACCGGCTTGACCAAAGGAAATTATGAGGTTTTTGCGACTTCTACTAACCCTGCTTGTAATAGCGAAATCATCGAATTTGAAATCCTAGGCCCTGATCAACCCCTCACTTTGGTTCAAGGCAACACCCTCAATGCTTTTTGTGGGGATCCCAACGGTCAACTGGACTTTACTATTGATGGGGGTAATGCGGGCTATACAGTTTCGCTAAATGGGACAGTGCAGAATGGCTTGACGCCTACAGGAAATTTATATTCTATACCAGGTTTAGCAGCTGGAACTTATACCATTCTGGTATCAGATACTGAAGGATGTACAGCCCAAATCTCCATGACTATTTCCGGAGACCCCATTACACAATTTGACTCGACTGATGACGAGATTTGCGAAGGAGAAACAGCCACGCTAAGCCCTCAGGTGATAGAGCAAAGTAGCTCTACTCCAAGTTATACTTGGTTCTATCAGGACGGGTCAGGAAATTATATCCAAATCAACAATGGAGCCTCGGATGGGCAAGGAACATTTACGCTTAGTGGAGATGAATTACAAGTTGCAGGTCTAGCATCATCCAACTCCCCCTACACCTATTATCTACAGGTAAATGGAAGCAGAGTCTGCGATCAAGGTTATATTCCTGCAGAAATCATAGTGAATCCTATTCCGGCATTGGATACACCCGTTTTAAATATGATTTCCTGCTTTGGAGCAAATAATGGATCCATTCAAGCACAGGTTAGTTCCGGGAACCTTTCAGACTTTAGCTACAGCCTTGTTGGAAATAACAGCTATACCAGTAATGGCTTCCAGTCCAATAATGGCTTATTTACCAACTTAGCTCCAGGTACTTACGAATTGACGGTACGTAATGCAGGTAACTGTGAGGCCATTATCTCTGATTTGGTTTTGACAGCCCCCCCACTTCTTGAGTTAGTTGAGTTGAATGCTATAGATGCAAGTTGCGAGGAGAATAATGGAGAGATAAGTTTCGAGATTTCTGGAGGAAGCCCTGATGCTTCAGGTACCTATTCAATTACCGTAAATGGAGCTGATATTTCCTCTTTTGGTACAGATCTCACACAGCCCACTTCGAATACGTTTACAATCTCTAATTTGGGACCGGGTACTTACCAAATTGAGGCGAGTGATGATAACGGATGTCCAAGCTCTCTTACCATCCTAGTGGAAGATCTTCCAACTCCGGAATTTGATGTGGTAGATGTATCTATTTGTGAAGGAACTGATGCACTATTAACACCTGTCGTGGTAAGTAATACGATTGGAGCAATTCCTAGCTATCAATGGTTTAAGGAAGATCAAGCAAATCCCGGTCAATACCTACCAATTAACGATGGGGATCAAGAAGGGAATATCTCTTACTCCATCACTTCTGGAGAATTGACCATTTCCGGTTTGATCAACTCCAATAGTCCTTACACATTTTACCTTGAAGTTACCGGTGATGGTGTTTGTCCTGATGACTTGATACCTGCTCAGGTAGAAGTCCTGAAAATTCCTGAGGCGATATTTAGCGCTGAAAATGTATCCTGTTTTGGGGGTAATGATGGGACGATTAGTCTCGAGAGTTTGGATCCAAGCGGTAGCTTTACTTTTACGATTGTTGAGACAGGTGAAGGCAATACTTCAGGAGACTTCTCTAACCTTGGAGCAGGAGTTTATACAATTAGGATTCAGGAAGATGGAGCCCCTTGTTTTTCTGAAGAAGTAATAGAGATCACCCAGCCCGATGAGCTTCAAATCTTAAACGTAAATTCCACCAACCCTACCTGTGGGGAATTTAACGGATCATTTTCCTTTGAATTGATTGGAGGAACTCCCGATTACACGATTCAAATTAACAATCTGCCTATTACAGATTTCTCTAATAGTCTGAATGGAAATCAATATGAAATCAGAAACTTAGAGCCAGGTACCTATTCGGTAGAGGTGATTGACGGTAATAATTGCTCTTTGTCGGTTTCAAACATGGTCAGTTTGGTGAATGATGATGGCTTGACCGTTGCTTTAGAGCCCATGGAAAGCGAAGTATGTCTAGGTTTGGAGGCAGTCATTCTCCCTGAGTTTACCAGTTCGCTTCCAGTTACTCCTGTTTTGAAATGGTATAAGGACGCAGCCTTGACTCAGACTGTTACCAATGGGACAGATGCTGAAGGCATCAGCTATCAGATAGACGCATCCAATGGGGAATTAACTATTGAAGGCTTGCCTGAAGGAACTAGAAATTACTATTTGGAAATTTCGGGACCGGGTATTTGTACGCTGGTAGAAACAGCAGAGGTCATGATATATCCAGCCCTTACCGCTAGCTTTGCTATTGACAATATCACTTGTTTTGGGGATACGGATGGATCGATTACCGTTAACCCAAGTGGTGGAAACGGGAATTTTGAAGTCAGTATGAATGGAGGCCCTTTTACGGGCGATTTGATTTATAATAACCTAGCTGCTGGTGATTACACTTTTGAAGTCCAAAATGATATAGGATGTGTTTACACCGAAACGGTGACTGTAGAAGGACCAGATCAAGCTATTGAAATCAATAATCCAACGATTGTCAGAGCATCTTGTGATTTGGACAATGGAAGTATTCAGGATTTAGTGATCAGCGGTGGATGGGGAAATTATACCGTGGAATGGAGAAGAGGTTCTGAAACAGGCCCAATTGTTCCAGGGACAGAGACAGGCATTACTGATTTAGCTCCTGATACTTACTTTCTATTGCTTACGGATGCCGAAGGATGTCCAGCTATTTTTGATTTTGAAATTGAAGAATCCTCTGATCCAGTGTATCAAATCGTACCCCCAATCAATGATTGTGTGGGAAATGATGTGCGGATTAGACCCATTCATTTGGCTCCAGATCCTTCTTTGCCTCCTGCCGCGGCTACCGAAGTGAGATGGTACAAGGAGCCCGGTCAGGTGAGCTTAATAGCTGATGGTCCCGATCCGGATAATGCTTCTATCGAGTATAGCATAGATGACTCTGATTGGTTAAATCCTGAATTGTTGATTACAGGACTTCCGGCAGGAGATTATACCTATTATTTCTACGTGGTCTGTACAGGACAGGAATTAGAGGTGGAAGTGAGCATTTACGATACGCCAGCGGTTACTTTGGAAGTTTCTCCAATCACCTGCTTTGGGGATAGTAATGGAACAATCAGTTTTACAGGGGGAACCAACGCTGATTACACTTATAGCCTTGATGGCGCTAGTCCGGTGGATCAGGCTGCTATTGAATCTCTAACTCTTCCGGCAGGAGATTATCAGCTAGAGGTATTTACGCCAGCTAGTTGTTCTCAGGTAATTGATTTCACCATTGAGGGTCCAACTGCCCCTCTCGAAGCCTCTCCATTGACAGGAATAGATCCTGGCTGTGGATCGGCAAATGGAAAGTTATTTACGACAATCACCGGAGGCTGGGCCCCTTATGAAATAGAAGTATTCAGAAATGGGACAAGCATAGAAAGCCACACCTCAAGTGATGGGAATGTTGAGCTTGACGGCTTTACCATAGGGGAATATTATCTTGTGATTACCGACGCTGAAGGTTGTAGTATAAGTACAAATACACTCGAATTAGTCGATGGGCCTACACAAATCCTTGTTGATGAAGTGGAGGTTTGTGCTAATGATGTGGCTACCTTAAGTCCAATCTTAGACCCGCTAGCTTCAAACACTACGTTCGAATGGTATTTTGATCAAGCATTGACGCAGCCAATCAACAGTAGTGCGACGCCGGCTTCGGATGGATTGATCTATCAGTTTGATTCAGGAACTGGGGTACTGAATATTTCAGGATTTGATACCAATGGGGCCACTTTAACCTATTTTGTGACAGTTAGCGGACCTTCGGTCTGTGAAGGTTTTGTTGGAGAGGGTGTAGTAGAGGTATTTGGGATTCCTTCTGGTACAGCTACCGTTGTGGATGAAGTATGTTTTGGAGATGGGGGACAAATTACGGTTAACGCCACAGGCGGATCAGGTTCTTATACCTATAGTTTAAATGGTGGGGCATTTGTAAATGATCCAGTATTTAATGTGAGTACAGGAACCTACACCGTAGAAATATTGAGTTCTGCAGGTTGCAGTATTTTGTTGGAAGATATTGAGGTACGTGGTCCTGATGCTGCCCTAGAGGCGACAAATCTGGAATTGGATAGCCCAACTTGTGGTTTGGAAAACGGAATCATTCGGTTTGATATTAATGGAGGCTACCCAAGTTACACGGTATATTTCTCCAAAGATGGAGCTGCTGAAAATTCAATTGTTGTCAATCAGGCAGGCTCTGCTGAAATCCTAAATATTGGTGTAGGAAATTATCAGATCAGGGTAGTGGACGATGCTGGTTGTGAGATAGCTATTCCTCAAGAGATTGAAGTAACCGAAGTACCTACGGCTATTACTGCTGAGGATCAGCGTATCTGTTTAGGGGAGACGGCAACACTCACTCCAAGTGTACCTCAGAATATTCCCGATGAGATCTTTACTTGGTATTTTGATGCGAATGGTACTCAGCCTATTTCAAGTGGAACCAATGCTGGAATTACTTATAACATTGCTTCAAATGGAGCTTTGAGTATAGAAGGTCTAGAAGAAAGTGGGTCTCCATATACTTATTATGTCAATGCTATAGGGACTGGAATCTGTGGAATAGAGCCAAAACCAGTACAAGTCTTTGTGAATAGAATTCCTGACCTGCGGGTTTCCAATCCTTCGGTAGTTTGTGATCCGGATGGAACTGTGGACCTCACTCGATACATAGAAGGCTTTAATCCTGATGTATATGAGTATGATATTTTGTCTCCGGCAGGGACAGCCATGCAGCTTTCGGATATAGATGAAGTGGATTTATCGGGAGATTATCGTGTCAGCAGCAGCATCAAAGGCTCCGGCTGCTGGAATGCTCCTCAGCGAATTCGAGTAATCATCGCTGATGAGCTTTTGGTGGCTAATTTTGACTATGAGGTTGATCTAGGTGATGGAAACCTAATCAGCAATGATACTATTCAGATTTTTGAAGAAATCCAGTTTGAAGATTTATCCTTAGGAAAGGTGATCTTATGGACTTGGGATTTTGGCGATGGTACTACTAGTGGCGAGGTAAATCCTAACCATTTCTATGAGGAAGCAGGCACTTACACTATTCAACTTCAGGTCATCGATGAATTTGGTTGTGTATCTGTTTATGAGCAAGTAATTCAGGTTTCAGATGATTATTGGGTAAAAGTTCCCAATGCTTTCACTCCATTCCGAGCGGATGGTAAAAACAGCTTCTTCAAGCCTGTATTCAGAGGAATAGCCAGTATGGAGTTTTATATCTTCACCACTTGGGGGGAATTGATTTATGAATCCAACTCACTGGAAGATCAGGGATGGGATGGTCAGTTTAAAGGAGTAGAAGCTACAAATGGTAATTACGTCTATAGAGGCAAATTCACCAGTAATTCAGGAGAAGTAGTAGAAAAATCAGGGGTATTTATTTTGATTCGATAATGATAATTGCAGAAATAGCCCAAGCTCATGACGGTAGCTTGGGCAATGCGCATGCATTTATAGATGCACTTGCAACAACAGGCGTTGATGCTGTTAAATTCCAAACCCATATAGCAGAAGCTGAAAGTTCATCTTTTGAACCTTTTCGGATAAAATTTTCGAAGCAAGATGAGACTCGATTTGACTATTGGAAGCGAATGGAGTTCACTCCTGATCAATGGAAAGGTTTAAAAGACCACTGTCATGAGAAAGGAATGCAATTTATTTCATCACCTTTCAGTGTGGCAGCAGTAGATTTGTTAAATGAAATTGGGGTGGATGCCTATAAAATTGGCTCGGGTGAAATAGCTAATAAATTGATGCTCGAGCGTATTGCAAAGACAGGAAAGCCTGTCATCATGAGTTCAGGGATGAGTACAATGTATGAACTCGAAGAGGCTATTTCTTGGCTTAATGAGCAAAATGTTGACTTAAGTATCCTTCAGTGTACCACTGCATATCCCACGGACCCTGAGCAATGGGGATTAAATATGATCGGTAAATTGAAAGAAAAATTTAATATGCCCGTTGGTTTTTCAGATCATAGTGGAGATATTTTTGCTTGCCTTGCAGCAGCAAGCTTGGGAGCTGAATTATTCGAGTTTCATGTGGTCTTTGACAAAAGACAATTTGGACCGGACTCAATTGCTAGTATTTCTATAGATGATACAAGTAGATTGTGTAAAGGAATTAAACAAATCAAAAAATCTTTATCCCATCCAGTCGATAAAAACGACGATACTAAATTTAAAGAGTTAAAGCGAATCTTTGGAAAAAGCTTGGCTGTAAATAAGAAACTGGAAATAGGTCACTCAATTACTATGGATGATCTTGAGTCAAAGAAACCAGGTGATAAGGGAATTCCTGCGAATCAGTTTTCAAGCATATTAGGAAGGAAAACAAAGCGAAAAATGGAGAAGTGGGAATTTTTAAATTTTGAAGACCTCAATTAATGAAAAGAAAAATTTGTGTAGTCGTTACGGCAAGACCCTCTTATTCTAGAATAAAAACAGCACTTTCTGCGATTAAAAATCACCCAGATCTTGAGCTTCAGTTAGTGGTAGCCGCTTCGGCTTTATTGGATAGATATGGTTCAGCCGTTCAAACCATAGAGCGAGACGGATTCCAAATTGCAGCGAAAGTATTTAATGTCTTGGAAGGAGAAAATTTAACTGCCGCAGCCAAAACTACAGGGATTGGTATCCTTGAGTTATCTACGGTTTTTGACAATCTAAACCCGGATGTTGTGGTTACAATTGCCGACAGGTTTGAAACCATGGCTACTGCAGTAGCAGCATCCTATATGAATATACCCTTAGCTCATATTCAGGGAGGTGAAGTGACTGGAAATATAGATGAAAAGGTTCGTCACTCCATAACTAAATTAGCTGACTATCATTTTGTCGCCTCTGAAGATGCCAAGAAACGGGTGTTAGCATTGGGAGAAAATCCAGACTACGTCTTTAATACAGGATGTCCAAGCATAGACCTGGCAAAGAAAATAGTTAATTATCCATCTTTAGATTTTGATCCTATCACCAAATATGGTGGAGTGGGAGGTGATCCAAATATTAAACAAGGGTACTGGGTGGTCATGCAACATCCCGTCACTACTGAAGTTTCTCAGTCACGCCATCATATTGAGGAATCTTTGAAAGCAATGCATGAAATGAACCAACCTGTGCTTTGGTTTTGGCCTAATGTGGATGCCGGAGCAGATGGTACTAGCACAGGGATTCGATCCTTTAGAGAGAAAAACGATTTAAATCAATTTCACTTTTTTAAGAATATGGATCCGCTTGATTTTTTAAAATTACTCTATCATAGCAAAGGTCTAATTGGAAACAGCAGTGTTGGAATAAGAGAATGTGCATTTTTGGGGGTGCCCGTGGTAAACATTGGAACCCGTCAGAATAGGAGAGCAAGAGGAAATAATGTAATTGATGTAAACTACTCCAAATCAGAAATTCTCGCAGCCTTGCGATCAATCTCTGAGAGTCCTAGACCAATTTCATCCGATGTTTATGGTGGAGGGGATGCAGGCTTCCAAATAGCAAATTTATTGGCTGAATTGCCTCTAGTCTATCATAAAACAATAACACTTTAACAGTTCAATGAGAATTCTCGCAGTGATACCCGCGAGAGGTGGTTCCAAAGGTTTACCTGGCAAAAACATAAAAAATCTAGCAGGTAAACCGCTCTTAGCATACTCTGCTGAAGCCGCCTTTCGTTCCAAACTAATTACTAAAACTATTTTGTCAACTGATGATGAACAAATAGCTCAAGTGGGTAAGGATTTGGGTTTGGAAGTTCCTTTTTTGCGCCCATCTGAATTGGCACTTGACCACACTCCAACTGTTCCTGTGATTCAGCATGCCCTTTCTTTCATGGAAAAAGAAGATATTTTTGATGCAATTTGTCTTTTACAAGTGACATCTCCTTTTCGAAAAGAAGGATTAATTGATGAGGCAATTTCAAAATTTATCGAGTCCAAAGCTGATTCATTGGTGACTGTGCTCAGAGTTCCTGATCATTTCAATCCGCATTGGACTTTTGAGGCTGATAACGAGGGTAATTTGAAAATTGCAACGGGAGAAAATGAGTTGATTACTAGAAGACAAAATCTTCCCCCGGCTTACTTCAGGGATGGAAGTATTTACTTGGTAAAAAAAGAAGTTTTGATGGGAGGTAGTCTGTACGGTAAACGTATGTCCTATTTTGAAAACGATCCAAAATATTACGTCAATATAGATACTATAGAAGATTGGGTTAAGGCCGAAAACCTGATTTTAAAATTATAATCGCTTTAATTAATGTGTGGAATTAATGGTATAGTCGGGAAATTTGCAAACAAAACCGATATCCTTCAAATGTGTATGCTCACCAAGCATCGGGGGCCCGATTTTACAAATACCTATTATGAACCAGCAAAAATAGCCCTGGGTCATAATCGACTGGCGATTCTAGATTTGAAACCAGAGTCTAATCAACCGTTTCAATCACCTGATGGAAGATATACATTAGTTTTTAACGGGGAAATCTATAATTATATTGAACTCAAGTCCAGTCTAAAGGATTACCCTTTTTCTACTCAATCTGATACTGAAGTTTTATTAGCTGCATTCATCAAGTGGGGTAAAGAGTGTTTGAACCAGTTAAATGGGATGTTCTCTTTTGCAATTTGGGATAGCAAAGATGAAGTGCTTTTTGCCGCAAGGGATAGATTTGGCGTGAAGCCTTTTTATTATTCTTTTTTTAAAGATTCCTTAGTATTTTCTTCAGAAATCTCACCTTTTTTTAAAATTGGAATTAGTCGTACTCCCAATGAGTCTATTTGGGCGGGGTATTTTGTGAATGGAGAGTATCAAAAAGGTAAGCAAACTTTTTGGAAGGGGATTTATAGGCTTGGTCCAGGTGAAATGCTTACTTATTCTAGGAAAGAATTCAAAGTAGAAAAGTGGTATGATTTTATTCAAAGGACTACTGAGGCAAAGGCTAATTTACCCAAAGATTTAAAGTCGTATTTTAAAGAACTACTATTGGATTCCACCAGTCTTAGATTTCGGGCCGATGTTCCTGTTGGTTTCAATCTAAGTGGAGGTCTTGATTCCAGTATGCTATTGTCTCTGATTCAAAATCAATTTCCTGATAATTCCTCTATAGAAGCATTCACTTTTTACACAGGGGATGATAGGTATGATGAATTACCTTATGTTAAACAACTCGTCGAGGATTATTCCTTTCCTTTGAATCCTGTACTGATAACAGCCGATGAGATTCCCGAATTGACTTATCAGGAATCCTTTAAACAGCAAGAGCCTTTTGGAGGTATCCCTACTTTAGCTTATTCAAAAGTATTTCAAGCAGCTAGATCAAAAGGAATAAAAGTATTACTTGACGGTCAGGGGGCGGATGAAGTATGGGCTGGATACGATTATTATTTCAATGCAGTATCTACTAATATCCAAGGAGTGAAAAAAAGTCCTTATAGATTGAATGTCCTCAACTCCGAGTTTGCAGCAATTTATCAAAAGACTGAATTGGAGGAGCCTTTTGGAGAAAGATTGTTAAACTTACAATACAGAGACTTATTTTCAACTAAACTGGCAAGGGCTTTACGGTTTTCGGACAGGGTTTCTATGAGGCATAGTACCGAACTTAGGGAGCCCTTCTTAGATTATAGAATAGTTGAATCCGCGTTCTGTTTAGATGAAAATCTTAAGGTTCAAGATGGGAAACAGAAATGGTTGTTCAGAGAAATAGCTGGAGAATTTCTGAATAAAAGTATACGCTTAGCTCCTAAACGTCCACTACAGACCCCTCAAAGAGAATGGCTGTCTTCCGACCTTAAAGATTGGGTTAGCGAAGAAGTAAAGGAATTGGAAAACATGCCTTGGTTCGAGAAAAAAGAATTAAGAAAAGAACTTCAACGCTTTTTTGAAGGGGATATTGACAGTAGTTTCCATATCTGGCAATGGGTGAATACTTCTGTCATTCTGAAAAATCAGGAAACCACATGATGTTTGACCATACTCTTGTTTTTATTGTTTTAGGGATAGTCAGCTTTATCTATTTCACCCTAGCCAAAAAATTCAATATCACTGACAAACCCAATCATCGCTCTTCCCATACTCAGGTGACGGTCAGGGGAGGGGGGATTATCTTTCCCATAGCTGCCTTGCTTTGGTTCTTTTTGTATGATTTTCAGCATGCTTGGATGATTATTGGATTGGCGCTGATTGCAACGGTTAGTTTTTTGGACGACATGTATACTCTGTCCAGAAAGGTCCGCTTCCTTGTCCAATTTATTGCCCTATCCTTAGCATTTTATGATTTGGGATTGTTTGGACAATTAGACTGGTATTTTCTTCCCATTTTCTATTTTGTAGCCCTGGGAATTATCAATGCCATCAATTTTATGGATGGGATCAATGGGATCACCGGCCTTTATGCCATAGTTTTCTTTGGGTCTTTATTAGCACTCAATCAAGCACTTGAGATTTTTGAAGAAAACTTAATCAACTATCAGATCCTTGCCATTCTTGCCTTTTTGATTTTTAATCTGAGAAAAAGGGCTTTGATGTTTGCCGGGGATATCGGAAGTATTTCCATTGCCTATTTGATGATCTATTTTATGACTCAATGGTTCCTCAATGGAGGAGGATGGACCGTGGTCTTGATTCTTTTGATCTTCGGGGCTGATGTGTTTCTCACGCTGGGGACACGGCTTTTCAATCGGGAAAAGCTAACCGAACCACACCGAAAACATCTTTATCAGCTGATGGCCAATGAGGGTAGAATTTCCCACATTCTTATAGCCATCCTTTTTGCTACACTGCAAGGGATTTTTAATTACCTGGTTTTTATCCGAACAGGAACTACCCCGGATTCAATAGAAGGATTGGCAATTATTCTACTGACAGGATTGATGTATCTAGCCGTAAAAATCAATCTAAAACGAAAATACAATGCGTATTCGAATGGCTAAATGAAGGAATTAGACTAGGATAAGAGGACAATCATTCAGACTTATTCTCATCTTCTACCCCTAAACAAGCCCCGGTGTTTAGGGGTATTTTTTTTGGTTAAATTCGGATTGTATATCGAAATTATCCACTGTATTGTTGATTAGGCTTCGAAGCCAATCGCAACTAACCCCAAGTGCAAAGAAAGGGATTGAATACTATTAATTATAAGTAGTCAAATTCATAGCTCTAACTTTCACCATGGATATAGCTTTCATGGAATGAGTCCCTATCTCAGGGATCAAAGTTGTACTCTCATTGACCTCTTCCCCATTGACCCATTGAATCAATGCTAGGGGTAAGTTGATGCCGGCTAGATGTGAAAAAGGATAGCCACCACTGAAGCGAGGGTTAAACTCAAGTATATAACTTCCCTTAGCGTTGACTATTACATCTACATCGCAAACCAGGGGGTGTCTCAAAAAAGAAGCTATTTCCTGCCCTAATTTTTCAAGTTTTGAATCCGCCACAGTGACCACTGCTTCAGTCTCGCCCAACTTTCTGGTCAGCTTTTTATTGACGACCGTTCGTTTGTGGTTGCCTTCCAGATCATTTATAATATCAAGCATGTATTCCTCACCATCAATTTTCTCCATAATAAGGATTTCCTGACCTGGATCTTGCTGGCTTTCATGGCTTAGGTGAGAATTAATCACTTGTCTTTTGGCCTTTTTGTAAAAAAAGTGAAGCTCTTCACTATTTTCAGCTTCATAGGTAAATAATGAACCCATTCCCCATCTAGGTTTTATAATCACCGGAAAATTGGCTTTTCCCAATTTATGTGCTTCCTCAAAACTTTCAAGAGACAAGAAATTCTGAACGGTATCAAAGCCTTTGTCTTTCAGGAATAAGTAGGTCAAATATTTATCGTTTGCTAGCAGGGCAATATCTTCCGAAGGCGCTAATACGTAGATCCCCTCAGTCTGAAACAGAGGCTTTGCTTTTGCCAATACTGGCAAATCTAAATCAAGTAAGGGGACAATTATTTTGATAGCTTTAGCTTTACAATACTCCAGAAGAAATGAGATGTATTGCTCACTAGAAATAGGAGGAGCAATGGAATAGAAATCGGCATGATAGAGGGCCGGAGCATTTTCATGACTATTGATAGCATGGACTTTTCCATTATATTTCACCAATGCCTCCTTGAAAAAGTCTACCAGGTAGGTTCTGCGACCCGCACTTGTCAATAGTATATTCATATGCTTTTCCTTTTTAATTCAGAATTTAGTACTTAGACAACCTTTTATTTCACCCCTCAATTTGTTTTTTGGATTTAAAGTCAGGTCTGTTACTCGACTTTCCCCACCGTATTCATACTCCTATTGGTTTCAAGCGTACTTGAATTTTTTGTTTTGAGATAAGCGCTTACCTTATCCCAGCGTTCGTTTTTTCTGATCACTTTACATGGGTTGCCATAGGCAATGACATCATCAGGGATATCCCTAGTTACCACACTACCGGCCCCTATAAAAGATCTTTTTCCGATACGAATATTATTTGAAATTACAGCCCCCGAACCAATCTCGGTTCCTTCTCCTATTTCGACAAAACCCGAGAGTGTCACCCCCGGATTAATGTTCACAAAATCTCCCAATTGGGCATGATGGCTGATCGCAGAATTATTTTTAATAGTGACCCCAAATCCAAGTTCACACATAGCACTGATGGTAGATTGAGGTTGAATTAAATTTCCTTTGCCTAAGCTACTGCTTGGTGAAATACTACTTTTTGGATCGACTAAAGTGATATACCGATCTTTTGTTATGCCATATTTCGTCAAAAAATGGTCAAAGAGGATGTATTTTACATTAGAATGGAGCACTCCGAAATGCACCGGCTGCTTTTGATTTTTCTTAAAGTCGAACTCTTTATCTAAAAAAATGGACCTTTTATAAAGGTCACTTCGAAAAGGAAAATCAGGAAGAGCCAAGTTTTGGATAATTTCAAATTGAGACATCCCAAAAACCGAATAGGCCAAATCCATGATTACCGGTATCTCTCCTTCGCTTTGCCCCAGTAGCAACAATTTGTCTGATTCAAGTACTGCCATAGATCAAGCAGTGGTTTTGTTAAAGACGAAGTTGGCAAAATACCTCTTTGCCATAAAAAGGAGCGTTCTCAGATAGAGCAATGTATCCTTGTGCACATGCTGATACAGGTGCCAGTTCAAATAAAACCTATCCATTTGATTCCGTTTCCTTGAATTGGAGCTATAAGTGCCATTAGGATTTTTCCTGTAGAATGAAGTCAATTCAGGGCTGAGAATAACTTTACCTTTCTCTTTATAAAAATTAAATAGGGGATTATCCAATACAGGCGCTTTGATCGAAATGGGATTAGCAAGAAATTCATCCATGTGATTTCTCATCATCCAACCTGAAATATGCCCTTTGTAAAACTCATATTTTAATTCTTTTGGGGTGTAGAGCTTGATGTCTTCAGTAACCTTAGTGGGTGTAGAGACTCCTTCAATCTGAGTTTGCGTGATACAGATGGAGGCTTCAGGAAATTTTTCCATCAATTCTACCTCATGCGATAGCTTCTCGGGATTTAACCAATAATCGTCACCGTCTATAATACAAACATATTTACCCCGGGCCTCTTTGTACAGGCCTAAGTGGTTGTACCTGCCTGTTTTCTTTCCATTTCGGATAAATTTGTTTTTCCCATCCCGAAGAAATAAGCGGATTTTTTCAGGATATTTTTCAGCATATGACATACAAATTTCCCGCGTTCCGTCTGTGCTAAAATCCTCTCCAATTAAGATTTCAAAAGGAAAATCTGTTTTTTGGATCAAGATGCTCTCTAGGCATTGACTGATGTATGGCCGATGTTGGAATGTGGGTACACATACAGAAACCAGGGGTTGGCTATGATTGATAGGTTTTGTATCTCCTAAATACTCCATATTTATCTCTTCACACATTCCATGCTATTTTTTCTGATCGAGTTCTCAGAAATGAAAACCTTTAGGAACATACCGGTCACAGGATGTAATTATTTTTACGGGAGGTGTTTTTTAGCGGGGTGTGCTAAAATTAAACTCTTTTAATTGCTTATCAAGTCCTTAAGAAAAAGCAAATGTATGAAAAGTTCAGGATTCTCATGAATTAAGAAGGGTTTTTAAACACCAATCAGTGGCAGCTGCATTTGGGGTAAAGAGAATTTTTATTCTACATGGAGAACTAGTACCAAGTTTTGGTCTTCTAAGAAGTGAAAGCCTTAGAAAATTTTTGTCACCGTGAGTTTCTCGCTCACGGTTTTACCTAGAGACCAAAAGAATCATCGTTTCCATTCGCCACGGCGAACAAGTTCTTGCTGGCATGGACATCGAACTTACCGAGGAAATGCCTGTCACCGGTCCGCCGTAAAACTAAATACCCCGCATTTCGCAGTTCACACTTCACTGCTTCATACGGGGCTACGCCTAAGGTGCACAGGTATTTAAGGTTAAAGCTCCCGATAATCGGGACAGGCACTTCAGGCTTTTTGATCTAAACACCAACCTGGTTTTTAGGACCAGCCTTACAGCATTTACGTTTTTTTGGAGCATTGGAAAACCGTTAAGAAAATGGCTTAGTTCCGAGCTTGCCTCGGAAATCCAGCCATTTTTAGGTTTGTAAATGCAACAAAAAATCAAATCGCAAGTGCATTTTAAGTTTAAGAACCAACTTTAAGCGATTTGAAGTAAAGGCTGAGGCTGAAGGGTTTTTGGTTACTTTTTGGCCGCAAAAAGTAACAGAAAGATAGAGGTAAAAGCTACTGTGGATAGTTAAGTTTCTACAAAAAGGCAAATAGAAAGAATAATCATCTCCATCTTACTGGCATTTACATCGAACTTACCAAGAAAACCCCGGGCCAGAACTGGGACCGCTTTCATACCTTTATCCCCGGGTTAAAACCCGAGGCTATTCAATCGGTCGTGCCTGCCTTTGCCGGTAGGCAGGCCTACGGCACTTGATTATAGCTTTAGGCTTTGTTTTGGGACCAGCCGGATTTATTTTCTTAGTGGATAGCGTAACTCCAAGAAAAGCTTCAGCTTTTCAACTCGGTGAAACTCCAAAAAGCTTAAAAAGGCAAAAAGGAATACAGTGCAACAAATTGTCAAGCCATGCTAAAAAAACTTCTCCGTGAAACTCTGTGAAATTAAAATGGTCATTCTGCAGGTACTAAAATTCAATTGGCTGTGTACGCCTCGTCATCGGGAAGGTCAGAACCTAATTGGCGCAATGTCTTAAGGTTTACTTGTCGTAGGTTCACTTGTGCCGGTTTTAAATTTATTATTTGGAATTTTTAATAAATACCTTCCATATAGCAATCAAGCCCATACCAAGCAGCGAAAAGGATCTTCAACATCCAAAATCCATTCTTCCAAACTTCCTGACAACTCCCCATCAATTCATCAGTTCGACAATTCCTCAATAACCGTTTCCATCTTGCTGGCATTTACATCGAACTTACCGAGGAAACCCCGGGCCAGCGCTGGGGTCATAGTAAAACCTAATACCCCGCATTTCGCAGTTCGTTCCTCACTGCTTCATACGGGGCTATTAATGGTTTGCCTCCCGATAATCGGGACAGGCACTTCAGGGTCATTTTATAGACTAAATGGACAAATGATTAACGCCTCTAGACAGGCCTAATTCACTTATACATGCCTTAATTTGATTTAAAATCTGATTTCATCGATTCAACAGAGTTGGTGAATAGCTCTGGAAGAACGCGATTTTTCATCAAAGTGGGTGTTAGCCCACGGATAAGATTCTACACTCCAAGATAAAGCCCTGCAGGGGCGATACTTCTTCATAGCTCTCGATAGTAATAGATATTGTAATAAAACCCGCAGGGCAGGACAGAACTTGAAAATCATCCATTGCTCATTGAAAATTGCTAGGCCCCGTTTTCATCTTGCTGGCATGGGTATCGAGGTTTCCGATAAAACCCTGGGCCAGCGCTGGGAACGCCGACATGCCTGCTTACCCCGCATTTCGGTCGTCTGCGCTGCATTCTGGCCCTTCGCTAAATTTGTCCTTTTGGACAAATTATTAACGCTCAGTCCTCTCCTCCCTCATACGGGGCTAATCAAAGTTTGACCCCTTCAGGGTCAGCTTGGTTCGCCTTTGTGCTCGTTGTAAAATGAGCTAGTTCCAAACCTGCCTTTGGCGGTAACCTTGAACCCTTTATCATTCTTCCAAACTTCCCGTCAATTCGACAATTCATCAATAATCCTTTCCTTTTTCTATGCCTACAGCTTGGACTTGTTCAAAACTCAATTTCACAAAAGGCAAAAATTCCTCTATTCTAAATTTCTCCTCCACTTTCCCTATTTTTACCAACCATGCCTGAGCTTTCTATTATATCTCCCGTTTTTCAAAGTGCCGGTCTCGTAGAGCGATTGGTCAAAGAAATTCTTCAGGCATTAAAGGACCTGAACTTGGAGCTTGAAATCCTCTTAGTCGACGATGGCAGCACGGATGGTTCATGGCAGGAGATCGAGCGAGCAGCCAAAGCTCATCCCCAAGTCAAAGGCATCAAGCTCTCAAGAAATTTTGGTCAGCATTATGCCATTGCTGCGGGATTGGATCAGGCAAAAGGGGAGTGGATCTGCGTCATGGATTGTGATCTCCAAGACTTGCCTTCTCAAATCCCCAAACTCTATCAAAAAGCAAAGGAGGGTTTTCCTATAGTTTTGGCACAAAGAGTCCAAAGGAAGGATTCCTTTTTGAAACGCTTAGGTTCATGGGGATTTTATAAAATTCTTTCTTGGTTGACAGGAGCTCGTCAGGATGCAAGCATTGGCAATTTTGGGATTTACCATCGTCAGGTAATTCAGGAAATTGTCAAAATGAGAGAATCCATCCGTTATTTCCCCACCATGGTCCAATGGGTGGGATTTCCTAAGATCGCTATTCCTGTTGAGCATGCGTATAATGCTGGGCGTAAATCCAGCTATAACTTCAAACGGCTTTTTAATTTGGCCCTGGACATCATGTTGGCCTATTCGGATAAGCCAATCCGATTGACCGTTAAGTTGGGAGTAATCATCGCGCTGACAGGATTTCTTTTTGCTGCATTTACCCTTTGGCGCTACCTTATGGGGGAAATTATTGTGGCGGGCTATGCTTCTCTTATCATCTCCCTTTGGGTGCTGAGTGGATTTATTTTGATGACTTTGGGAATGGTAGGCTTGTATGTGGGGAAGACTTTTGAGGGTGTTAAAAACCGTCCCATTTACATTGTTGAAAAAGAAACTAAGCCTTAAATCCTACTCCTGATCAACCCGCTTTCTTTTGATGGCTAATTGTTTGATTATCCCGTGGGGAAAGTAGCTTGGTAATCCTCTTTCACTGAAACTGAGTTTCTCCAGACTTCATTTGAACAGGAGTTGATCTGGTTTTATCACCCTGAGAGTCTCATTCAGGGTTTGTTAATCAATTTCTGCCCCCGTGAGTGTCTCACTCACGGTTTGAACTGGAGATCTAAAGGAATCAACATCTCCATCTTGCTTCTCCTCCATCGCCTACATTATTTTTTCACAAAAAAATTAGTGTTTAAATCACTAATCCAGTTCAGTTATTTAGGGGGCTAAATCAAAACTATCGCTAAAGAATCAGATATTTATAAAATCAACTAGACGTAGGATCCTATTTATGATTGAATTTCTTCCCTTCGATACCCAACTTTTCGATTATCCTGTTGGATCAATCCATTGGCGGCCCGATTTTACGGAAGAAAGGTTTATTGAATCTTCCAAAGACTTCAAATTGGTTTACATTTTCTCGGATTCCCCTATTTCTTTTTCTAACCGAGGAATCAGGCATGTGGATACCAAAGTGACTTTTGAAAAGGAATTGAAAGCTACTTCTCCTCAGGAAAGTATTCGAGGACCCTTAGCAAAGGGTTTCGATGAGTTTAGCCCAGAGGAGTTGGAAACGCTTCGTTTCTTAGCTTTAGAAAGTGGACTTTATTCCAGATTCAAACAAGACCCTAGGCTCATCCATGATGAGTTTGAGCGACTCTACTATCTATGGATCAAACAAGCGATTCTTTCGGGCAATTTACTCCTTGGAGAAAACCTAGAAGGGATGATTACCTTTTCTCAAAAAAATGAAATGGGAAGAATCGGTTTGGTGGCAGTGCATCCGAATCATCGTCAACAAGGTTGGGGAAAAAAGCTTATCCTTGCATCTGAGCATGTTCTTTTCGATCAGGGCGTAAAAACTTTACAAATCCCCACCCAAGAAGCTAACCTTCCTGCGATGAGACTTTACAAAAATCTTGGCTATCGCATTGTAGAAAAAAGTTATGTCTATCACTTCTGGAGAGGGCTATCCTGATCAATTGCCAAAAAATAGTATATTCATCTATCCGAAAAATGAAGTCACCCGCCATTTCTATTCCTTTTAATAAACCCTTTCTCAGCGGTCAGGAATTTGACTTGATGCGAATGGCTGCAGAAGAGGGCAAACTTTCGGGAAATGGTCATTTTACCCAACTTTGCCATACTTTTTTCGAAGCGCATTACGATTTTGGAAAATGCTTCCTGACCACTTCATGCACCGATGCCTTGGAGATGGCAGCCTTACTCTTGGACCTACAGCCCGGAGATGAGGTGATTCTCCCATCCTTTACTTTTGTTTCTACCGCCAATGCCTTCGCTATCAGGGGGGCAAAGCTAAGGTTTGTCGATAGTAGACCGGGTTTTCCGGGGATGGATGAATCCCAGGTAGAGCAACTTATCAATGAGAATACTAGAGCTATTGTAGCTGTTCACTATGGAGGTGTGCCCTGTCAAATGAGTGTTTTAAAAGAGTTGGCTGAGAAACACCAGGTCGTTTTAATCGAGGATGCGGCCCAAGCGATTGATTCCTATTTTGAGGGAAAGGCCTTGGGTTCTTTTGGACAGCTATCCACTTTCAGTTTTCATGAGACAAAAAATGTGCATTGTGGAGAGGGAGGGATGCTGATTGTCAATGAGCCTTCGCTTATCAAGCGTGCTGAGATTCTTTGGGAAAAGGGAACAGACCGAGCCGCTATGTTTCGCGGGGAAATTGATAAATACGGTTGGAAGGATCTGGGAAGTAGCTTTTTACTATCTGAGCTGCAAGCTGCATTTCTCTATGCCCAATTGAAAAACCTGGACAAGATTCAGGCTAGAAGAAGAGCGATATGGGAGGATTATTCGGCCTGGTTTTCGGAGGAATCCAAAAAAGAACCGGCCTTACTTTCCATTCAATATTTGAAAATACTGGAAGAGGCATTGGCTGGTTTAGGAAATATAGAATTTCAATCCCAACCTGGAAACTACCATCTTTTTTACCTGCTTTTTGAAAATGCGAGTTTCCGTCAGGAATACATTCAGCGATTGAAGGAGAAAGGGATTTTGGCAGTTTTCCACTACCAATGCCTGCATCAGAGCGAGTTTATCCAAAAAAATCAACCCGAGGAATTTCAACGCGACCTTCCAAATGCCCAAGGTTTTTCCGATTGCCTTTTGAGACTTCCCTTGTTTTATGAGCTGCCAAGTTTTGAATTCCCAGAGGATCGGGTGTATGAGAGAAAAGGCTGAAGGCTAAAGTCAGAAAGCTGAAATAAGAGCAGGGAGACCGAAGACCGAAGACGGCAGACCGAAGGGAAAAGTTTGAAGTCTTAAGTCAGAAAGCTGAAAAATGTCCGATGTCGGGTGTCGGGTGTCCGATGAGGTCTTTACCCACATCATCTCAAAATCGAAGCCATTGTCAGGCTGAGCAGCCTGTCCCGATTCAGTATCGGGAAAGTCGAAGCCCTTCCCATCTTTGCGATTTCAAAAATCATAATATGAATAGGAATGCCGCTTTAGCCCATTCAATTATGGAACAAAAAATCTCTGGGGTTTCAGCCCAACAGGAATCTGTAAGAGCAAGTCAGAAGGATAAAGTGAGAAAGCTGAAAAATGTCCGATGCAGGATGTCGGGTGTCCGATGAGGCCTTTACCCACATCATCTCAAAATCGAAGCTATTGTCAGGCTGAGCGAAGTCGAAGCCAGGCTAAGCACTTGAGAGAAGAGTGTCTCGAAATCGAAGCCATTGTCAGACTGAGCAGCCTGTCCCGATTCAGTATCGGGAAAGTCGAAGCCCACCCCACCTCTGCGAGCATCACTCAATTTGTTAGTTAATCAATTCGTCAATTCGACAACTTTGAACCCTGAACCCTTAACAAATATCCCCACTACCTAGCTCATTTACCAGCTCCTCATCAATTCCCCATCTGCCTCAAATACCTTTTCTTTCTCCAGTAAAAACTCAGGGTAAATAATCCAAAAGCAAGAGCGAGTAGGGCATAGGTGCCAAAGGAAATTAAGCCGTGTTGATGCATGGCCCATTTTTGAACGGCCCACTCAGAAATTAAGTCTGATCCTCCTTCTCCTCCCAAATACAGCGCTAATTCATCAGTGTTGATTGAAAGCCAAAATAGAGAAAAGACTAAGGCCACAATGCCTAATAGCATCTGATCCTTGACACTCCATCGATACCGCTTCATCCCTTTGATTAAAATAATGGCCCAAAGGGGTATCCAAGCAGCAAAGGTGGTGGCCTTAAAGAACAAACTGAAAAGTAAGCCTAGCGCAAAAATCAAAACTACAGACCAACCCAATTTTCCCATTTCCTGTAAGAAGCGATACAGATAGAGTAGGGTTAGTACTCCTATCAATCCCCAATGCAGACTATTGGAAAGAATAAAATCACCGGGAAAGCGGAACATGCCTCTTGCAGATTCCCTTGCCAGACTTAATAAACCTAAAGTTTCATTTTTACCGGACAATAAGATTAACAGCAGTAAAATTCCTAC
This sequence comes from Algoriphagus faecimaris, assembly GCF_900101705.1. Classification (GTDB taxonomy): domain Bacteria; phylum Bacteroidota; class Bacteroidia; order Cytophagales; family Cyclobacteriaceae; genus Algoriphagus; species Algoriphagus faecimaris. Next base: position 41,273 of record NZ_FNAC01000007.1, on the reverse strand, counting down.
CAAAGCCATCACTCCCTTGCTGATACGATCAGATTTGGTTCTTTTTTTAAATTGCTGAATGGCTAGATCCCAATCGATCGAACTCTTTTTCGCGGCATAAATCACCAGAAAAGGAATAAATGCCAAAGCGACTAAATGGAAAATTTGACTGATTAAATCTTCCGTCCACCAAGCTCCCAAGCCCCAACCAAGAAGGGCAAACAAAACAGGTAAGGCCAATGCTAAAGCAGCAGGAAACAAGGATTTGGGTCGCTCTCCTTCATGAAGGGGAAGTTTATCTCCCGGCAAAAAGAGCATCAGTAAACCAGAAATCAAAAGTAATGGGGATACAAAGGTCCCCAAAATGGAAACCATGCCGAGTTTGAATTTTTCATAGCGCAAGAAATAATTCACTTGCCCCATTCCTAGGGCAAAAGCCATTCCGTCGGGACTAAAGGGATGGTACCATAGGGATTTAAGCCAAGCATAATTAGCAAAGAGCAAAATAAAACCCAAGGTGAAGATGGCAGGTTTGAGTCGGAGTTTCTTACTGATCCGAAAGTACCAATAAAGGGCAATTCCTAGGTAAATCACCTGCCAGATAATCATTCCATTTTGTAAGCCCTGATTGTCTTTTACGATATGAAAAGCCGAAAAGGAGAGATTTAACAGTCCAAAGGGCAAGATTCGTGTCAGTTGAACCAAATTGTATCCCGACTCCTCCATATCATCGAGAAAATTCCTACCCACCTCCCGATAAAAAACACCGTCTCCATAAGCCCCTTCATTTGCCGGGATTTTTTCTCCATTGATCTGAAAGAAGACGATTAAAGCTAAAATGGAAATTAATAATAAGGGTCGCAAACAAGCCGGGTTTTAGTAATTCCTGACAATTTAGAAAAGAAGTTTAAAAGAGGAAACGATCAGAGAAAAGTAGCTATGTTTTTATGAGAATCCCATTAAGTAATAAATACCTAAAATGTGTAAAATTTGTAGCAAATCCACCTATCACCAATAGGGCCTATGGAGAAGTATCGCCCCTGCGACATCCCAGCGCTCTTTTTCTTCCATAGCTGTAATTCGTTGTCCATCGAAAAATCTCATTCTTACTCTATTTCATCCCAGATCTTGAGGATTGGGGTACTGAGGAATTGATGAATTGAAGTGCCGTATGGCCTGCCTACCGGCAAAGGCAGGCACGGCCGATTGTGTAGCCCCGTATGAAGTGAAGCGGTACGCTGAACGGAATGCGGGGTATTGAGGTATGTCAGTGTTACCAGCGCTGGCCCGAGGATTTATCGGAAACCACGATTTCCATGCCAGCAAGATGGAAACGGTTATTCTTTCTTTTTGCCTTTTTGTAGAAACTTAACCATCCACAGTAGCTTTTGCCTCTACCTTTCTGTCACTTTTTGCGGCCAAAAAGTAACCAATCCCGATGGATCGGGATCAGCCTCAGCCTTTACTTCAAATCGCTTGAAGTTGGTTCTTAAACTTAAAATGCGCTTGCGATTTGATTTTTTGTCGCATTTGCAAACCTAAAAATGGCTGGATTTCCGAGACAAGCCTGCCTACCGGCAAAGGCAGGCTCGGAACTAAGCCATTTTTTGACGGTTTTCCAATGCTCCAAAAAACCGTAAATGCTGTAAGGCTGGTCCTAAAAACCAATGTTTGGTATGAAAATAGAAAAAGGCTGAAGGCCTTTAACTTTTCAATAGCCCCGTATGAAGCAGTGAGGAACGAACTGCGAAATGCGGGGTATTAGGTTTTACGACGATCCCAGCGCTGGCCCAAGGTTTTATCGGAAACCACGATGTCAATGCCAGTAAGATGAAAACGATTATTTATTCCCTCCGATGAAAGGCATAATCCTACCCTACGGCTGATAAATCGAAAGACATTGAGCAAAATTGAATTCTATTAGTTGAGGTGAAGTAAAATCAAATCCTTCCAAAAGAAGAAATCCATTAATTCACAATTTATTTTGCATTTTGCCGAAGGTTCAAATGATTTCTAAATAGGTGCAGAAACTTTTATTCGGAGCAGTAGCTATTTGTCTTATCTTAATTATCACATCCTCCAACAGAGGATTTAATGTCTCTGATGAAGGGCTTTACCTCTTGCTTGCTCATCCTTTGCAGGAGAATAAAGGAGGGATTTTTAACTATGATTTGTTCTTCAAATTATTTTTTGAGATAACTGGAATCCAATTCGGAATTCAGGGTATGCGATTTCTTCGTTTAGTATTCTATTTCCTTTCAGCTTTTTCACTTACCATTTATTTTCGCCAAGTCACTCGTAAAAAGAGCTTCCCATGGACAGTTTTAGCCATAAGTTTTTTGGGATTAGCCTTTGGATATGGGTTTTTACCTGCCAGCCTTTCGTATAATCACCTTTCTGTATCATTAGCCACTTTTTGGTTAGTGGCTTTGGTTTATCCTTTTTCCCTTTTAAAAAAATACTTCACTATGGGTTTGATTTTGGCAACTATGGCCTATATCAAAATTCCAAATGCCTTGGTTTTCGGAGGATTGACACTCCTTATTTTTTATTTAAAGCAAGAGCTTTCTTTAAGAAAACTTCTTCTGATGCTTATTCCCTTTCTTCTTTTCGAGTTAGTATTTTATACTTTCCTTCAGCAGAACCTTATGATTCGATTAACAGAAAGAATTCAAACAGGAATTACTAGGGAAGAATATCAATTTTGGCTACTGTTCAAAAGTACTGCTGTAGGTCTTTTTTGGATCGTATTGTTCATTTTAGGACTTTTGACCATAAAGCTAAGAATAACAAATCCCTACCTAAAATACATCTTATTACTTGTTTGGACTCTTGCACTGTTTTCTTTCACTTGGATAGCAGAGCAATGGCATCATCTTTTTTTATTTATTATTCCCGGAGTTGGTTTTTGGGTGTTTGACCGAAGTTTCTTTGAAAAATTGGAAACTCAAGTAAAAGCGCAGCTTGTAGTGTTGGTCCTACTTCCATTTTTTCTCCATTTTGGGAGTAATGTCTATTGGCTTTTACTTGGAATTCACTTTGCGGTTTTTTGGATTTTGGCTTTATGGATATTGATAGAAATAAATCCTCAAAAATATCAGTTGATCTTTTCATGGGGACTTGTCTTGAACTCCGTGTTTTTGGTTTTTAATGGTTTATGGTGGCATCCCTTCGAACAAAAACCTTTGTGGAATTACACCAATTTATGGGAATATGGTGAAGGAAAGCATATTCTTCTCAGTAGAAATCAAGTGAGTCAATTGGAGCGCTTTCATAGGCAGCTTCCTAAAGATCAGCTAGAGGTTTTGTCAATCTATCATATTGCAGGTATACCATATCTTTTAGGGAAAACGATGCCCAATAGCCCTGAGATTTGGACTTTGGAGCAGGTGGATCAAATTTTTCCTAAGGGATTGGAAAGTGAGTATATCCTTTACTTTCCCAGTTATCCATTGCCTGAAGAATTTAAAGGTGAAATAATACAATTTGGCTCATTTTAATGAGAGGTAGGATCATCCGCATTTTATATATTCGAGAATGCCCATGATGTAACATGCTTATTGCAAAATAGGTATTTCGAAAAACACCTTGAGAATTGTAAGTCATTTGGTGAAAAAAATCAGAAAGATTTGTAATTCATGTGCAACCGAGTAATTTTATTACTCAGTCCAGGCTAGCTTCTAATCTCTAGCAAACTAATTCAAAAATTGAAATAGTTTGATCCCCCCTCAAAGGGGCTAAAAGATGGGAGTGAAAGGGCGAAGCTTTTTTGGGAACGGAGATTAGGAAATAGAGAACAGAGAACAGAGAACAGGGAAGAAGGAGCAGAGAATAGAGAATAGGAGAGTTAGAGATTAAAAGAACAGAGCAAGGCAGAAGTATAAAGTGAGAAAGCTGAAAAATGTCCGATGTAGGATGGTTCGATTACGCTCACCACAAGTGTCGGGTGTCCGATGAGACCTTTACCCACATCATCTCAAAATCGAAGCTATTGTCAGGCAGCTCGGACTAACCCCAATTTTGAGATATTAAGCATCGTTCTCATTGGTAACAGAGTCGAAGCCATTGTCAGGCTGAGCGAAGTCGAAGCCAGGCTTAGCACTTAAAAGACGAGAGTCTTGAAATCGAAGCCCTCAATTAAACAGTTCCCGAGTTTATCGATTTCCTGCCAATAGTTACCTTTGTTAAGTGAGTTCCGGAAAAAAAGATATCGAAAATCAAGTAAAAGAACCAGAGCTAGCTTCCTATCAGCTAGTAAACGGCTTAGGAATAATCAACGCTGCATTACCAAAAATCAGACTGATCTGCAAAAAGTATCATGTCCATAATCTATATCTCTTTGGATCAGCATTAAAAGGACCATTTACCAATAGTTCAGACATTGATTTTTTGGTAAAGTTTAGGTCCATTCCCCTTGAGGAATACTTTGAAAATTATATCAACTTCAAGCTAGAATTAGAAAATGTCCTTGGCAGAAAAGTAGACCTTCTTGAGAAGCAGACACTCCATAATCCTTATCTAATTCAATCTATTGACGAAAGCAATTTGAAGGTTTATGGAAAGTAAGACTGCAAAATGGCTTTCAGATATTCTGGAAGCTATTGAAGAGATTAATGATTTTATCAGTAAAAATCAAATCCATTCTTTTTCCAAATACCAGCAGAATAAAATGCTCAAAAGAGCTGTCGAGAGAAATTTGGAAATAATAGGAGAAGCAGTCAACCGAGTTAAACAAAATGATGCGGCAACGTTTGAAAAAATTGAGCATGCAAGATCAATTATTGCCCTTCGAAATCATGTGATTCATGCTTATGATAGTATATCAGATGAAAATATTTGGTCTATTTTGATTAAACATTTACCAAAGTTGGAGGTAGAAGTGAAGAACCTTCTTTTGAAATGAGAATTAAGTACCCAGAACCATTTAACCCTTAACAAATATAACCTCTTCGCTCAGGTCTTCCCTCAGTTAAACAGCTCATCGATTCGACAAGCACCCTGCGTGGAGGGCCCCAACCAAAAAAACTTTGCTGGATCTCAATTCTTCTTTTTTCTCCCAATGCCCTGAATGTAAATGGCCTAAGATTGAATCCAGTGGTTTACTGTTTCAGGGAAAACATATCCTGACACAGCACGAATGCCCTACATGCAGCCTGAAGTTTTGGAGTACTTTACCCATTGGACATGATAGACTTTTCCCAATTCAAATCGCAGAAGAATCAGGAAAAGTATACTGCGAGGTAAAAGACCAGGATTGGCTTAGCGCGCCTTTAGCAGCTTCTTTAAAAAGTGAAACTTCAGCGGTAGCCGAATTTAAAATTATCCGCCCGCAAACTGGAAATCAAGCTATATTCATCAATTGTCTTGATTCTTGCTTTGGACACGTGTTTACCAAAGTTTGGAATGCCTATCTACTCAAAGAGCGCTATCCCCAATACAGCATCATTGTATTGATTTCCTCCCAGTCGGAATGGCTGTGCCCCAAGGAGGAGGTGGAAGTTTGGTCCATAGGCTTACCTGTGAACCTTTTGGATCAAAAAGTAGAAGGTTTGGACTCTTGGATCAAAAGCCAGTTGATGCGTTTCGAGGAGGTTTTTTTGAGTCAGGTACCCACTCATCTAAACCTAGAATTGGGAATAAAATTAGAAGAGGTAGTCAAAATTTCCCGGTTTCCTATCAAGCAATTTTCCAAAGCCCCTCTGAAAATCAATTTTGTTCTCAGAGAAGATCGGTTTTGGCATAATAGCAAATGGCTTGACCTTGGTTTTAAGGCAGCAATAAAATTCAAAAAACTTCACCTGATCAAACCCTTCTTGCTCAGAAGACAAAATCAATTAGTTCAGGAGACGGTCAAACTCTTACTCCAAGCTTTTCCGCAGGCTGAGATCAGTGTAAGTGGACTTGGAATTTCCGGCTCCTTTGCTCAACCCATACAAGATCAACGAGTCGCAGAAATTCATTCGGACTCAGAGATTCAAAGAAATCAAGCCTATTCCCATTGCCAATTGGTCATAGGAGTTCATGGATCTCATATGCTTGTACCAACAGCCCTCGCAGCAGGTTTTATTAATCTGGTGCCAGCTTACAAACTCCCGCATTGGGTGGAAGATACCTTGCTTCCTTACCAAGGTAGACTGCTTCAATGGATGGGTAGATTTCTCAATGAATTCTCCAGTCCTCAATATTTGGCAAGCCATGCGATTGGTATGATCTCAGGTTTCGATACGATCTGGACAAATTTGCAGGAAAAGGGAGATTGAAGGTTGAGAGATTGAGAGATTAGGGAATAGGGAATAGGGAATAGGGAACAGGGAACAGGGAGGACCGAGCGTAAAAAATTCGTCCAGTGGACGAATTTAGCGATGGGGCCAGGATGCGGGCGGGGAACAGGGAACAGGAATTAGGAAACAGGGAAAAGGCTTAAGTCTAAAGTCAGAAAGCTGAAAAATGTCCGATGCAGGATGTCCGGTGTCCGATGAGGCCTTTACCCACATCATCTCAAAATCGAAGCCATTGTCAGGCTGAGCAGCCTGTCCCGATGAAGTATCGGGAGAGTCGAAGCCCTCAATTAAACAGTTCCCCAGTTCATCGATTCCCTTCTAATTGTTACCTTTGTAAAGTGAGCATTGGAAAAAAAAATATCGAAAGTCAAGTAAATGAGCCAGATCTGGAACTTTACCAGTCAAACGATATTACTATAATTTCAAAAATCCTTGATTTGACAAGAAAGCTTTCCCCTGAAACAATGGAGCAGCTAGCAAAAAAAATTCAAAATATTCATGGATTGAGCAAATCAAAAAGCCAGTCTGAATTTTCTAATTTTCTTCTTTCAGGTCCTGTAATGGAAGATTCTCATTGGAAGGCTTTTCAAGATCATAGAGAACAGTTGAATCAGTGGAGACTAAAATCATTTACCTAGATTCTGGAGTTTTAATCGAATATTTTCGAAAGAAGGATAAGTCAAAATCCAAGCTCTTTCTTTTATCTCAGAAATATCAAATAGTTAAGGTATCCTCAATAACCTACTATGAAATTTTATTGGGGTCAAACAAAAACCAGATTCAATTTTGGAATGAATTTTTTGAAAAGGTTGAAGTCTTAAGGCAAAAAGCTGAAAGATTGGGAAAAAAGCTAAAAACTACTCTGCCCCTCGTAAATCGTAATTCTTAAATCAGTGGGCCGTAGTTGGATTTAGAAGTATAAAGTAAGAAAGTTGGTAGTAGAGCAAGAAGACCGAAGACCGAAGACCGAAGACCGAAGGGAAAAGTTTGAAGTCTTAAGTCAAAAGCTGAAAAGCTAAAAATTGAGAATCAGGCCCAAATCTACTTAGCCTCTCGTAAATCGTAAATCAAAAATCGTAAATTAGTTGGTAGTAGGCAACCCTGACCCACCAACCCTCCCCGTCTTTGTGCCGTTACAAGAGGTTCCTTCAGTTCGAGAGTTTATCAATTAGATAACATCTATAATAACAATTCCCCATGAGCAATATAACGCTGTTCGATCAAGTTGCAGATTCTACAGACCGAGACTATAAAGTTCCTAAAGGAATAGAGCTGATAGTGAAAAACAAACAGCAAATCTTGGATTTGTGCCTCAAATATCAAGTAGAGGAATTATTTGTTTTTGGGTCCTCTCTAGATCAACGTTTTTCATCAAAAAGTGACTTAGATTTTTTGGTGAATTTCAAAACCATGCCCTTTGATCAATACACAGATAATTACTTCAAATTACATGAGGATTTGGAGAACTTATTCTTACGGAAAATAGATCTTATCACTATCAATTCTCTGGATAATAAGTTCTTTAAAGAAAAAGTACTCCAAACCAGAAGACTACTCTATGCTGCTTGAAGAGAAAAAGCTTTTGCTTGACATTCAGGTAGCTATTACTTCGATCTTCGATTACTTGGGAGAAGATAGAGATTTTACTGTATTCCAAAAAAGAAAAATTCTTAGAAGGGCGGTCGAACGAGAGCTTGAAATTATCGGAGAGGCAACCAATAAACTACTTAAGATAAATCCAGATATCCCAATTTCAGAAGCAAGGCGAATTGTCAACCTCCGCAATTGGGTGATCCATGCCTACGACTCAGTAGATAATATTATAATATGGGGGATAGTAAACAAGGATATTCCTCTCCTTAAATCTCAGGTTGACCAGTTGTTACTATGACACCAAAGGCAGAATTCAGTAAGTAGAAAGTAAATAATAATTAGTGAGAAATCCCTGAATGCTTATACTTCGACAAGCTCAGTACAAGTGCTAAGTACAAGGATTGGGAGAATGGAGATTGGGGAATAGGGAATAGGGAATGGATGACAGGGAACAGGAATTAGGGAATAGAGAACAGGGAACAGGGAACAGGGAGGACCGAGCGTAAAAAATTCGTCCAGTGGACTCCCGATAAATCGGGATAGCGAAGAGCTTGGATGCGGGCAGGGAATAGTCAGAAGTATAAAGTGAGAAAGCTGAAATAAAAGCAAGGAGACGGAAGACCGGAGACCGAAGGGAAAAGTTTGAAGTCTTAAGTCAAAAAGCTGAAAAATGTCCGATGTCGGGTGTCGGGTGTCCGATGAAGCCTTTACCCACATCATCTCAAAATCGAAGCCATTGTCAGGCTGAGCACTTGTGAGACGGTAGTCTCGAAATCGAAGCTATTGTCAGGCTGAGCAGCCTGTCCCGATCCAGTATCGGGAAAGTCGAAGCTATTGTCAGGCTGAGCGGAGTCGAAGCCAGGCTGAGCACTTGAAAGACGAGAGTCTCAAAATCGAAGCTATTGTCAGGCTGAGCACTTGAGAGACGAGAGTCTCGAAATCGAAGCCCGTCCCACCCTGCCGAGCACCACTCATTTAAACAGTTCATCAATTCATAAGTTCAATAACAAACTAGATCTTAAAACAAACGCCCACTTCTTTAATTCTACATTATTTTGATTCCTGTAACCAAACCTTTTCTCCCTCCCCGTGAGGAATACGACCGCTACCTAGATGGCATCTGGCAGCGCAACTGGCTGACTAATAATGGCCCTCTGGTCAACGAACTCGAGCTCTCACTCAAGGAACGCCTGGGCGTTCCCCATTTGCTCTTTGTAGGAAATGGTACCATCGCCCTCCAACTCGCCATCAAGGCCCTTGATCTCAAGGGAGAGATTATCACCACGCCTTTCTCCTATGTGGCTACTACCTCGAGCATCGTTTGGGAAGGTTGCACGCCGGTGTTTGTGGATATTTTACCCGATACCATGTGTATCAATGCAGATCTCATTGAGGCTGCGATCACTCCAAAAACCTCCGCTATTCTGGCCACTCATGTCTATGGCATTCCCTGTGAAGTTCAAAAGATAGAGGAGATTGCTAAAAAGCATCATCTCAAAGTCATTTACGATGCTGCCCACGCTTTTGGCGTCAAAGTGGATGGCAAATCCATTTTTGAATACGGGGATATTTCCACCTGCAGCTTCCACGCTACCAAAATCTTCCATACCATAGAAGGAGGAGGGGTGTTTACCCAAGACCCCCAACTCCTAAAACGGATTTCCTTCTTGCGGAACTTCGGCCATCATGGACCGGACAACTTTAATGGCGTCGGGATTAATGGCAAAAACTCCGAATTTCACGCAGCGATGGGTTTGTCTGTTTTGCCTTATATGAAAGAAATCCAATCCCGAAAAAAGGAACAAGCGAGTTTTTATGGGGAGCAATTGAGAGACTTAAGCGTGAGTTTTCCCAATACAAAGGAGGTGGAGGATTACAATCATGCCTATTTTCCCATTTTATTTCAGGAGGAAAAGGGCTTGATTACAAGTATGAAGGCCCTGGAAAATAATGGAATCAGTAGCAGACGGTATTTTTATCCGGGGTTAAATAGCTTGGATTATACCACAGGTTATTGTCCCGTTTCCGATGATATCGCCTCTCGAGTACTCTGCCTGCCGCTTTACCATGACCTAACCCGAGAGGAACAGCGGATGGTCTGTCGGATTTTACTAAGAGTACAAAATCATTGATGTCTAATTATTATAGCCTTATGGCTGTGAAAAGTAGGTAGTGGCAGTTGGTAATAAGCAGGGAGGAGAATGGAGATTGGGGAATGGAGATTGGAGATTGGGGAACAGGGAACAGGGAATAGGGAATAGAGAATAGGAGAGTGAGAGAATGGGGAACAGGGAATAGGGAACAGGGAGGACCGAGCGTAAAAAATTCGTCCAGTGGACTCCCGATAAATCGGGATAGCGATGGGCCAGGATGCGGGCAGGGAATAGTCAGAAGTATAAAGTGAGAAAGCTGATAGTAGAGCAAGAAGACCGAAGACCGAAGACCGAAGGGAAAAGTTTGAAGTCTTAAGTCAAAAAGCTGAAAAGTTGGGAAAAAAGCTAAAAACTACTCTGCCTCTCGTAAATCGTAAATCAAAAATCGTACATAAGTTGGCAGTCGCAGGTTGCATTAGACAGATGTTTGCCAGGCGTGGCAGGAACCTAGAATTGACGACTTAATTATTAACCTTTAACCAAAAGTCCGCGCCATTTTAACACCTAAATTAAATAGTTCGGTAATTTTATAGTTTTTCTGCCTATAACCTAAAAAACTTTATGTAAATTGAGTGTTTTTATGGTTATAACCTTAAATAAATGATTAAAAGAGAACTCTACATCGATAAACTCAAGAAATTTATCGGAAAGCCTCAAGTCAAGATTATTACCGGTATCCGAAGATCCGGGAAATCCACAGTACTAAGGCTGCTGATGGACGAATTGATCCAAAAAGGTGTAAAGGAAAATCAGATCATTTACCTCAATTTTGAGAGTTTCTCAAGCTTACATCTTACCCAAGCACAAAGTCTCTATGAGGATGTCAAAGGCAGGATAAAGAAACCTTCAAAGTACTATCTATTATTTGACGAAATTCAGGAAGTGGAAAATTGGGAGAAGGCTGTCAATTCATTTTTGGTAGACTTTGACGTAGATATTTATTTGACAGGCTCCAACTCACATCTTCTATCCTCTGAGCTATCCACTTTATTGGCTGGTAGATATGTAGAGTTCCCTATATATACCTTGTCATATTCAGAATTTTTGGATTTCAAAAAATTCTACTCGGAAATAGATGAAAGTAAACCTTCTCTTTTTATAAAATACCTCAGAAAAGGTGGTTTTCCTGTCATTCATACAATGGACTATGAGGATGAAACAGCCTATCAGGTAGTCAGAGATATTTATGATTCCGTGATTCTGAGGGATTCTGTGCAAAGGCATAAAATCAGAGATATTGAACTGCTCAACCGGGTGATTAAATACGCATTTGATAATATTGGAAATACCTTTTCAGGGAAAAATGTCGCGGATTATTTCAAAAGCCAACAACGAAAAATTGATCTAAATACCGTCTATAATTATTTGCACGCCCTTGAGAGCGCCTTTATCTTATACCGGGTATCTCGCTATGACTTAAAAGGAAGAGAAATTTTGAAGACTCAGGAGAAGTTCTATCTCGCAGATATCTCTTTGCTCTATGCTACCATGGGGTACCGAGATCGTCTTATTGCAGGGGTTTTAGAAAACCTTGTATTCCTAGAGCTGAAGCGGAGAGGGTACCAAGTCTTTGTGGGCAAACTTGAACAGCGGGAAATTGATTTTGTGGCAGAAAAAAAGGAGCAAAAACTTTATATTCAAGTGGCTTACAAATTGGAAAGTCCGGAAACAATCGATCGGGAATTTAAGCCTCTTTTGGCTATCGACGATCACTTTCCCAAATATGTCATTACCATGGATGGATTCTTCAGAGATACCATTCAGGGAGTAAAGCACGCCCATATCAGTGATTTCTTGTTGCAAAAGCAGTGGTGATGGAGATATTGGTTGGCTCATTTGCTTCATTGAGAGATTGAGGAAAGTCAGAAAGCTGAAGTCAGAAAGCTGAAAAATGTCCGATGAGGCCTTTACCCATATCATCTCAAAATCGAAGCCACTGTCAGGCTGAGCAGCCTGTCCCGATCCAGTATCGGGAAAGTCGAAGCTATTGTCAGGCTGAGCGAAGTCGAAGCCAGGCTAAGCACTTAAAAGACTAGAGTCTCGAAATCGAAGCCCGTCCCACCCTGCCGAGTACCACTCCATTAAACGGTTCATCAATTCATCAACACATAAAGCTTCTCTGAAGACCATCACCAACATAAAGTCCCTACTAACCCGGCATTGGTTTTTTATACTGTTGCTGCTAGTAGCAAGCCTGATGCTTAGAAAGTTTTATGGGATGCAGGCGAGACAGGAAATCTATTCGGATTACCTGGGACATATTTGGCTTCTGGAGTTTTACCTAGAAAATGGCAAATTCATCTTCCCACCACTATTCTATCTAAGCGTAGAATTATTTTCTAAACTACTTATTCCCTTTGTGAGTCCTAAGGTTTTCGCAGCAGGAGTTATTTTAGCAGCATTTACCCTATTAAAATTCACACTTATTTACCGATACTTGATTCAAAACACCCAAGGGCAGTTTTTTATTATGGCGCTTCTAAGCTTAGGCTTGATGCTATTTTTCCCTTACTACTTATTTCAGTTCGAAGGGCCCTATTGGTATATGGGCAAATTTACCCCAACCGTATGGCATAATTGTACCAGTACCTTTGTATGGCCATTTTCATTCCTGCTGTTTTGGGAGGCTCAGAAATGGCTAGACGATCAGAAAAAAAGTCGGTGGTACCTCATGGCTCTTTGGGCGCTCTTGATACTATTATCCAAACCCAGTTTCCTCTTTGCCTTTATTCCGGTATTTCCACTGATGGCCTATATCAAGCAGAAAAAACTTAATGCGAAAACTATCCTGTTTTCTTCGGTGCTGTTTTTAGGTTTATTGGGCTTGAGAGAGATGATTTATCTAAACTCGCTGGATGAACTGATTTACCTGCGTAATGAAAAGCATTCTGTGATCTGGCTACCCTTTGCAGTGTATCAACTCTATGCCGAAAGCCCCATTTTAGAGTTTCTGGCAAGCTTCGCCTTTCTGCTTTTGGCTTTCGGCCTATTGGGAAAAAGTTTACTACAAAAAGCTGAAGTACAGTTTGCACTCTTGCTATCTCTAGTTAGTCTTTTGGTCTATTTGCTTTTGGCAGAGGAAGGATACCGCTTTCCTGATGCCAACTTCTACTGGCAAATCCCGATTAGCCTATCCATCTTATACTTAGTAATCATTAAAAATACCTGGATGGATTTTAGACAGAAGCAGGATTCCAAACCGGCCTTGGTTTCCTATGGGATATTGCTACTAGGCTTTATGGGGCATGTGGCTTCGGGTGTTCAATATTTGCATCATTACATAGCTACGAAGAGTTATTTGTAAGGAAAATAGGTAGAGGCAGTAAGCAGGGAGGAGAATAGAGATTAGAGAACAGGGAATAGGGAACAGGGAGGACCGAGCGTAAAAAATTCGTCCAGTGGACTCCCGATAAATCGGGATAGCGAAGAGCTTGGATGCGGGCAAGGAAAGGCTTAAGTCTAAAGAGAGAAAGCTGAAAAGATTAAAGATTGAGAAAAAGTCCAAAATCTACTTAGCCTCTCGTAAATCGTCAATCAAAAATCGTCAATCAGTAGACAATAAATGGGAATGCCGCTTTAGTCCATTCTAATAAAGGATATCAAAGTAATCCTGCCTTTAAATCTGTAGTCACTAAAAATACTCCTAATAGGGTGACGCTAGTGGGAGTAACACGAATAATTATTTAAAAAAATCAACTTGAGACTTTTCGAATTTCTTTTAAAACTAAACGGAAAATTTTCTACCATCAGGAAAATAACCCAACCCTTGGTAAAGAAAGCAGTATTAGATCCAACCCAAAGGAAAAGGCTAAATAAATTTTATCATAAGCTGACGTATTATGAAAAATCAATTTTCCATGCTCTCTATGGAAGGATTTTTCGCGATGGAAAAAATTATGACATACAGGGAGAATGGATTTTGAAATTTGCTGGTAAAGAAATTAGAATTCCTTTGGAGTCAGAGTCCCTTTGGCTGGATTGGGAAACTGCCCTTTCAGTTTTGGGGCATGATTATGAAATCAAAGCCTTCTATGAGAATCAAATTAACTCTTCAAATCCTCCCGCCTGTTTTATGGATATTGGGGCAAATTATGGCACTCACTCATTACTCCTACTGTCTGCAGGTATTCACACTTTTTCAATTGAACCAAACCCTGAATGCAAGTCCTATTTTGAAAGATTGGCAAGTTATAACCAGGTGAAAGGAGAGTGGTTTGGGTTAGCTTTGGGTGAAGGAGAAGGGAAAGCTCATATAGAGTTTCCGGAGGGTGAGACTTGGTTGGGTACTCTTTCAGAGACTGATTTTAGTAATCGGAAAGAAGCAATCAAATCCTATCCTGTAGAAATAAAAACGCTAGATGGATTAATAGTGGAAAATGGAATCAAGCCCGATTTAATTAAAATTGATACGGAAGGGTTTGAGGAAGGGGTGATTAGAGGAGGAGAAAATTATATCAAGGATAAGTTACCGAATGTGATTTTTGAGGCAAATAAAGGGGAAGAACAAGTTAGATTACAAAGAACTCTTCATAAAATAGGCTTAGAGATATTTAGTTTAAAAACTTATAAAAAAATCACTTGTCCAGAAGATATTCAAATTAAAGAAGGAAATTTTATAGCTTCAAAGGAGGAGACTTTATCATTTTGATTTTCTTAGATAAAATATTGAGAGAAAAGGTTTTGCCAGGTTTTCAGCAGTTTTTTACTCCTTTACAAGTAAGAAAATTAAAGACCCTTGGAAAATCATTATTGTCTATTGGTAAAAGAAATGACCTAACTTTTCTAGCTCAACTATTTGGCACAGACAAATGGGGCGAACATTGGTATACACCTCACTATGCATTTCATTTTAAGTCAATTCGAAAAAAGAAAATCAACCTTCTAGAGATAGGAGTCGGGGGATATGACAAACCGTTTAGCGGGGGGGCTTCGCTGCGTATGTGGAAGCGTTACTTTCCAAAGGCCCATATATTCTCTTTTGATATCTATGACAAAAAGCCACATGAGGAATCCCGGATCAGAATTTTTCAGGGCAGTCAGGTCGATCCAGAATTTCTGGATAATATTTGTGCTGAAATTGGAGACTTGGATATTATCATTGACGATGGGAGTCACCTCAATGAACATGTGCTATTTACCTTCCATCACCTGTTTCCAAAACTCAACATTGGCGGAATCTATGTTGTGGAAGACACGCAGACTTCTTATTGGGAGCATTATGGAGGTCAAATGGAGGATAGAAATAACCCCAATTCTATAATGGGCTACTTCAAATCCCTGGCGGACGGTTTAAACCATTCCGAGTTTAAAAATAAGGATTACCAGCCTTCATACTTGGATTTGAACATCACTTCCATCCATTTTTATCATAATTTGATTTTTATCTATAAGGGCGAGAATAGCGAGGTTTCAAATCTCAATAAGAAGCCTTAAAATGAACTTCAAACACTTCCTTTTTACCAGATTCAATGTACAGTACCTCGAAATGGTACCGTACAATCTCGGAATGGATCCTGATGTTTGGCTTGAAGGAAGAATTGAGTTGTTTTTTGATTTTTGCTATCCAAGTGTCAAAAACCAAACCTGTAAAGATTTTCAATGGATCGTATTTTTTGATACCCGAACCCCCAGTCATTTTTTGGATAGCATCGCTGCCCAGGATACAGATGGTATTATAGCATTTCATTATACTGATCACTGGAAGAAATTGAATGGGGAGATATTACAAATTATGAATAGGGAGAAAAACCAATACGATTCCTTTATCTCCACTAGGATAGATGGAGATGATGCCGTTTCAGGTGACTTTATCTGTTCAATACAGTCTGAAGTAATGAAACTGAAAACCGAAACTCCCTTTGCCATCAACTGCTCTAATGGCGTAATTCTGGATACCCAATTAGGTATTTTTTATCAGAAGAAAATATTAAGCAATGCTTTTATCTCTCTCGTGCAAAACAGTGCTTCATTAAATACCTCAATCTTCAAAGTAGAACATCAGACCATTTCAAGGGAAATAAAGACTATAGAACTTGAAGAACCAAAGATGTGGTTGCAGGTAGTTCATGGTGGGAATCTTATCAACAAAACATCAGGGCTGCCGCTAACCAAAAATATCGGCCAGCATTTCAATATCTCTTTGGAAATTAATGATGCAAATCCCAAATCAGGTAATTTATTAAAAGCTTACCTCAAGTATCTAAGGATCAGAGTAAATAATCTGAAGATCAAAGTCAACAGAGTTTTTGGAAAGTAAAAAGGTTACTAATAGACGAAGACAAATCAATAATAATTTTGAAGCATGTTAAATAAGCTCAGGTATTATTTCAGAAAAGTTAAGGGTGATATCAGTGCCAATGAATATATCTACTATCCAAAGGATATTTTTTCTGATATGGATGATGTCGATAATGTCGATAATGTTTTTAATAAGATTTATTCTAAAAATACCTGGGGGTCAACCGAGAGTGCATCGGGAAGGGGTTCAGAGATACAAAATACCAAAACCCTATTGAAAAAGTTGGACCGCTTGACCAAAGAGTTTGGCGTGAAAAGTATGCTGGATGCACCTTGCGGAGATTTTAATTGGATGCAACACCTGGATAGAAAAGGGATTTCCTACATCGGAATGGATATTGTGGAGGATTTGATTGACATTTTGAATGTCAAATATGCAGAAGATCCCCAAGTGACTTTTCAGGCCGGGAATATCATCGCAGGTGAATTGCCTCAGGTAGATTTGATATTTTGCAGGGACTGTTTGGTTCATTTTTCTTTTGATGATATTTATCATTCACTGTCCAATTTCAAAAATTCAGGTTCAAAGTATTTACTGACCACTTCTTATACAGACAGAGGGGTTAACCGTGATATTCAAACAGGTGGCTGGAGGCCAATCAATCTCGAAAAGGAACCATTTAACCTTCCCAAGCCACGCAAAATAATCCATGAAAATAATTTAGATGACCAAGGAATATATTTCGATAAATGTATGGCCTTGTGGAAATTGTCTGAAATTCAAATTTAGTCTTCTTTTCAATGTCAAAAGTTAGTGTAATTGAACCTTCCAAAGGTTGGAAAGTCATAGACTTTGCAGAATTATGGAGATATAAGGATCTCTTATATTTCTTGACTGTAAGAGGAATCAAAGCAAGATATGCTCAGTCTATCCTTGGCATTGGCTGGGCAATCATTCAGCCTTTATTTACAACTTTGGTCTTTACAGTAGTTTTCGGTGGATTAGCCAAAGTAGATTCGGACGGCATGCCTTATATTTTATTCTCTTACTTAGCGCTATGGCCATGGAATTATTTCTCAGGTACCCTGTCCGACTCTGCTAATAGCTTAGTCGCCAATGCGGGGATGATTACCAAAGTCTATTTCCCCCGTTTGATTCTGCCTTTGGCAGCCATATTCTCCAAGCTCTTGGATTTCACTATATCCTTTATCGTGCTTCTGGGATTATTGATTTATTTCCAAGTCATGCCGGGATGGAACCTGATATTTTTACCCTTGATGTTGGTGCAGCTGCTGATGGCTTCCCTTGGGATTGGAATGTTACTTTCGGCGATGGCGGTACAATACAGGGATGTGAAGTATGCCTTAACATTTGTAGTGCAGTTGTTACTTTATCTGGCCCCGGTGGTATACAGCACCACTGCAGTACCTGAAGAATGGCAGTTTGTGTATTCACTTAATCCCATGGTTGGGGTGATTGAAGGCATTCGTGCAATGTTCTTAAATAGACCAATGCCATGGGAATGGGTTTGGCCAGGAGCAGTTGTCGGAGTCATTTTGTTTGTTTTTGGTCTGTTTTATTTCCGCCGAATGGAGAAGGTGTTTGCGGATGTAGCATAGCCTCTATGAGGCTGTCACAAACTTGCATTAGTAAGAGAGGATTTTATAGGAGATTGTTGGTGTTCAGTATTATAAAGTGAAGTTTTTAATTGAAACCTAAAAAAATGATAAAAAGTAAATTGCTTACAGAAATTTTAGACTCGGGTATTTATCAAACATCTACGGGAACAAATAAGAAAATTCATTCTGGAATTTCCAAAAGCGAAGTTGATGCAATTATCGAAACGATAAGCACAAATGAATCCATTTTCGAAACTATTGAAATTGGATGTGCTTTTGGCGTATCTAGTTTGGCAATTTGCGATGCTTTAAGGGGTAGAGAAAATGCAAATCATACGATAATAGATCCATTTCAGAATAGCCATTGGGAAGGGATAGGTCTCAATAATCTGGTTAGAGAGGGATTTGATAATTTTAGTTTTATTGAAGGATATTCCGAAATTGAATTACCTAAACTGCTAAGTGAAAACAGGAAATTTGATTTTGCTTTAATTGATGGTTACCACACCTTTGATCATACATTACTTGATTTTTATTATATAGAAAGAATGATAAAACCAGGAGGAATTATCGCAATTGATGATTCAAGCTGGCTTAGTATAAGAAAAGTTATTTCTTATATTTTAAATTTTGATAATATAGAAATTGATAAGATTATATTTGAAAAATTTGATCCAAAAGAGAGTGCCAAAGAAAAACTTTTTATTTCATCAATTAAATTTCTCTATAATTTAATACCTTTTAAAAGAAAGAAGTATTTTTTTTCTGATAGAATACATAATCCATATTCAAACGATATAAAAAATTCTTCCATGATCTTTCTGAAAAAAACTCATGATTCTGAAAGACATTGGAGGTGGTTTGAACAGTTTTAACTAATTATAATTTTGGATACGGTTATCAAAGTAGAAAACATCTCCAAGCGCTACCGCATAGGCTTGCAAGAAAAGAGGGCGGATACCTTTGCGCAGCAGATATGGAATAACATTAAAGCTCCTGTCGAAAACTTTAAGCGAATCAAAAGCCTAGGGAGATTTGAAGAGGAATCAGAATCCATCCATTGGGCATTGAAGGATGTCAGCTTTGAGGTGAAACAGGGGGAAGTACTTGGGATAATTGGTAAGAATGGTGCAGGGAAATCAACCTTGTTGAAAATTCTTTCCAAAATCACTGAACCCACCTGCGGCAGGATAGAAATGAATGGCCGGGTAGCCGCTTTGCTGGAAGTAGGGACCGGATTCCATCCGGAACTTACCGGTCGGGAAAATATCTATATGAACGGCACCATCCTTGGAATGACAAAAAAGGAAATAGACCGTAAACTGGATGAAATTATTGACTTCTCAGGAGTAGAAAAGTATGTGGATACTCCTGTAAAGTTTTATTCTTCTGGAATGAGAGTAAGGTTGGGATTTTCCGTGGCTGCACATTTGGAACCTGAAATATTGATTATTGATGAAGTCTTGGCTGTGGGGGATTATGAATTTCAGCAAAAGTGCTTGGGAAAGATGGAGGATGTGAGTCAAAAAGAGGGAAGAACAGTATTGTTTGTAAGCCATAATATGGATGCTGTTTCAAACCTATGCAGAAAATCAATTTTACTAAACAATGGCAGCGTAGAGTTTATAGATAAAACAGAACTTGTTTTGAGAAAATATTTATCCTCCAATTTACATCTGTCAAATTCATATAAGGACTTTAAAATAGATAATATTTCAAAAATTTGCCAAATTAATATTCATACTTCTGATCCTATGGGATTTCATAATTTTGGAAAAGAGCTTATAATTGAGTTTGTGATAAATTCAGTTGAACATATTCCTAATGCCACTCTTTCATTTCAATTATTTGATGAAAAAAATAGAGCCATAATGCATTGTTGGCTATTTCAATCAGAGCATTTTTTTTGTACTGATGATGGCAATTATAAAGCAATTTGTAAGATCAAGAATCCAAAAATATATATGGGAAAGTATTTTTTAACTGCACATCTCGGTGAGGGTAAGGGAGGAAGGAAGTATCAAACACTTGAAAAGGTTTGTTCTTTTGAGGTTCACATGCATGGAATAAAAAGAGAATTTGATTGGGCACCGTTTGCCTGTACTTATTTAGAAGATTTTAATTGGTATGTTGAGAAATTGGATTAAAAAGAAAATTAAAATAGAAAAACCTGAATTATCAGGTTTTCCACAAGATGTCAAGCAAGAAGTTATTGACTTAATTAATAAGGTAACACCTTTTACTATGACGTCAACAGAAAGGTTGTTAACATTATTTAATTCAATAGAATATCTTCATAACAATAAAATACAGGGGGATTTTATTGAGTGTGGAGTTTGGAAAGGAGGAAGCATTATGGCCATGATTTTGAAACTTCAAAAATTATGTGTTGATAATAGAAATATTTGGCTTTATGATACTTTTGAGGGAATGACAGCTCCAAAGCAAGAAGATAAAAAATTTGATGGAACGAGCGCTTCTAAACTATTAAATGAAGATAAGGAAAGAAAATCAAATGTTTGGGCTGTTAGCCATCTTGAGGAAGTGGTTAAAAACATATCCACCTTGTCCTATCCAGAAAATCGAATAAAATTTATTAAAGGTCCGGTTGAAGAAACATTAAATATGGAAGTTCCGGATAAAATTTCATTGTTAAGACTTGACACCGATTGGTACGAATCAACAAAAATTGAGCTTGAAATTCTCTTTCCAAAATTAGTAAAGGGAGGTGTTTTAATTATTGACGATTATGGGCATTGGAAAGGGTGTAAATTGGCAGTAGATGAATATTTTGCAAAAATAGGTAATCCCGTATTTCTACATAGGATTGATTATACAGGAAGAATTTTGATTAAATCTTGGGATGATTGATTTTAATCCTCAAAAACTTACTTTCGAAAATCTTGATCGCTTTTATATAAAAAGGTCGATTTATCAATTTTTGTGTTCCAAATGGGGAGCTTTTTATGGGGATTTGCTCGATATTGGTTGTGGGGAAATGCCCTATAAAAATGAGATTATAGCCAACAATAGTGTTACCAAGTATGTGGGTCTTGATATTTTTGGGGCTTTGGAATACAATAAGGGTGTCAAACCTGATTACTTTTGGGATGGGAAGAAAATGCCATTTGAGGATGGATCATATGATTCGGGCTTTGCAACAGAAGTTTTGGAACATTGTCCTGACCCGTTAATGACTTTAACAGAAATAAATAGGGTATTGAAACCTGACTCACCTCTTATTTTGACAGTTCCATTTTTATGGCCTACACATGAATCTCCTCATGATTTTTACAGATTTACTCCGTTTGTACTTAAAAATTTACTAGAACAATCCGGCTTTACAAAAATAGAAATAACTTGCTTGGGAGGTTGGGATGCTTCTATGGCTCAATTGATTTCACTTTGGATAAAAAGAAGGGGTTTTTCCATAAGATTTCAAAAGTTTCTCTTTATTGTTTTGAAACCATTTATCCTAAAGCTCTATAAAAAAGATAATATAAAATCTGCATCCAGTGATCATAATATGTTTACAGGTTTAGGTATAGTGGCATGGAAAAAATAAAAATCTGCTTCACATCTCCGACTTTTTCAGCTTATTCTGAAACATTTATTCAAAATTTAAAAAATGGAATAGACGGCGAAATATTCCATTGTTTTGGTGGTATGTTTCCTAACCAATCCGAAGATCAGGATTTGGCGAATTATTTAAAACCCAAATTGCATCACAGTATTCTCAGAAGACTTGGTCTTTTGCAAAAACCTCTTGATCAACTTTATTTTAGTGACTATTTAAAGAAAAAAAAGATTGATTTGATTTTTGCCAATTATGGCCCTGCTGGTGCAAAGGTTGCACCTGTTGTAAAGAATATTGGAATTCCCTTAATTGTTCATTTTCATGGTTTTGATGCATCGGTTAGGGAAATTATCTCCAATAATAGAGAGGCCTATAAAGAAATGTTTACCATTGCCAAATCGATAATTGTTGTATCCGAAGCCATGAAGCATGATTTGATCAATCTTGGAGCACCCGAAAATAAAATTAAAAAGATAATTTATGCACCTAATTCTAATTTTTTAAAAATTATACCTGATTATTACTCCAATCAATTGCTCTCAATAGGCAGATTTGTTGAAAAAAAGGCTCCTTATTTGACTTTGATGGCATATAAGCTTGCAAAGGGAAAGTGTCCTAAACTTAAACTCAAATTTATTGGAGATGGCCCATTGCTATCTATCTGCAGGGATCTAGCTAAAAGTTTGCACATCAAGGATATTGAGTTTTCAGGGGTATTTAACCGGAAAGAAATTCAAAATGAGATGTCTAACTCTTTTTGTTTTATTCAACATAGTAAGAGAGCTGAAAATGGGGATAAGGAGGGGACGCCTGTTTCAATTTTAGAAGCGATGGCAGCAGGATTACCAGTAATCAGTACAAATCATGCGGGAATTCCTGAAATAGTTATTGATGGACAAAACGGCTTTATTGTCGAAGAAGGTGATGTTGAAGCAATGGCAGAAAAAATGATTCAATTACACGTTGATAGGAAATTGGCTGAAATATTCGGTAAAAAAGGAAAATCCACTATCGAACAAAATCACAATTCGACTAACTATTTTAAAAATATAAATGCATTAATACTTGATTGCGTAGATGCATAATTCACTCGTCTCCATCCTAATCCCCAACTACAACAAAGCCCCTTATCTCAGGGAAACCCTGGATTCAGTCTTACAACAGACCTATACCCATTGGGAATGTATTATTGTGGATGACCACAGTACAGATGATTCTGGGAGGATTTTGGAGGAATATGCAGGTTTGGATAGTAGGTTCAAAATTTATAAAAGACCCGAGAATCGGAAAAAGGGTGGAAATGCAGCGAGGAATTATGCATATGAAATATCTCAAGGAGAATTTATAAATTGGTTGGATTCAGACGATGTAATAAATAAAGAATTCTTTGCTGATAAAATCTCCACGTTTGAAAAACATCCGAATTTGGACTATGTCCTGAGTAATATTTATAAATTTCAGTCATCAATAAGTGAAAAAATACCTATTTATGATTCTAATGATGACAAGAAATTTTTTGTAAACTTTGGAGGCACCAATAATATTTTTCAAACTCCTATGGCATTGTACAAGAAAAGCTTCTTGAACACATTTGATTATTTGTTTGATGAAGAAATAATTGCTGTTCAGGACATGGAATTTCATGTAAGAGTATTGTTAAAGTCACTAAACTATAGGATTAATCTTAAATCGATTGTTTTTTGGAGAATAAATGAGGGCTCCAAAACTACCTCCTTTATTAACAACTCTTATAGTGAAAAGTATAAGAAATCATATCCGGCATTTAAGAAAATTTTTTTAAGTATTCACAGTAAAAATAAAATTGACAAGAAAGCTGAATTATTTTTTCAAAATGTCTTTAATGACATGCTATTAAATTTACCATTTGGTTCATCTATATTTTGGGATTTATATTTTTTTGCAGCAAAACATAGACTTTTGAAAGGACAATTTCAAGGTTTGAAAATTTTTGGCATCAGGATTCTTAAATCCGTTAAGTTGATTTGATACCTAAAATTATTCATTATTGTTGGTTTGGCGCAGGTCAGATGACCGAACTGGAAAAGGATTGTATCCAAAGCTGGAGAAAATGGCTGCCTGATTATACCCTTAAATGCTGGAATGAAGACAATTTTGATGTTACTTCATTTGAATTTACCAAAGAAGCCTATCGATTAAAGAAATATGCATTTGTCTCTGATGTTTGCCGTTTTCAGGTTCTCTACAGCGAAGGAGGAATATATTTGGACACGGATATGTTATTGATCCAAAAAGTGGATAGTTTACTTTCATACAATTTTTTTATTGGGGAGCAAAAGGAGGGTAGCTTAAATGCAGCTATTATCGGGGCGGAAGCAAAACACCCACTTATTCTAGAACTTCTAAATGGATATAGGCAACTTTCATTTGATTATAATGCCCCAATGGATATACCGACCTTCCTGAATGCAAGGCTGAAAAAAGAGGGAATCAAAGTTTTTTCTCCTGAGTATTTTTATCCACTTCCTTTTGCGAAAAGAGGAAATGATATTAAAGGATATATTCGATCTGAAACAATATCAGTCCATCTTTGGAATCATAGTTGGAGACAGGAACGGGATTATTTGCATGATAAAAACTTCAGCATGGCATTGAAACAATATGTTCAACGCTGTTTAGCTTCTCCTCAGAGCATTTGGAAAGATGCTTTTCTTTTGGATTTTGTAAAGTATTTCCTTGCGGACAAGTTTGGATTTGTATATAAGTTGTATAAAGGAAAATGAGGATAGTCCAAGACCTGAAAGAATTTCCCCAAATCCTACCATCTGAAAAAGAAGAACTTTTAGTACTATCCACCTATTTTTCATCAAAACAGGACCCTGTGCGGGGAGGATATCAGGATTCGGACAATTTTGACTATATCAAAAACTGGTACAATTCTGTCCAAAATTATGGGCTATGGGCGGTGGTCTTTCACGATAGGCTGTCTCTTGACTTTATCCAAAAATACCAAACCGAAAAAATCAGATTTGTCAGGTGTCAATTGGGCGGAATGTCACTGAACGATGAACGGTTTTTTATCTACCAAGAATTTATCCCACATCTTCCTGACAATATTTACATGCTCTCTACCGACATCAATGATGTTATTTTCAATCAGAATCCTTTGCCTTTATTCCAGTCCTCACCCGATAAGTTGTTTGTGGGAAGAGGTAATCGCAGAGCCTGGAAAAATGGGATTTGGACCTTGATAGCTCTGAGGCAATTCAGTAAAAAATTCAATCAATCCTTGCCCGTAAGCTTCCTTCATTACCCTGTCTTCAATCCTGGAACCATAGGCGGAAAGAAAGAAAAAATATTGGAACTGTTTACCAGAATGACCCAAGTATTTGAGATTTTAGGAGATGCCCAAAATTATGACATGCCTGTTTTCAACTATGTGCTGAAGGAATACTATTATCCTAAAACCAGTAGGGCCGACGGGAAAATACCTTTTGTTCTGGCATGGAACTTTTGGTTTTACGCCTATCGAATTCAGCGTAAATTGGAATCCGGATACAAAAAAGATAAATATGACCTTGCTACCCATAAGGAATCAATGGTGGAAAATGACAAAATAGTTGCGGGTTTTCCTTTTGTCAGTATGTTTAGTTGGTACGAGAATCCCTCAGAAGCTTATTTAATCCATAAATGAAATTAAAGCACCGGATTAATATATTCCTTTATAGGTTGATTTTATTTCACCTCAATATCCAATCAACTGTAACTAAGAAAATTATTGGAGGGGGGATTTTTAACCGAAAAATAGTTTTTGACTTTGATAGAACCTTCAATTCGAATTTTCCCAAAAATAAAAGACTCAAATTTATACAAATAGGAGGAAATGACGGGGTCAGTTTCGATCACCTTTATCAGAAAGTTACAACAAGAAAGTCAGAAGGATTGATATTGGAACCTTCCCCAAGATATTTTGAAAAGCTAAAATTAAACTACAGAAAATTCAATTCTATTAAATTGCTTCCTTATGCAATCTTTGAGAAAAAGGGGGTATTGGAGTTATTTGAATTAAATGATATTGGGTTGAAGAATCATCCTGCATGGGCGGCAGGCATTGGGTCAGTGGATATCAACCATCTAACCAACTTAAATGTAAAATTAGATGAGATTGCGAGGATTGAGGTTGAAGGAATAACCTTCGATGATTTGTTAGCATCCCATCCGAAATTTTTGAATGTAGACTATTTGCAATTGGATACGGAAGGTTACGATTTCCAGATTCTCAAAACCATTGATTTTGAAAAATTCAGTGCGAAAATGATAAAATTTGAATTTAAAAATCTACCCATAGAGCAACAGGATGGTGCAATTTCTATTTTCAAGGATGATTATTTTTTATTTAGAGATGATTTGGATTTGGTATGTTTAAGGAAGAATTTGAAAATTAAATGTCGGATTTAAAGGTCCTTATTATCCCTTCTTGGTACCCTACTCCCAAGCAACCCTTGACAGGTTCGTTTTTTCATGAACAGGCACAATTTCTTCAGGGCAAAGAGGGGCTTGATTTTCAAGTGCTATATGGGGAGAAAAAATCCTATACTTTGATACTTTGGATTTGGGTTTTTGTTAAATCCCGGTTGAAACCTACTTGGCCAATTT
This sequence comes from Algoriphagus faecimaris, assembly GCF_900101705.1. Lineage (GTDB taxonomy): Bacteria > Bacteroidota > Bacteroidia > Cytophagales > Cyclobacteriaceae > Algoriphagus > Algoriphagus faecimaris. Next base: position 15,198 of record NZ_FNAC01000007.1, on the reverse strand, counting down.
CAACTAGCAAGGTTCGGCAAGGTCCAACTGCTTATGGCTTTGATATTCCCGCAAACAGAAGGGTCCCAGATCAACTACAAATCAATTTGGAAAAAAAGATTTTCCTTAAAGCTTACAGAAGTTTGGTCCTTTCAGGTTGGGTACCTGATTTGATACATGCTCAAAGTGGAATGGATGCAGGAATTTATGCCCACCATATTAGTCAGGAGACCAATATTCCCTTTTTGATTATGGAACATCAGGTTTTTGTTTTTCACTACTATTCCAAATTGCGAGGCACCTTGATTATGGATGCATTTCAATCAGCCCAGAAAACTGCTGCGGTGAGTTGGGATGAGCGCCGGCAAGTGATGATGAATCAGCCGCAATGCAATCCCAAAGTGATATGGAATTTGGTGGATGAGGCTCAATATATGATTGATTTAGGTAAAAGAAGGAAAGCATTCACAGTCATTACACTTCTTAATTCACTTTTTATCAAAGGTGCAGAAGATTTTATAGAGGCGATGGCAATTGTGCTTCAATACGATCCTGAGATCCGCTTTATCATGATAGGAAAAGGGGGGGATAAAAAATCCTCCAATGTTCAGGAAAATCTTTTTGTTAGAAAAAGCAAAGAATTGGGAATTTTTGAAAAAGGGGAATTCCTTCCTGTTGTTCCGAGAGATCAAATTTCCAACGTCCTAAACCAAGCCCATGTATTTGTCTCTCCCAGCATTCAGGAACCCCATGGGATTGCCGTGAGGGAAGCAATGATGTGTGGTTTGCCCATCATAAGTACCGCCAATGGGGGGGTAGAAGATAGTGTCACTCCCGAAACAGGATTGGTGGTCCCTGTCAAACAACCTGAGACAATGGCAGCGGCCATTATCGCTATGAAAAAGAATTATTCTAGGTATAAACCTGAGCGGATTAGGGAATTGGCGATCAATCAATGCGGTAAAGAGGCTTTTTTAGGATCAATGGTGGATTTTTACCATTTCGAAAACCAGTAAGGTGCAGAAACAACCGAAATTAAGTGTTTGTATGATTGCCTATAATGTTGAAAAATATATAGGAGAGGCGATTGAGGGTGTGTTGAATCAAAAAGCTGATTTTGAGATTGAGTTGGTGATATCCAATGATAAATCTCTGGATAAAACCGAGGAGATTGTACAAAAGTATATTCAAGAACATGAACATGGTCATTGGATAAAATATAAGAGGCAAGAAAAGAATTTGGGTTCCACACTGAACTACCTTTGGGTGTTGGAACAGTGTCAGGGAGAATATATTGCCATATGCGATGGGGATGATTATTGGACTGATTCGCTTAAACTTCAAAAGCAGATCAATTTTTTGGAAAATCATAAGGAGTATATTGGGTCATTTCACAACCGATTCAAATGTGATGAAAAAGGAAATATTTTATCAAAATCTATACAGGAAGTAGAGAAAATAAATTTAGATTTTTCAGGATTGATCTTTACAAAATCTGATATCCCTTCAGCCTCTGTTGTGTTTAGAAAACCACTTATATTTAATTTACCAAAAGAATTTAATAAAGTTGTGATTAATGGGGATACTTTTTTGTGGGCCTATCTTTTACAGTTTGGAGATTTTTATTTTGATTCACAGGTTGGTCCATCGGTTTACAGGATTCATTCTCAAGGACTTTGGTCTTCCAAAAGTAGTTTTGAGAAATCTGAATTATCCTATAAAACCTATCAACTGTTGGATTCGGCTTTTCCAGATAGAAAGAGTATTAAGCTTCAGCTTTTTCAAATCCGCTTTCACCTTTTCTATTATGCCATGAAAGAAAAAAAATGGGGGAAATCATTTAGCTATTACTTTTCAAATTTAATTGGTTTGCTAACCTATCCTTCAGCAACAAAAGTTTTTATTGATTTTCATAAAACCCTTCTTTTCAAATAACAAAGAGAGTGATTATTTCAATAGTAATTCCCTATTATAAAGATTTTGAAAGGTTACTTGGACTATTAGAATCTTTAGAGAGACAATCATTAGAAAAGGAAAATTGGGAAGTAATCGTTGTCAACAATGACCCTGAATTGCCTTTGGTATTGCCAAACGATTTTTCGGTTTCCTATCCATTGCAAATACTGGAAGAGAAAAAACCAGGTTCCTACGCGGCAAGAAATAAAGGTATAGAGGAAAGCAAAGGACAAATTTTTGCATTTACGGATTCTGATTGCATACCTGACAAAGATTGGCTAAAGAATGCCCAGGAACTTTTTCTCCAAGATTTCAAAAAAGAAATCGGGGTTTTAACCGGTCCGGTTCCTTTAATTTTCAAAAATCCAAATCGTTTGACAGATGCAGAGGTTTATGAAAAATATACTGGATTCACTACGGAGATCTATGCCAAGGAAGGGCATGCCATCACTGCCAATTGGTTTTCATATAAATCTGTTTTAGAGGAGTTTGGATGTTTCAATGAAGAACTGAAATCCAACGGAGATTCCGAACTTTCAGGAAAAATCAGCCAAAAATATACCATAGTTTACAAAGAAAATATTTTGGTCCTACATCCTGCCCGCCAACAAACTTCTGATTTGGTCAATAAATATCAAAGGCTTTTGGGAGGTACATATACCAGAAGATTTAAAGGAAAGAAAGCTGCTTTTCTTAGTTTCTTTCTGGATTTTATTCTGAGGCGTTACCGTTTCGCTTTAAAAAAATTATTCACTATTTCACCGAAAGAATCAATAGCCATTTTAAGGGTATGTCATGCTATAAATAGAGGAGCTGTCCAAGAATATTATAATTTGATTAAAGGAGGAGAAACTAAAAGATAAAATATGGGATTGCTACACACCATAAAGGAAAAGTTTCACAACTACTACACCCAAAAACATAGGCTTATCAACAAGCCTAAGTTTGAGGAAATGCCAGTTACCGAAATCGGATACAATCATTTGAAAAATGGAAAATTATTGGCTACAAGGGAACAGTTGTTGGCTATTCTCCCTCAAAACGGTGTGGTCGCTGAATTGGGAGTGGATCATGGTGACTTCAGCAGGAAGATTTTGGATATCAATCAACCTGCTACATTACACCTTATCGATGTTTGGAAAAGCGAGCGATATCCCGAGCAGCTATTCCATGAGGTAAGCCAGAAATTCCAAACAGAAATTGAGGAAGGAAAAGTGGTGATCAATAGAGGTTTATCCACTGAGGTGGTAGATCAGTTTCCAGATAATTATTTTGATTGGATATATATTGATACTGTCCATGACTATAAGATCACTAAACTTGAACTGGAGAATTATAGACCTAAAATCAAAGAGGGAGGAATTATTGCCGGTCATGATTTTATAGTGGGGGAAATCGATGTGCCTTGGAAGTATGGAGTGATTGAAGCAATTTATGAGTTTTGTAATGAGCATAATTGGGAAATTATTTATTTGACTATGGAAAGGATTATTTCTCCAAGTTTTGCAATAAGGAAAATTAGTTCTTGAAAATCGCCCGGATAGTTTTTGAACTGAATTTTGGAGGGGTGGAAAAGGTTGCGGCACTTGCTGCGCATGGTTTTCAAGCATACCCTGATATACAAATGCAGTTTATTTCTTTAGGAAAAGGTGGGAAGGTTTCAGAAGACTTAAAGGCCCGTGAACATCAGGTTTGGGTAATAAATCAAACAGCCAAGATCCCTGATATTGGATTGATTTATCAGTTGTACCGGTATTTCAAAAAGGAAAAATTCAATGTAGTCCATACAGTCGGGGCAGAAGCCAATTTCCATGGCTTATTGGCGGCAGTTATGGCAGGAGTAAGAATTAGAATAGGAGAAGAAATCGGATTTCCCAATCATCATTTTTTGTATAGGATACTTTTCAGGTTCACATATCTGTTTGCACATCAGGTGATTTGTGTATCGCAAGCGGTCATGCAACACCTAAACCAAATAGGGGAGTTACCCTTATCCAAGGGAAGAGTCCTGTACAATCCGGTTGAATTGCCGGAAGTGAAAAGCAAAAAGGAATCATCAGACAATCAATTGGTCTTTATCACAGTCTCCCGTCTGACGGCCATCAAAAATATCAGGTCTGTAATTCTTGCCTTGGGTGAAATTATCCATGGAACAGATTTCCGGCCTAAGCTGATGATTGTAGGAGAAGGAGAGGAGAGAGAATACCTTGAATGCTTAGTCGGAGAAAATCAAATCGAGGAGTATGTCAGCTTTGAAGGATATCAGTCCGATGTATTTGAATATTTATCTCAAGCCGATGTATTTGTATTGCCCTCGTATTCGGAAGGTTCTTCTTTGGCATTGGCCGAAGCCATGCATATAGGATTGCCGTCTGTTGTTACCAAAATAGGAGGGGCGTCGGAAATTCTGGGTGATTCTGCTTCAGGAATACTGATCGACCCATACTATCTTCCGGAAATCAAAGATTCCATGCTGGATTTCCTGAAAATGGATTTTACAGAAAGGATGGAAAAGGGAAAACGCGCAAAAATGCAGGCGGCGAAATTTTCCAAAGAGAATTATTGTAAGGAGTTATTGTCCCTTTATAATTCAATCCCAGTTTAGTTCTGGTAAATACAGCAAATGAAAAAGCCCATCGTTTCCATAGTTATTCCGGTTTATAACAAAGCTGCTTTTGTCCGAGAGACTTTAGAATCGGCATTAGGTCAGACTTATCCTAATTTAGAAATAGTCTTGGTGGATGATGGTTCTACAGATGGTTCTTTTGAGATTCTTAAGGAATATTTTGCAAAGTATCCAGATAAAATCCAATTGATTGACCAGGAAAATCAGGGTGTTTCAGTTGCAACCAATGTTGGCACAGCCGCTGCAAGAGGGGAATACATTCAGTTTTTGGATGCGGATGATCTATTATCTCCCGATAAAATAAACCGTCAGATCAAATTATTGGAAAGCCAATCAGAATCCGTATTGGCTTCATGTGAGTGGAGGATGTTTCAAGATAATCCGAAAAAATCTTATCCTATACCGTATGGTGTTTTTCGGGATTTTAATTTTGGCTTGGATTTGTTACTTCAATTTTGGAACCATCAGGAGATGAATCAGCCTGGGGTTTACCTGACCCATCGATCTTTGATTGAGAAAGCAGGACCTTGGGATGAAAGCATGACGATTAATCAGGATGGAGAGTTTTTTACTCGTGTGCTGTTGCATGCAGAGAAGGTACTCTTTGAATCGAAGGGGAATGTCTATTACCGAAGCCCGGGTGAAGGCAATGTCAGTCAGCAAAAGTCAGCAAAAGCTATAAAGTCTCTATTGGATTCTTATCAATGCTATGAAAGGGAGGTATTGAAATTCGAAGACTCGAAAAGGGTAAGAATCGCCTTAAAAAAAGTCTATCAAAAGTTTATCTATGATGTTTTTCCTCACTATCCTGATTTAATCGCTAAAGCAGAAAGTCTGATCCAAAATCTAGGAGTAGCTGAAAAGACTTATATCGGCGGTCCAAAGTTCCAGCTACTTTCCAAGCTTTTGGGATTCAAAAATGCTCTTCGTTTAAAACGTTTTTTGGGATGAACGTCATTGCGAGGGGCAAATACCGAATTCTGTTTATAGAATGAATCTTACTGCCCCGAAGCAATCTCCCAAAGTGAGTAAAAAGACTGCTTCGTCCTCCCCGATATTCGTTCGGGGCAGGCTGTACCTCGTCCTCGCAGTGACGATCCACAGCAACCCTTAGTAATTAACATCCACTTGTTTAGCGTAATCATCCCCCTATACAATAAAGCTCCCTATATCCAACGAGCGATTGATTCTGTATTGAATCAAGGCTTTCAGGATTTTGAGATTATAGTAGTCAATGATGGAAGCACGGATGGAGGAGAGGAGCTGGTAGAGAAGGGATATGGGGAAGGGGTTAAATTAATTCATCAAAAAAACCAAGGAGTATCGGGTGCCAGAAATACGGGTATTGAAAAGGCAACGTATTCATGGATAGCCTTTTTGGATGCGGATGATGCATGGCATCCTCAGTATCTGGAAGTCATGGCACAAGTAATATCATCCCATCCTAAACAAAGAGTTTTTGGAAGCTCTTACAGAATGGATTTACCAAAAAAATGGGAGAAAGTTGAAAACCCAAGTCCTAAAGTATTTCATCACTATTTTCAAGAAGCGATACGGAATACTTTTTTTTTTACTTCTGCCCTGATTTATCATCAATCAATTTTCAAATCAGGAATTCAGTTTGATAAGAACTTGACCCTAGGCGAGGATCTAGATCTATTTTTTCGAGCCATTTTGGACTTTGGTACTCCGGTTTTTATTCCACTTCCTTTGGTTTATTATTCACAGGAGGATGTCTATTCTGAAGTACAAAAAAGCCATTCTATTTCCTATACATTAATTCCCAAAATATTTTTTTCAGAAGAATTTGGACCTCTCATCTTGGAGAAAAGCAAACTTAAAGGCTTTGATACTTTTCGGGAAAAATGGGTGCTGTTTAATCTTCCGATCTTTTTCAGAGACAATTCAAATAAATTAGAAATTATAAGAATTTTAAAGCATGTAGGATACTCCTATTTTTTGGTTTCAGGCTTTTATCATCTCCCTTATCCTTTATTAAATAAAGTATTTAGTTCTGAATTTCTCTACACGCTATTCAGAAAGTATTTGAAATTTTGCTTTCGCTATATCTACACCTAAAATGAAGGTTTTGCGGATCGTTTCAGAAATGGATTTTGGAGGTGTAGAGCAGGTGGGGTTGAATTCTTTACCGGCTTTAAATAATGAAGTCTTTCTGCATATTTTGGTTTTGAAAAGAGGAGGAAGGGCTTCTCAAAGACTTAAGGAAATTGGAATTTCCCTTAAAATCTTAGGGATTAATTCGAAAATTCCAAATTTTAAATTGATTTACCTGATTTGGAAGGAAATTCAATATTTTCAACCAGATGTTGTTCACTGTCAAGGTGCCGAGGCAAATTTCCACGGGATAATCGGAAGCTATATAGCAAAAGTTCCCATTAGAATCGCAGAAGAAATAGGAATACCCAATCACCATTCCTATTGGAAATATCTTTTCCGGGAAGTTTACAGAAAGGCTACAAAGGTTATTTGTGTCGCAGAAAGGGTTAAAATTAAACTTCTCGAATTAAAAGAAGTCCCAAAATCGAAAATTACTGTTATTTATAATCCTATTTCAAAGAATCTCGTAGTAGAAAAATCGAAAAATAAGATTAAAGAATTACGAATGGTTACTGTGAGCAGGTTAGTTACGATAAAAAATTTATCAAGTGTAATAAGTTGCTTTTCAAAACTTTCCTATAACAATAACCTTTTAAAACTTTGGATTCTTGGAGAAGGACCTGAAAAAGAAAGTTTAGAAAAAAAAACACATGATTTAGGCTTAAATGAGAATATAATTTTTTGGGGTTTTCAATCAAATCCAATGAATTTTATGAAGGAGGCCGATATATTCCTTCTTCCATCATACAGTGAAGGTTCTCCTGTGGCATTGGCAGAAGCTATGGCAGTAGGTTTACCAAGTATAGTAACTAAAGTAGGTGGAGCGGCAGAAATTTTGGGCAATTCTGAATCAGGAATTCTTATCGATCCATTAAATTTAGCCGAGATTCAATTTGCCATGCAGCAACTCATTGATCTTTCTCCCGAAGAACGCCAAGCCATGGGAGAGCGGGCAAAAAAAGAAGCTCAGCGGTTTTCAGTGGAAAACTATATCCAAAGACTTATGGAGATTTATATTGGCGCCTAACTCCAATTCTCTAATCTCTAAATCTCAATTCTCTTAAATTTGATCCGCATCCTACACTGCATAGAAACCATCGCCTCAGGGGGTGTGGAACAAACGATTCTTACCCTAATTCGTGGTCTGGATAAGAACAAATATCAACACCATATTATTTGTACTTGGAAAGGTGGTCCGGTAGCCGAGGCTTTGGAAAAAGAAGGAGTAGAAATTACAGCTATTGGCTCTTTTAGACATCCTTTTGAATGGTCAAAATATCGCCAAGTATTAAAAATTATCCGATCTTTTCAACCTCACATTTTACATGGGGCTGTATTTGAAGGAATGAGCATGGCTGCTATCGGCTCTTTTTTTGGAAATGTACCATTAACAATTTTTGAAGAAACCTCAGATCCCCAAAATCGCTCTAAAATGGCTAATTTTCTACTTAGGATAATGTCAAGCCAAGCTGATGCATTACAGGCTATTTCCAGTAATGTTGGAAAGTATCTAAAAGAAAAAACAGGGATTAAGCCAGAAAAAATAAGGATAATTCCAAATGGAGTACAGGTAAGACATAACCCGATTAAAGAGGATGTTTTCGTCTTAAGAGATGGATTTTCTATTTCAAGTGATAAATTTATTATAGGCTTTGTAGGTAGGCTTTTTGACGACCATAAACGCGTTTCAGATTTAATTAAGGCCATTTTTTTACTAAATAATAAAGAGATAATAGTTTTAATTATAGGTGAAGGTAAAGACAAAAATGAACTGATTAGCCTAGCTAAAAGCCTAGACATTCTCGATCAATTTATTTTTGTAGGCTATCAACCGGAGACTTCTTCATTTTATGAGTTAATGAATGTTTTGGTGATACCCTCTGCAAGAGAAGGCTTTGGCTTGGTAGCTGCAGAGGCTATGCTCCATGGTTTACCAGTGATTGCTACCCAAGTTGGGGGATTGCAGGATATCGTCATAGATGGCGAAACGGGCTTCTTGGTAGACGCTTATTCCCCTGATCAAATCGCTGCAAAAATCAATCATCTAATCCAAAATCCTAAACTTTGTCATATTATGGGTGAAAAAGGAAGACAGCGGGCTTTGGAAAATTACACAGCAGAGCGATATTGCCGTGAGGTCGAGAAACTTTATCTTGAGTTGTTGGAAAAGAAGGGAATTGGATATTAGGGAATAGGGAACAGAGCATAGGGAAAAGAGGACAAGGAATCAACCTGATTTTTCCAACTTTGTAATCTCGGTCCTTGATACGCTTTAGCCTCAGAGCAAGCTCATCCTAAAACTATTAAAAAGCATTACTAAGGTCCATTCCTTTACTCAAGCGACCTCGATTCTCCCTTAATCTCCAATCTCCTATTCTCAAATCTCTTAATCTCCAATCTCTAATCACTTAATAACCCAATCTCTAAATTTTAAATGCTCGACATCATTGTCATACTAGCCATCATCCTTGCCCTCGTCAACTCCAATGCGAGTATGGCGAAGCGGTTTGGGCTACCTAAAAAGTATGAATTGCATTTACATTACCTCTTGGCCTACCATGTTTTTTTTAGCCTATTCTTTACCTGGTACATTCTTAATTTTGGAGGGGATTCTCAGGGGTATTGGCGCTTGGGAATGCAGCAAGCGCTTGTTAAAGGTGAAGTCACTTGGATGTCTTATTTTGGGGACTCTACTTGGTTTATTTTGTGGTTATGTTATGTGCCAAGCAAAATTTTAGGATTGAGTTACATCACCGGGAATATCCTATTTGGAGCCTTGGGTTTTATTGGAATACGTTATATTTTTATTTTGACTGCGGAGCGATTCCCTACCAATCATGAGATCCTCGGTATTCCACTGTTCCCTACTGTATTTTACTTTCTCAATCTTCATTTCTGGACAGCGGGAGTTGGCAAAGATTCCATCTGTTTTTGGGGGATTGCATGGTTTTTATTTGCGGTGCAGAAGTACAAAGATCGATGGTGGCAAGGGCTAATTGCCTTATTCTTTGTTTATATGGCAAGACCTCATATGGGACAAGCTGTAATTGGTGGAGTGGCAATGGCTATTATTTTAGGGTCTGAAATAAAAATCCAATTTAAAGTTTTAATGAGTATAGCTGCAGGAGTAGGTACCTTTTTGTTGTTGGACTCCACTGCAGAATTTTTGAAAATAGAGGAATTGAATCTTGAAACTTTGACTCAGCTTTCAGAAACAACGGCAGGAAATCTAAGTAGAGGAAATGTGGGTTCTGCAGTAGATATTTCGTCTTATTCTTTACCCATGCGACTTTTTACTTATATGTTCCGACCCTTATTCTTCGATGCACATAATTTTGTTTCCCTCTTTTCTTCGGTAGAGAATCTAGTTTATCTCTGGCTGAGTCTATTTATTTACCGTAACTGGACCCCTGAAGCCATACGAGACATGCCCTTATTTCTGAAAGCAGGAATTATCACCTTTATTCCGGTTACGCTGGCCTTTATGAATGCACTCAGCAATCTTGGAGTAGTGATGCGCATGAAAAATATGACGATGATTTACTTTTTGCTCTTTTGCTTTTACCTGATTGCGCATAATAAGCAGATGCGAATTCAGAAGGTCAAGGAGAAGATGAGATATTATCGGCAGCGGGAGGAGATTAAGGCGAGGAAACGAATGGAGATTGAAAATGCGGGGAATAACGGGTAGGGAATAGGGAAAAGGGAACAGGGAAAAGGGAATAGGGAACAGGGAGGACCGAGCGTTAAAAATTTATCCAGTGGATAAATTTAGCGAAGGGGCCAGGGTGCGGACAGGGCGTAGAGGTCAAGGATTAGGGAATAGGAGAGTGTGAGAGTAAGAGATTGAGAGGAATAGGGAACAGGAAACAGGAGAAAAGGGAATAGGGAACAGGGAATAGGAGAACAGTGAACAGGAGAGAGAGGGGGAGAATGGATAGAATGGAGGATAGGGAAAAGGGAATTGAGAATATGGAGTAGGAATAGAGTATAGAGAATGGAGATTGAGGGAACAGGGAAAAGGAAACAGGGAATAGGGAACAGGAGTGTGGAAATATCTTTAATATCAGTATTCCTTCATAAGGTTTTTTCAAACTATGGAAAGTTTAATTCAAATCATTATTTTTAAGGGTTATATTTTTAATTCTTAAGTTATGATGGGAGAAACATTCGAGGATTTAAAGTGTTGGCAATCAGCATATAGTCTTAAGCGAAGGATTCGAAAAGAAGTCATAGGTCTATTTCCAAAAGAGGAGCGCTATGAATTAACTTCCCAATTGATCCGGGCGTCCAGGTCAAGTACTGCAAATATTGCTGAGGGTTGGGGAAGATTCCATTTTCTTGAAAGCCGAAAATTTTATTATAATTCTCGTGGTTCCCAAGCCGAAGTTCTTGACCACCTAATGGAGGCCAGAGATTGTGAATATATTTCAGATGAACTGTATGAAAGTTTAAGAGCTGATGTGATAGCGTCCATCAAGATTTTAAATGGCTACATCCGATACCTTTCCTCAAAAGTTAAATTAAAAGAGTAATACCCAAATTATTAATCTTCCTTTCGTTTTTATGATGTTCTAGGACAGGACCATCCCCCCTAATCCCCGTTCCCCGTTCCCCGTTCCCTATTCCCCCAATCCCTTATCCATTAAATCCCTTTATCCCATAATATCCCAATCTCTTAATCTCATAATCCCTTATTCTCCCCCTTGAAAATATTATTTTTACCCAAATATCCGAAACTAGGAGCTAGCAGCCGTTTGCGAACCTATCAGTTTCTGCCTCTTTGGAAAGCTGAAGTAAAGGAAATAAGGGTTTCCTCATTTTTTAATGATGCCTATCTGACACGTTTTTATAAGGGAAAACAACATGATCCTTTGAATGTATTGGGTTGTTATGTTAAGCGTTTTTGGATGTTATTGAGTGTTTGGAAGTATGATTTAGTTTTTTTAGAAAAAGAACTCTTTCCTTTTTTGCCACCTGTTGCCGAGTGGATTTTGGCCCGCTTAGGCAAGGGCTATGTGGTGGATTACGATGATGCAGTATTTCATAATTACGATAGTCATTCTGAACCGCTTATTCGGCAACTGCTAGGAGGGAAGATTGCCCAGGTCATGCGCTACAGCAAGTTGGTTTTTGCAGGAAATGAATATCTAAAATCCTATGCCCTCAAAGCCGGGGCCAAGCGGGTGGAGCTCCTGCCTACCGTAATCAAACTCAGTAAATACCCTCTAAAAAAAGCCAATACTTCCCCTAGCTTGAGCATAGGTTGGATAGGCTCCCCCACCACCCTAAAGTACCTGATTACCCTAAAGGATGTTTTTAAAAAGTTGGCCGAAAAATACCCCATTGACTTGCTCGTGATCAATGCAAAAGAAAGCCAATTGCCAGATATGGGAATTTCTACCCGTTTGATTCCCTGGACCGAAGAGGGAGAAGGAGAGATGATAGCCGAGATGGATATTGGGATTATGCCCTTGCCCGATGATAAGTGGGAGCGAGGGAAATGCGCTTACAAACTCATTCAGTACATGGCCTGTGGGCTTCCGGTGTTGGCTTCCCCGGTTGGGATGAATCAAGAGGTGGTAAAGCATGGAGAAAACGGATTTTTGGCAGCGAGTGAATCCGAGTGGATCTTTTATTTGGAAAGTTTGATTCGGGATGCCTCCCTCCGCAGCCAAATGGGCAAGGCCGGCAGAGCTTTGGTAGAGCGCGCGTATACAGTGGAGGGAAATTTTGAGAAGATGATGGGGGTTTTGGGAGTTAGGTAGTTGGAGAAGGGGAGAATGAGGGAATAGGGAATAGGGAGTAGGGAATAGGGAATAGGGAATAGGGAGTAGGGAATTGGGAATAGGGAATAGGGAAAAGGGAATAGGGAAAAGGGAGTAGAGTTTAGAGTATATGAGAATGAAGAATGAGAGATTGAGGGAATAGGGAATAGGGAACAGGGAAAAGAGAATAGGGAATAGGGAGCAGGGAAAAGAGAATAGGGAATAGGGAAAAGGGAACAGGGATTAGAGAATAGAGAATATGAGAATGGGAGAGTGGAGAATGAGAGAGTGAGGGAATAGGGAAAAGGGAATAGAGTTTAGAGAATATGAGAATGGGAGAGTGGAGAATGGGAAAAAAGGGAAAAGGGAATAGGAGAACAGGGAACAGGAGAGAGGGGGAGAATGGACAGAATGGAGGATAGGGAAAAGGGAATTGAGAATAGGGAAAAGGGAGAAGGGAAGCAGTAGGGAATTAGGGAAAAGAAAACTGAGAATTTTTTAAATTAGAAATCAGACGCCGATAGGGTTTTTTCAAACTATGAAATTTTTAATTGAAATGATTATCTTTAGGTGTTTAATTTTTAAATGGTAAAATTATGATTGGAGAAACATTCGAAGATTTAAAGTGTTGGCAATCAGCCTATATTCTTAAGCGCAGAATCCGAAAAGAAGTCATAAGTTCATTTCCAAAAGAGGAGCGGTATGAGCTAACTTCCCAATTGATCAGGGCATCCAGATCAAGCACCGCAAATATTGCTGAGGGTTGGGGGAGATTCCATTTTCTTGAAAGCCGAAAGTTTTATTATAACTCGCGTGGTTCCCAAGCCGAAGTTCTAGACCACCTAATGGAGGCCAGAGATTGTGAATATATTTCAGATGAGCTGTATGAAAGTTTAAGAGCTGATGTGATAGCGTCCATCAAGATTTTAAATGGCTACATCCGATACCTTTCTTCAAAAGCAAAATTAAAAGAATGACACCTAAGTTATTAATATTTCTGGGATAGTTCATTTAACTGACATTTTCCAGCCCGCTTTCTGTTCCCTGTTTCCGGATCCCTATTCCCCGTTCCCTAATCCCTCTACCAATTCTTATTTCCCATCCCCTGTATCCTGATCCCCACGAACCATTTCTGTTAACTATTCCCCGTTCCCCGTTCCCTATTCCCCAATCCCCTCTACCAATTCCTATTTCCCATCCCCTGTTTCCTGATCCCCACAAACCAGTTCCTGTTACTTATTCCCCGTTCCCCGTTCCCTAATCCCTCTACCAATTCTTATTTCCCATCCCCTGTATCCTGATCCCCACGAACCATTTCTGTTAACTATTCCCCGTTCCCCGTTCCCTATTCCCCAATCCCCTCTACCAATTCCTATTTCCCATCCCCTGTTTCCTGATCCCCACAAACCAGTTCCTGTTACTTATTCCCCGTTCCCCGTTCCCTAATCCCTCTACCAATTCTTATTTCCCATCCCCTGTATCCTGATCCCCACGAACCATTTCTGTTAACTATTCCCCGTTCCCCGTTCCCTATTCCCCAATTCCCAAACACACCGAATCCGAAAAGCGTATCCCTTTCAGTACTTTTTTGTAGAAAGCAGCATAGCAATAGGTTTTACTGCTGACTCTCTCTAGCCAAGGAATATCAAATTCCTGTAATTCATTTTTTCTAAACGCTCCTTCCCGGATTGCAAAAAACAATTTTTCATCCGGACAATAGACCAATAGATACAAGCGGTCTCCCTCTCTAGGCGTACCTATCCAGGTATTCGCATTCCAACTTAATCTAAATTTAGTTTCTCCTATTTTTTCAAGACTGGCATCGGTTAACGGATCCAGTTCCCCAGAAGAAATTTGAACCAAAATCGGGTCCAGTACAGGTTTACCTTGGCGATTTGAAATTGCGGTTTTGAGTAGAGTACTTAAGGCAAAATGAAATCCTCTTTTTGGACCACGGATGAATTCGGAGAAGGTGAAGTTTAGCTCTTTTATTAGTGGTTTTAAAAATAACTGTCCTAAGTTGAAAGCCTTTCGTGTATAGAGTTGCCTTGGAGTTGGCTTCGTTTTTCGGGGACCTGGCTTTCTTCTCATTACAGTTTCCCCATTCAGCTGGTAAAAAACCACATTGCCAATGGAGCCCCTTAACTTTCCTAATTTTTGCATGATTAACTTTGCCATAACTTATTTTGGATTAGAATTTTTTGAAATTCAAAGTAGGGAGTAGCCTTAGTTTATTCGTGTATTAACCGCACTTTAATCGGATCATATTCGAATATGCTTGGCTTCTACTCGAATGAAACTCGGTTATGATTCGGTTCAAACCCGAATGAAGCCTATAAAAACCAAGGCTTATCCCTAGCTTTGGTATAGATTTGAATTGATTAATGGGTACTTCGGTCACCGCCTCCCCGTATTCTAAGGTTAAAGCAAGAAGAATTTTAGATTTTTCATGCGGCATATTTTAAGGTGTCTACATAGTTTGAATTTCGGTTGACAACAGCAAAAGCCCTTGCGAGAAGTTTGTTTCTGATGATGTTAAGCGTACTCATTTTACTTTTCCCCTCATTTATCCTCCTGGTGTAATAAGTCTTCATCTCGGTACTGTATTGAATTGCTGTGCCCGCACATAAGGTCAATAGTGTTTTAATTCTCTTATTGGCCAGCTTACTGGTTTTCGTCCTTCCCCTATATGTACCGGACTGGTTGGGGAATGGCGCTGTTCCTGCATAACTGGCAAATTTCCTCCAGCTA
>NZ_FNAC01000027.1:14095-62776 GCF_900101705.1 Algoriphagus faecimaris | reverse complement strand
CCATATAGTGATCAAGCCCATACCAAGCAGCGAAAAGGATCTGCAACATCCAAACTTCCATTCCTCCAAACTTCCTGACAACTTCCCATCAATTCCCCAACCCCATTCCTTCGATTAAATCAAAAAAGCCAACACATATTCACTAAACCCCTACAGATATACATTGAATTGTAGTTTAAAGAAATAAATAATACATTTGTAGTTCTTACGTTGTATACTAAGAATTCTTTTTGTTTATCCCCTTTTTTCCAACATCATGAATGTTTTCAACTTTCTTAACAAAACCCTAACTGGGTACAGGGCCAAAACCAAAGAGGTCAACGGCCAAAAATTATCCTATCAGTACGCTGGAAAACCTGTCCTATTTGATCCCTTTCAAATGCTCAAGGACATGAGTTTTCAGTTGGATCAGGCCAAAAGCCTTAAAGCAGATGAGCCTTTCGCCCAAGAGCTAAAGTCGCTCGAACTCATGAGTAGGGAAGGATTACTGCCTACCGTAATTTGCCGCAGCAACCTGGGAAACATAAAATTCTCAGCCAAGCGCTATGTCAAAAACCCCGGCAACAAACCTTGCAGCACCTATGAGTTTTTCATCGATGAGAACACCATTGCCCGGTTCTCTCGCATTTATGATTATGGTGCTAGTTTTGACTCCTTTTGCAGAAGAACTGAAGTATTTGAGCAACTCACAGGCGAGGAAGGCCCGGCTTCACTCCGATTTGAATTAGGATCCAATGAGCTCTTTCTGGCAGAAAACTTCGGACATAGTCAGTTTTGGCATATTCAGGATTGGGCCCAACTCCAACAAATCAGGCCGAACTAAAACCAAAGAGTTGGACACAAAATGCAAAAATCCATATATAAAAAAAACAAGATAAATTTGAACAAAAACTTAACAAAATCTGAGTACTAAATTTGCTCGATTTATTACCTTTGTTCATAATTAGTACTTTCAGTCAGGGTGATCCTATTAGCTTAAAAGACACCTTTGATAAAATAAACCCCAAAATATCAGATCCTTAAGATCTATTTTCTAAACTTACTTTACAAAGCTAAGTACCAAAAACAAAGAAAAATAAAACAGGATTACGCTAGGCCACCCCTTGGCCATTTCAATTAGCCTCCTGTCTTAATTTTTCACTCAAATTGGGACTGAAAGGGCGAAGCTGTAAAAACTTGATTAACTTTCGAATAGAAGCCTTAACCTGAAAATATGGGTCAACTACCAGTTCATCAGTGAAACAATTCATCAATTCGACAACATCCCTGCTTGGCCCTGTCGAAAACCCTGAACCTGTCAGACTATGCGAAGTCGAAGTCCCGAACCCCGAACCTGTCAGACTATGCGAAGTCGAAGTCCCGAACCCCAAACCTGTCAGACTGAGCGAAGTCGAAGTCCCAAACCCCCTCTCCCTTGCATATAATTAACCTCATCCTTTCCGGCGGTATAGGCTCCCGACTTTGGCCCATCTCTCGAAAGACACAACCCAAGCAGTACTTGCCGATTTTTGAAGGGGAAACACTTTTTCAAAAAACAGCAAAACGTAATCAAGCCTACTGCGATCAGGTATTGGTGGTGGGAAATAAGGACAATTACCAACTCTCTAGAAAGGACCTGGAAAAGGCTGGAATCACCGAATATCAGGAAATCATCGAAGCCTGTCCCCGAAATACAGCCGCCGCCATCGCTTTTGCTGCCTTCGCCGTAGAAGCAGAGGATATTCTATTTGTAACCCCTTCAGATCACCTCATCGAGTCAGGCACTGCTTACGATAAAGCGGTCAAGCGGGCCATTCAACTTGCAAAAGAAGGCTATATCGTCACCTTTGGTCTCAAAGCTACCCGACCCGAAACGGGCTTTGGATACATAGAAGCGGAAGGGGAGGAAGTAAAAAGCTTTAGAGAAAAACCCAATCAGGATACGGCAGAGGAATTTATTAAAAAGGGCAACTTCTACTGGAACTCAGGGATGTTTTGCTTTCAGGCAGGATTGTTTTTGGAGGAGTTAAAGGCATTCGAACCCGAAGTTTATCTACGATCCAAAGAAGCTTTTGAAAAACGGGATAAGGGTTTCCTCAAAGAAGATCTCTCTGCCAAAATCCCTTCCATCTCGGTGGATTATGCAGTAATGGAGCAAAGTAATAAGATCAAAGTCGTTCCCTCAGATTTTAAATGGTCGGATATGGGGAGCTTTGAACAAATCTTTACCTACTTCAAAAAGCAAGGCAAGACAGTAGATAAAAACGGGAATATGGTCTTGGGAACGGACATCCATACTGAATTTGTAGGTATTAGAAACAGCTTGATTGTGATGACTCCGGATGCCCTATTAGTACTCAAGCGCTCCAAATCTCAAGAGGTCAAAAAGGTCTATGAACGGCTTGAAAAAGAAAATCCGGATTTGACCTGATATTGGCAAGCTCGCTTTTCTTTAACCACCAAGAACACGAAGGACACAACTTGTCCCGAGAATCGGGAAAGGGCTCGCTGGCTCGCATAATTTGGGGCACGGAAGACCATAGAGTTTGACACAGAGGACCACGGAGTTCTCGCAGGCTCGCTATTTATTAACCACTAAGAACACCAAGATCACTAAGTGCTCGCAAGCTCGCTTTTTTTGAGAACACAGAGGACCACGGAGGGATGCACAACTTGTCCCGAAGCATTTCGGGAGAGTTACACAGAGGGCCAAAGATGTTTATTTAGAAATAAAAAAAGAAAAAACGCTGTGACTCTCGGTGTCTCCTCGGTTGCTCTCTGTGACAAAAAAGTTTAAGTGCAAATAACGATGATTGAAGATTCACTCACCAAACAAGTTATAGGCGCTGCAATTGAAGTACATCGCCATCTAGGCCCTGGGCTTTTGGAGTCTTCGTATCAAAAATGCCTTCAATACGAATTAGTCAACCGTGGTTTAATAGCCAGAAGGGAAGTGCCTGTATCTATTCAATATAAAGATCTACTTGTTGAAAATGGCTACCGAATTGATCTGTTGGTCAATGAAGAGCTGGTAATTGAGACCAAAACCGTCGAAGAATTAAATGATATTCATCTCGCACAAATACTTACCTATTTAAAATTTGGTGGATTTAAAAGAGGCCTTCTATTAAATTTTAAAGCCCTTAGAATGATTGATGGTATCCAAAGAGTATCTCTTTAAAATTTAAAACTCTGTGGCCCTCCGTGTATTTCTGAGGCCCTCGGTGACCAAAAAATACGATTATCTCTATGGGCTTAAAGCAAATTTCTCAGTTTATCTCTTCCTGCCTTAGGCAGGCCCTCAAATAATAAAAAAAAGACTCCGTGGTCCTCGGTGCAACTCGGTTTTCCTCGGTGTCAAGAAAAAAATAAACTCTTTGGCCTTCTGAGACAAATTATAAATGAATAAAAAATCCAAAATATACATTGCAGGGCATAATGGGATGGTTGGTTCAGCAATTTGGAGAGCCTTGGAAAAAGAAGACTATAAAAATCTGGTCGGAAAAACTTCCAAAGAGCTAGATCTTCGAAATCAACAAGCCGTTCAAGAATTTTTTTCCAAAGAAAAACCGGAAGTGGTCATTGATGCAGCTGCCCGAGTAGGAGGGATTCTCGCCAATAATGATTACCCCTATCCCTTTCTAATGGAGAATATGCAGATTCAAAATAATCTCATTGATTCTTCTCACAAAGCTGACGTACAAAAGTTCATTTTTCTAGGTTCTTCCTGCATTTACCCTAAACTAGCACCACAACCGCTCAAGGAAGAGTATTTGCTGACAGGCCCACTCGAACCCACCAACGAATGGTATGCCATCGCCAAAATCACTGGTGTCAAAGCCTGTGAAGCCATCCGCAAACAATATGGAAAGGATTTTGTCTCTTTGATGCCCACCAATCTTTATGGGCCTTTTGATAATTTCGACCTCAAAACCTCCCATGTGCTACCCGCCATGATCCGGAAGTTTCACGAAGCTTTGTCTATGCTGAGCACCTTGGAGACGGGAGTCGACAAGTTCGAAGGATCTGTAGATCATGCACCAGTAACCTTATTGGGTAGTGGTACTCCGATGAGGGAGTTTTTGTATGTAGAAGACCTGGCCGAAGCGGTGGTCTTTGCCTTGGAGAATAAATTCACCGAAAACCTCTACAACGTAGGCACCGGAGAAGACCTGACTATCCGCGAACTCGCCTTACTCATCCAAAAAATCGTGGGACATACAGGGGAGATCATCTGGGATTCCACCAAACCCGATGGCACTCCCCGCAAACTCATGGATGTCTCCAAAATGACCTCCGCCGGCTGGAAAGCCAAAACCACCCTCGAAGACGGCATCCGCAAGACGTATCAATGGTTTTTGGAAAATCAAGGAGAGTTTAAGGAAGTCAAAATCGATTAAAGTTGTTCGAAGTTCGTTGTTCCATGTTCATTCAAACTGAACCTTGAACCTCGAACTCTGAACTTCGAACCCCGAACCCTGAACCCCGAACCTTGAACCCTGAACTCTGAACCCTGAACTCTGAACTCCGAACTTTCAACCAAGAACCCCGAACCAAAAACTATTTTTCATGAAGATCGAGAAGTTTGAAGATTTAGAAATCTGGAAAGAAGCTCGAGAGTTGTGCAAATTTATTCGATCCTTAACTCGAAAGTCTGATTTTTCCAAAGACTTCAAATTGGTAGGTCAGATTAATGGTTCATCTGGTTCTATAATGGATAATATAGCCGAAGGATTTGATAGGGACGGAAATAAAGAGTTTATACAATTCCTTTCTATTGCTAGAGGTTCAAATGCCGAAACTAGATCACAGGCTTATCGGGCCTTTGACGCGGTATATATTGATCAAATTGAACTAGATGAAGTTTTGAACCGAACAGAAAGACTGAGAACAAAGATTAAGTCTTTAATGATCTATCTCAAAAACTCAGAACGGAAAGGAAACAAATATTCTTAAGCAAACCTTCGAACCCCGAACCTCGAACCCCGAACATCGAACTTCGAACTTCGAACCTGGAACCCAGAACCCCGAACTCTGAACCCCGAACTTCAAACGCCGAACGAAACAAATGAATAACTCTTCAACTTCAAAAGTTGCCCTCATAACCGGCATCACCGGCCAAGACGGCGCTTACCTATCCGAATTTTTACTCAAAAAAGGCTACATCGTCCATGGACTCAAGCGTCGATCCTCCCTTTTTAATACGGATAGAATAGACCATTTATATCAAGACCCTCACGAGGAAAATAGAAATTTTATCCTCCATTATGGGGATATGACCGACAGTACCAATCTCATCCGTTTGATCCAAGAAATCCAGCCGGATGAGATTTACAACCTGGCGGCAATGTCTCATGTCCATGTGTCCTTCGAAACCCCGGAATATACAGGAAATGCCGATGGCTTGGGCACCTTGAGGTTATTGGAAGCTATTCGCTTGTTGGGTTTGGAGAAAAAGACGAGAATCTATCAGGCCTCAACTTCCGAACTGTACGGTAAAGTGCAGGAAGTTCCTCAAACCGAGAAAACTCCCTTCTATCCACGTAGTCCCTATGCCGTAGCCAAAATGTATGCCTTTTGGATTACCGTAAATTACAGGGAGGCCTATGGGATTTTTGCCAGCAATGGTATCCTGTTTAACCATGAATCCCCTCTTCGAGGAGAAACCTTCGTGACTCGAAAGATTACTCGGGCAGCGGCAAGAATCGCCTTGGGATTACAGGATAAGCTGTACTTGGGTAATCTCGATGCCCAACGGGATTGGGGGCATGCCAAGGATTACGTCCGAATGATGTGGATGATTTTGCAGGCAGAGGAGGCCGAGGATTGGGTGATCGCTACCGGCAAGACTACTCCGGTAAGGGACTTTGTACGAATGGCCTTTGCAGAAGCAGGTCTCCACCTTCGCTGGGAGGGGACCGGCATAAAGGAGGTCGGGATTTTAGACTCGGTGGACAAAGAAAAATTTCAAAGTGTAACTGTCTTAGAACGCCAGAATTTTGAACATCGAACATCGAACCCCGAACATCGAACCCCCAAAATAGGTGACGTATTGGTAAAAGTCGACCCCAAATATTTCCGCCCAACAGAAGTCGAGTTATTGATCGGAGATGCGACCAAGGCCAAGGAAAAATTAGGCTGGGAACCGAAAATCACCTTGGAAGATCTGGTTAAAGATATGATGCAAAGCGATCTGAAATTGATGAAAAAGGATCAGTACCTCCGTGACGGTGGCTATGAGACCCTCAATTACTTTGAGTAGCGATAAATTGCTCAAAGTTCAAGGTTCAATGTTAACCCCAAATTCACCTTGCCAATCGTGTCGGAAACTCTAATAAAATTGAACCTCGAACAAATACTATTTGTCATTTAACCCTTAATTTTTAGAAAAAGCAGTGAAACGCATTCTTGTCACCGGAGCCGCTGGATTTATTGGTTTTCATCTTTGTAAAAAGCTTCTTGAATTGGGTCACCAAGTAGTGGGCGTGGATAATCTGAATGGTTATTATGACCCTCAACTTAAACTGGCAAGGTTAAAAGAGCTGGGGATTTCTGGTGTGGAACTTGAAAATGAGGAGATTAAAAAGTTGGAGACTGGAGATTTTACTTTTTTAAAAGCTGATATTACCGATGATAAGCTTTGGGCCTTGCTTTCAAAAGAATTTCAAATCACTTCAGTAGTTCATTTAGCGGCTCAGGCAGGTGTGAGGTACAGCTTGGAAAACCCTAAGTCCTATATCAAAAACAATGTCGAAGGATTTCTTAATGTTCTTGAATTTTGTAGATATCAAAAAATAAATCATTTGATTTACGCCAGTAGTTCCTCGGTATATGGCAAGGACTCTGAACAACCTTTTTCAGAAGACCAACCTTGCAACAAGCCCATTAGTTTGTATGCAACTACCAAAAGATCCAATGAATTGATGGCTTTTACATATCATCATTTGTTTGGGATAAATTCCATAGGATTACGTTTTTTTACGGTTTATGGCCCTTGGGGTAGACCAGATATGGCACCCTTCTTATTTACCAAAGCAGCTTTTGAGGGGACTCCGATCAAAGTTTTTAACTACGGAAAGCAGAAACGAGATTTTACTTATATTGATGATATTGTCAATGGCATTGTTCAGGTGTTTAATCAGAAAGAAAAAATCGAAGGAGCTGAAATCTGTAATATCGGTCAGGGAAAGCCGATTGAATTGGATGAATTTCTAAGAGAAATTGAATTCCAAACAGGAAAATCGTTAAAAAAAGAATTTGTTGAAGCTCAACCAGGAGATGTAGAATTGACATTTGCAGATATTTCGAATGTTTCAAAAAAATATTTATTTATTCCAAGTACCCAATTAAAAAAAGGCATCTTAGGGTTTATTAAATGGTACAAAGAATTTAAGTAAAATTTTTACTTTTGATTTTATTTTGAAAAAAGCACTAATAACTGGAATAACTGGTCAAGATGGAGCCTATTTAGCTCAATTGTTATTGTCAAAGGGTTATAATGTAATAGGCGTTACTAGACAAACCGATTCATTTGCCTTCCATCGATTGGCTTATTTAGGTATAGATAAGAAGATTGAAATAGCTTATTTTGATTTGACTGACCCCAAAGCTGTATTAGCATGTTTGGAACAATATCATCCAGATGAAATTTACAATTTAGCTGCACAGAGTTCAGTAGGGCAATCATTTCATATTCCTCAAGAAACTTTTTCATTTAATACAATGAGTGTAATGAATCTTTTAGATGGAGTACGTCAATTCGATAGGAAAATCCGGTTTTACCAAGCTTCTAGCAGTGAGATGTTCGGGAATGTTAGTTTCCAGAACCTGCCCATCCGCGAGTCGTTGCTCTTCCATCCCGTCAGTCCATATGGCATCTCAAAGGCTTCCGCCCACTGGCTGACAGTAAACTACCGCGAGGCTTATGGCATTTTTACTACCTGCGGCATCCTGTTTAATCACGAATCGGCTTTGAGGGGAGAGAACTTCGTCATTAAAAAACTCATCAATACTGCGCTGAAAATACAAGCTGGCAAAGCGGAAACGCTTACTTTGGGCAATTTGGCCGTAAGCCGCGATTGGGGCTATGCGCCCAAGTATGTAGAAGCCATGTGGAAGATGCTGCAACAGGAACGCCCCGGCGACTACATTATCTGCTCGGGTAACCTGAGCACGCTGCAAGAGCTCCTGCTGAAAGTATTCGACCAATTGGGACTGGATATGGGGAAACATCTGCGGCTAGACCAAGCCTTTATGCGTTCCCTCGATCTGGGCGTGATCTATGGCGATAACACCAAAGCCAAAGCGGAATTGGAATGGGAATACAACCTCAGTACCGATGACCTCATCGCCCAACTCATTGCCGATGAACGGGAGTGGATGGCGTGGGGAGATAAAAACAAAGAAGTATAACTTTATACACGCATGTGCCGTATTGCTGGAATCATTGAAGCCCATCCTCAACCAGAGAGTAAAGAAAAGCTAGAGGCCATGCTGTATGCACTCCGAAGGGGAGGGCCTGATGATCAGGGGACTTATGAAGCAGGAGGGGTGCTGTTAGGCCATCGCCGATTGTCCATCATCGATCTTTCTGAGCAGGGTCATCAGCCTATGCTTTCTGAAGATCGCAACCTGATTTTAGCCTTCAATGGGGAAATATATAATTTCCAACAGATAAAAGCAGACCTACTGGCTAAAGGCTACCGGTTCCGTTCTACTACCGACAGTGAAGTAATTCTGTACGCTTACCAAGAGTGGGGCATAGAGGCATTTGCCAAGTTCAATGGGATGTTTGCCTTTGCTTTGTACGATAAAGCAGGCCAACAGGTACACTTAGTACGCGACCATGCTGGGATAAAGCCTCTTTACTATGCCTTTGAAGAAGGGCGGCTCATTTTTGCCTCCGAAGTACGTGCCTTTAGTGCTTACCGGGCAGACTGGCCTGAGCAACCCAATTGGAAAGTTCTGTTTTTGGCTTTCGGTTCGCTGCCTTTTCCATTCACTACTCTTAGAGATGTAAAGATGCTTGCAAAAGGAAGCTGTTTAACTCTCTCTCTCAACGGTTTTTCGCACAGCATTACGAGGTTTCACCAATTTGCTTATACAGATGAGATAAGCTCAGCAGCAGAAGCCGAAGCGCTAATTAAGGAACAACTTACGCAAGCAGTAGAGCGCCACCTGATTGCTGATGCCCCCTTGGGAGTGTTCTTGAGTGGGGGCATAGATTCCAGTTTGCTCACCTTGCTGGCTCACCAATTGGGGAGCAAAAAGCTCAATACGCTTTCGGTAACGTTCAAAGAAGCTTCTTTTGATGAATCGGCCTACCAGCAGATGGTGTTGGAACACATACAGAGCCAACACACTGCCTTCTGTGTGGACGACCAACTGTTTTTGAGCCAGTTGGAAGATGTGTTCCAAGCGATGGATCAGCCTTCCATAGATGGCGTAAACAGTTACTTCATTGCCAAATGCGCACACGATAACGGCCTAAAAGCAGTACTTTCAGGCTTAGGAGGAGATGAGTATTTTGGTGGGTACAGTTCCTTCAAGCGCATGAAACAGTTGCAGTTACTGCGCAATTTACCCACTGCCGCCTTAGGTGCCACCCTGGGAAAGTTCAAAGATGCATACAAGCGCATTGCCTATTTGCAGTTAAGGAATGAAACAGGCGATTATTTATTCTTGCGCGGCCTGTACCCGTCTCAAGATATTTCCCTCATATTAGAAATACCTGAAAAACAGGTGATGGATACCCTGCGGCAAGTCCGTTTTGAAGGCGCTCCGCAAGAAAAGGACGAAAACTACGCTTCGTATTTGGAGTCAAATATCTACATGGAAAACCAACTATTGAAAGATACCGACTTCATGAGTATGTGGCATGCCTTGGAAGTGAGGGTGCCATTTTTGGATAGGCAACTATTGGAAACTGTTCTGAGCATTGCCCCTGCCATCAAATACCGCAACGAGCGACCCAAATATTTGCTTTCCCACACCTTCCGTAACCTACTCCCAGATGGTGTCGTGTTTCGCCAAAAATATGGTTTTACATTTCCCTTTGCCCTATGGCTGAAGCAGCACATAGCACAAGTACAGGCCATGACGCCATCTACCCCCCACATAGCAGCCAAACAACAAGGATTTATGCAAGGTAGTATGCATTGGAGCAAATACTGGAGCTTGGTAATAGCAGAACAGTTTAGGTCTTAACCATGAGCAAAACCCATTCGCGCCCCATAGTTGTGTTTTTCCAACGCAGACCGCGCAAATTCGGCAACTTCAGCGTTGAGTTTATTTTTGATGCGGTTCGTAGAAACCTTCCTTCCGATTTGGAAGGGGTTTATCACCCGGCCAAGCATGAGAGCATTGGGCTTTGGAAGCGGCTATATATTATGTGGGAAGCGGCACAAAGCCAAGGCGATGTGAACCATGTAACGGGGGATGTTCATTTCCTTACCCTGCTGCTACAAAAGCGCAAAACCGTGCTTACAGTCCTCGATGTGGGCTTTATGAAACACCCTTCCAAGTGGGCAAGGGCTTTTTTGAAGTTTTTCTGGATTACCCTGCCCGTCAAAAAGGCCCAACTCATTACCACCATCTCCCAAGCTACCAAACAAGAGCTGCTGAAGTACACCAGTTTCCCTGCCGAACGAGTAAAAGTGGTATATGTCCCCATTTCCGATGACTTTAAACCCATACCCAAGCCGTTCAACAAGGAAAAACCCGTGATTTTGCAGCTAGGCGTGGCATTCAATAAAAACATAGAGCGCTTAATAGAAGCCATTAAAGACATTCCCTGCCATTTGGAGATAGTAGGCAAACTCCCCGAACCACTCCTCGAAAAACTGCAAGCCTACAACATAAGCCACCAAATTTCTTGGAACTTAAGCAATGAAGAAGTAAGGCAGAAATACGCCGAGTGCGATATACTTTCCCTCATTTCTACCTACGAAGGCTTCGGAATGCCCATTGTAGAGGCCAATGCCGTCGGCCGAGCAGTCATCACAGCCAATATTCTTTCTATGCCAGAAGTGGCAGGTAATGCTGCTCACCTAGTAGATCCATTCAATATAGAATCAATGAAAAGCGGCTTCCTTAAAATTATTGATGATGATGAATATAGGGAACAATTAATTGCGAATGGGTTTATAAATAGAAGGCGTTTTTCTATAAATAAAATCACAAAAGAGTATATAAAAATATATAAAGAGATACTTAATTTATGAAAATATTTTTTGCTGGAAATATTGAATTTGGATCTCATTCTTTAGGTAGAATGCAGGCCTTTCAAAATATAGGGCATAGTGTACATAAATTTGATTTTAGGATATTTTTACCGAAAAATCGAATATTAAATGCATTTTTATATCGATATGGTTTAAAGTTTTTAGCTAAAAAATTAAATAAATCCTTTGTAGAAGAGATAAATAAGTTTGATCCAGATTTAATATGGGTTGATAAAGGATTATATCTATTTCCTGAAATATTACAATCAATTTCACAGAGAAAAGTACACTTTAATCCGGATGATCCTTTCGGGCATTATAAATACGGTTGGCATATATTTAAAAAATCAATACCTTTTTATGATATTCATTTTGTTCCTAGACCTCAAAACATTAAGGAATATTTGGGTTATGGGGCTAAAAAAGTAATTGAATATGATCGATCGTATAATCGAAAACTACATTATCCCATTAAATTAAATCCTGAAGAAAAAAAGAAATATTCTGTTGAAGTAGGCTTTATCGGTAGTTATGCAGAAGCTAGGTCAAACTCTATTAAATATTTGATTAAAAATGGAATTGATGTTTATGTTTATGGTCCAGGTTGGAAAAAAGAATTCCAGAAATCAGGATTATTAAGATATGTAAAGTCTGACGCCATTTATGGAGATGAATATAGAAAAGTGATTTGTGGAATGAAAATAGCCTTACATTTCTTGAGAAAAGAAAATAGAGATTTTCAGGACAGTAGGTCTTTTGAAATTCCAGCTTGTGGAACATTTATGTTAGCGGAACGAAGTTATAAGCACGAAGAATTCTTTGAAGATGGAAAGGAAGCAGTGTATTTTAATACAGACGAAGAACTACTTGATAAAGTTAAATCTTATTTAGCAAATCCAAATCTTATAGTTGAAATTGCAAAAGCAGGATACGTGAGATCTATTAATTCTGGTTATGACCATGAGAGTCGTCTTAGTTCCTTAATAAAGAATATTGATGAAAGTGTTATTGAATCGAACTTTCAATAAAATCCAAAATAAACAATCATTATTCAGCTAGGTCTTCATAAAGAAAGGTTGATAGTTAAATAAAAGGTTTTATAATGATTGGTAAAAAACCAAATATTCAAGTAATAAAAATTTTGAGCTTGTACTATATTTTTATAAAAAATAATCAAATGTTTATATTTGTCTAGTTTTATTTGAACGTTAAGTAAATTAAGAAAAAATTGAAAAAGTTGGCCGCTACACTTGCTTATTTTGCAAAATTCTTATCAGCTATCCCAGAACTTGGTTTAGTTAATACTTTTAAATTATTTTTTCTAGTACGAATATTTGCTAAGGAATTTTTGTTAGAATTCAAGAGGAATAATATAAAATTAAGTGTCTATTTGAGAGGAAGAACAAGTGATTCTGATATATTTAGAACTATTTTTATTAATGAAGAATATAAGCTCCCAAAAAAACATAAACCAAAATTTATTCTTGATGCTGGAGCTAATATTGGAATGAGTGCATTATTTTTTTATTTCCTATACCCAGATGCAATAATAATTGCATTAGAACCCGATAAAAATATTTTCAAGCAATTGATTAAAAATACTCGGGGGTTCGAAAGAATTTACCCAACCAATGCAGCATTGTGGAAAAATGCTGGTTTGATACAATTTAACTCGGAGAAATCCACATTAGGAGGAAGTGTAAAGATTAGTGACCAAAACGATGAAACCTTTATGGATGTTGAACTAACCATTGAATCTCTTACGATAGAAAAATTGAAAGAAAAATATAATATCCCGTACTTTGATTTCTTGAAAATTGATATTGAGGGAGCTGAGCTTGAGGTATTCAATGAGGATATTGATTTAAGTGCTACAAATATGATAGCTATCGAGCTACATGACCATAAGAAAAGTGGATGTGGTGAAGCTTTTTTCCAAGCCTGTTCCTCCCAAAAGTTCAACTATGCTGTGAGTGGTGAAAATATTATTGCCTACAAGTGATTTAATAGGTAGGAATGCAGCTGAAAGATAAATTTATAAGCTTAAAGATAAATAAAGTTGTACAAAATTTTTCTTCTAACAGTTTTGCTCAAGCGATTACGTTAGGGATACAGATAGTTAGTGTACCCTTGTTATTGACGGTTTTTGGTATGCAACTATACGGAGAGTGGGTTTTATTGAGTTCTATTCCGGCTTATCTTACCTTCTCAAATTTAGGTATTACACAAATAGCTGGCAATGAGCTAGCTTTAGCAGAAGCCAAAGGTGATGCTAAACAATTTAGCTTAGTGCTGAGAAATGCATTCTTGTTGACTTGTACATTAGTATTTGGAGTAAGTGTGGTGTTTTTGCTTTGTATTTGGTTACTTAATCCTCAAGCACTTTTAAACATAAAAAGTCTAGAGAAGAACGAAGTAGCTTGGATCCTCTCGGCACTCGTCATGTACACGGCTATATCATTGGTAGGGGGAATTTTTATGGCCGTGCTCAGAGGGAAAGGGAAATACGCGCAGGGCACCTTTCTTGCCAATATCAGCCGGGGGGTTGAGTTCTTAATAGTGATTTCCGCGGCTTGGTGGAGTCGGTCTTTATTAGTAATGGCCCTCAGCTACCTCTGCTTACGTATCATCATTACTTTTCTATGGGTTTATAGCGCAAGTAAATATGAGCCAAATTTGTTAGCCAGCCTTAGAATGCCTTCCTACAACAAACATTTAATTAGGAGATTAGCATTGCCTTCTATTTCTTCTATGGGCTTCCCCTTAGGCAATGCCATCAACATACAAGGAATCAATATTATTATAGGTGTAGTCTTTGGTGCTACCACATTGGCCGCATTTAATGTATATAGGGTCATTGCCAACATGGTGAAGCAATTGGTAAATACAGTAAGCCATTCTTTCTATCCTGAAATTACCTTTGCCTATGGGAAAAAAGACTCTCTAAAACTAAGATTTTATATTAAAAAATCACAATTTCTGAGTATAGCAATAGCTGTTAGCTGCTTTCTGGGATTATTGATATTAGAAGAATTCATACTTAAACTTTGGACCCAAAACGAAATACCTTACGATTTTTTTCTCTGTAATCTACTGAACCTAAGTGCAGTGATTTATGCGACCTGGTACAGTAACTATACGGCTTCTTTGGCAATCAATAAACATATGTTTCAATCGTTGTTATATCTAGTTTTAGCAATTCTGACTATAGTTATTTTTTATTCTTTAACTTTTATTTTTGAAAGTCTTGTTATAATCTCAATGTCGTTGATTATAATTGAGTTCGTAATGTATATTAATAGTTCTAAAAGAATTTTTATTAAATAGATATATGCCTGTTTTGCTAAAAATAAAAATTTTTATTTAATCTAGATTTATATTTATACTTTGTTATTTTGAGATATAAAAGTATCAGTCAAGAACAGGCTATTCTGCTATTTGGAGTATTAATATCTTTTATTTTATTCCATTTTTCGGTTTCAAGCTATTTTATTAATATATTTACATCCATAATAATTAGTGTATACGGGGTAACTTTATTTTTTAATGAAAAAGAAAGATTTCAAACTATAATTCATCCACTTGTATTAAGGGCTATTTACAAATTTTTTATTGGTATAGCTGGAGCTTTTTTAACCTTGTTTATTTTTCCCGATTATGAAGGAATGCAGGTTTCAATCATTCAAGTTCCAATAACTAATATTGCTTTTTTTTCAATTCTGTATATTTTAGGTGAGTTATTTTACATAACTGCTTTTAAAAACCATTCAAAAAATATTAACTTAGATCCTGTTTTTAAATCTAAAAAGTTTAGCATAAATTGGTTTGTAATTAGTGCCACTTTTTTTCTTTTGTTTGCTTTATTCCCATCTGCTTTTAAATTTTTGGGCTCTCTTGGTGTATTATTAAATAGAATAGGTTTCGCCCTTCTTTTGTTGATCATTTATTCCAATATAAAGGATAATATAAAGCATCCATTGTTAGTGTTCTCTACTTTAGTTGTCGTTGGATTAAATATTAATAAACTTTCCAAAGCAGCAATTTTTCTAGCTATAATTCCATATTTATTTTATATTTTAATTAAATACCGAAAAAATCTTACTAGATTATTATTGGTATATTTACTTCCATTAGGGTCTGCTTTATATCTTTTTGTTTTTCCATTTGTTTCAGTAGCCCGTTACTATTATTTTGGGGATAATCCAGAGCAAATTAGTTTTTCTACTGCTTTTAATATGGTATATAATGTTGGTTTTCTAGAAAAATATTCTAATATATCTTCTGCTGGGAGTATATTTTATCAACGAGAAATTTATGAGATAATATTTCTTCGGATGTATGAAATGCCTGTTTATGCTGTGGTTGTAGATTTTGTTAATGAGGGTGGTTATAAATTTGGTGAAGCTTTTGATAAATTGATTTATGGACTTATTCCACGCTTAATATGGCCGGAAAAGCCTATAATGGTTAGTAGTTATGAATTTGGTAATTTGCTTGGGGCAGAGGGTACTGCAATTGGTGTATCTGATGTTGGTGACCTATATTGGAATTTTGGGATACTAGGAATTCCTATTGGAATGTATATTTTGGGAATGATTACAGCTCGATTTTTTAATTTTATATTAAGAATAAATAACTCCGTAGTTTATTTTCTGGGATATACACTAATCATATATTCTGGTATGGCATCAAGTGGTTCTGAATTTGTTGCTTCTTTGTTAGGTTGGTTTCAATATTTAGTTATTTTTTATTTATTATATTTATTTCTCAGGATTAAATAGTATAAGATTTTTGTAAATGTCTTTATCCATTTTGCATTTGGTAGCATCCTATAAGCCAGCATTTATTTACGGTGGGCCAGTCGTATCAGTTAGTCGCCTTTGTGAATCCATCTCTATAATTAATAAAGTAACGGTATATACAACTACCGCAAATGGAGAAGAGGAACTAGATGTCCCAGTTAATCTTACTCAAGATGTAGATGGTGTCTCTGTTTACTATTTTAAAAGGATCACAAAGGGGCATAGCCATTTTTCTCCTGCCTTGCTTTGTGCTCTCTGGCGTTCTGTAAAACAGTTTGATATTGTGCATATTCACTCTTGGTGGAATTTAGTCTCTGTTTTAAGTGCTTTAATTTGCATATTCAGAGGGGTTAAACCCATTTTGTCCCCTAGAGGTGCATTATCTGTCTACTCTTTTAAAAAGAGTAAAAGCAGTGTAAAAAAGTGGCTACATGTATTTTTAGGAAAACATATATTGAGAAATACGTATTTACATGCAACCACTCATAAGGAATGGGAAGAATGCAAAGAATTGTTGCCGAATTGGAACGGTTTTGTACTACCTAATTATCTGCCTTATGAAATGGAGGCTATGCTCGAGAAGCCTGTATCTTTTGCTCGAAATCAAGAACATAATCCCTTTCAAATTCTTTTTGTAGGCAGGTTGCATCCCGTAAAAGGAATAGAATTACTATTTAATGCGTTGGCGAAGCTAGAGTTTCCTTTCAAACTAATTTTGGTTGGTGGAGGCGAAGAAGACTATGAAAATGAACTTAAAAAACAGGCAAATAATGTAGGCATTGCTTCATACCTCTATTGGAAAGGTTTTCTGCAAGGAAAAGAAAAAATCGAAGCATATCAACAATCTGATATATTGGTATTACCCTCCTATACCGAAAACTTTGGTATGGTACTCGTCGAGGCTTGGACTAATGGATTGCCCACTGTTGTTACCAAAGGGGTTGGTTTGAGTAGTTTTGTAAAAGATCATCAATTAGGTTGGGTAGCTGATCATACCCCAGAAAGTTTAGCGAATGCTATTATTGCATCTAAAAAGCAAAACACAAAAAGGTTATCTATTGCCTCAAATGCCCAAAAAATAGTATGTCAGCAATTTTCCTCTGCAAAGCTTACGGAAAAATACTTAAAAGCCTATCACCAATTTAAAATGTCTTGAATGGCAACATATAAAGAATACGGTTTTAGCGGAGGTGAAATTTGTTCCCATGGCTACTTAATCCCATCCCTACTCAAGCTGCTAAATAGCGGAAAAAACAAAACCATACTCGACGTAGGATGTGGAGATGGGGCCATTGCAAGGGCTCTTATGGCCAAAGGGTTTGAAATATATGGTTCCGATGCTTCCCCACAGGGAATCGCCATCGCACAAAAGCACCATCCAGAGCGCTTCTTTCTGCAAGACCTTACCAAAGATACTTTGCCCGAAGGACTGCAACACCTTACGTTCGATACCATCATTTCTACGGAAGTAGTAGAACACCTTTACGATCCAAGGGGCTATATCAAGTTCTGTAAAGACGTACTTGCCAAAAACGGGGGCGGGGAGTTGATCATCTCCACACCTTACAATGGCTATCTTAAAAATTTGATGCTCTCCGTTTTAGATAAATGGGATTTGCACCTGAACCCCCTCTGGGATGGCGGGCACATCAAATTTTGGTCGTGTAAAACGCTTTCTGCTTTGGTAGAGGAACAAGGGTTCAAAGTGGTGCAGTTCGAGGGGAGCGGGCGCTTGCCTTACCTTTGGAAGTCCATGTTCATTAAAGCGCGGCTATGAAACCCGACCTCTCAGTTCTCATTCTCACCCATAATGAAACCTTGCACCTACGCCGCTGTATTCAAAGCGTGCAGCCCTTCGCCAAAGCCGTTTTCATTGTCGATAGTTACTCTTCTGATGATACTCTCGAAATAGCCCGATCTTTAGGTGCTGAAGTTTTCCAAAACCCCTGGGTCAACTATGCTGAGCAGTTCAATTGGGGGTTGGAAAACTGTCCCATTACTACCCAATGGGTTATGCGCATGGATGCAGACGAGTACGCAACTCCCGAATTGCAAAAAGAAATCCTTATCAAACTCCCCGCAATGTTGCCGGAAGAAACTGCAGTTTATGTAAAGCGGCGGGTACATTTTATGGGTAAATGGATTAAAAGAGGTGGGTATTATCCCACATGGTTACTTCGTATTTGGCATCACGAAAAAGGTTTTTGCGAAAAAAGGTGGATGGATGAACATATTAAAGTAACCACGGATACGCCCGTTTTTTTTGAGCATGATCTAGTGGATGATAATTTAAACGACCTTACTTGGTGGACTACCAAGCATAACCACTATGCTACTCGTGAATTGGTTGACTTGCTCAACATACGCTATAACTTTTTGGAGTACGACGAGGTAAACCCAGCCCTTTTTGGCTCACAAGAACAACGTAAGCGCTGGCTCAAAATCAAATACGCCAATCTCCCTTTATTTACCCGCCCATTCATCTACTTCCTCTATCGCTATTTCATCAAATTGGGTTTTTTGGATGGCACAAAAGGGCTTATTTGGCACTTTTTGCAAGGATTTTGGTACCGCTTTTTAGTTGATGCCAAGGTGTATGACATTAAGAGGCGGGCCAAGTTTTCAGGCAAGCCACTGGTTCAAGAAATTGAGAACTATCTAGGGAAGCCTTTGCATTAATTGAATAACAAATAAATAGCATAAATGATCATTCTTAAAGGTGATTATATAACCTCTATATTATGCAAGTGTATGTTTCTCAAGGTTAACATATAATTTATTAAATACAATGTACATAATTGGAATTAATGCATTTCACGCTGACAGCTCCGCAGCTTTAGTAAAAAATGGTCATGTTATTTTTGCAACGGAAGAAGAGAGATTTGAGCGCATCAAGCATTGGGCTGGACTTCCTTTACGCTCAATTGAATTTTGTTTAAAAGCGGAAGGCATTTCAATAGACCAAGTCGAAGCCATTTGTATCGGGAGGGATCCTAAAGCTAAATTTGGAAATAAGTTAGCGTATCTACTAAAAAGGCCTAAATCAGCCTTAGGGATGTTTCAGCAACGATTTTCTAATAGAAATGACTTAGGGAATATTCAAGAAGAGATTAAAAAACATTTTGGGTATTGTCCATCTATTCGATATGTTGAGCACCACCGAGCGCATTTGGCATCAGCTTTCTTTTCAAGTCCATTTCATGAAGCGGCTGTTATATCTATTGATGGTTCAGGTGATTTTTCTACTGTAATGATCGGTAAAGGGCTTGGAAATAAGATTGAAGTATTAGAATCTCAAGACTTCCCAGTTAGTATAGGTTTGTTTTATACAGCTTTTACACAGTTTTTGGGTTTTCCATATTACGGAGATGAATACAAGGTAATGGGACTTTCTCCGTACGGTGAACCTAGATATTTAAATGAACTTCGAAAGTTAATCTGGTTAGGTAAGGAAAATATTCTCGAATGGGATGAATCTTTTTTTGACCTAGACGGAGGTATTATTTCCTATGAAAATAAAATGCCTCAAGTTAGTCAGCTTTTTAAAAGAGAAAAGTTTGAGGAGTCGTTTGGAAAATCTAGAAAAAAAGGGGAGCCTATCGAAGGACGACATCAAGACATTGCGGCAAGTCTACAACGTCATACTGAAGATCTAATATTTGGAATTGTTGAAAGAGCTTATAAGCTGACAGGTTATAAAAATGTGGCTATTGCTGGAGGAGTAGCACAAAACTCCGTGGCAAATGGGAAATTAATCCAAAATACATCTTTTGAAGAATTATACATTCCAAGTGCAGGTCATGATGCAGGAATTGCAATGGGAGCTGCTCAATTTGAATTTTTCCAAAATCAAAAAAATCAAAGGATTGCTCCTCTTTACAATGCAAATTTGGGTATTTCATTTTCGAATGAGCAGATAAGAGAGGTTTTGATCCGAATGGAACTCGAATTTACTTTTCTTGAGGATAAAGAATTGTTTTCATTTGTTGCGAAAAAGATTTCAGAAAGTAATGTTGTTGGATTTTTTGATGGAAGTGCAGAATTCGGTCCTAGAGCTTTGGGGAGTAGATCAATTCTGGCTGATCCCCGTAATCCCAGAGCCCAATCTCTGTTGAATGAAAAAATAAAGAAGAGAGAATCTTTTAGGCCCTTTGCCCCATCCATTTTAGAAGAGTTTGGCCCAGAATACTTTCATGAATATCAGTTCACTCCATTTATGGAGCGAGTGTTATCGATCAAAGAGGAAAAAAGGCAATTGATACCAGCTGTTACTCATGTAGATGGATCAGGTAGACTGCAATCGGTAAAAATAGAGCTTAGGCCTCGGTACCATCGCTTAATTTCTGAATTCCATAAGCTTACAGGAATCCCAATTTTGATAAATACTTCCTTTAATGAAAATGAACCGGTGGTAAATATTCCTGAGGAAGCTATTGATTGCTTTTTGAGAACTGATTTGGATATTCTTGTTCTTGGTAATTACATTCTTTCAAAAACTCCCCTGGAATAATCTTGAAAGTATCCTTAATAACAGTTACCTATAACTCTGCAGCTACTCTTAAAGATACCATTGAGAGTGTGGCTTCCCAGGATTATCCGAATATAGAATACATCGTTGTAGATGGCAATTCTAAAGATGGAACTCAGGATATAATTCGTTCTTATAATGATACGGTTTCCAAATGGCTATCTGAACCGGATAAGGGGCTTTATGATGCCATGAATAAGGGCATTCAAATGGCATCTGGAGATGTTGTGGGAATTATTAACTCCGATGATTTTTACCATCGATCGGATGCTATTTCTCAAGTGGTCAATGCTTTTCAGGAATTTAGGGTAGCTTCTGTTTATGCAGATGTACGTTTTGTTCGCCCTGATAATTTAGAAAGGACGGTTCGCTATTATTCCTCTCAAAGTTTTAGCCTAGAATCCTTTAAGATAGGAAGAATGCCAGCACATCCTACCTTTTTCACCTATCGAAAGAATTTTGAAAAGTATGGCTACTACCGAACGGATTATAAGATTGCCGCAGATTTTGAGCTCTTGGTACGCTTCCTTTATCGAGAAAAATTAAGCTATTTTTATTTGCCTATAGATTTGATGAAGATGCGTACCGGAGGCTTGAGTACGAAGTCCTGGAAAAGTAATGTCATTATCAATCAGGAGGATTTGCGGGCTTGTAAAGAAAATGGACTGGATACCAATTATTTTTGGCTGTATTCCCGATATTTCCAAAAATTATTAGAATTTTTACCAGGGTTGTTTTGAGAGGATTTCTATTAGTATTACTGTTCTTTTGTTTTCAAGTCGCTCCCGCACAGGTTATTCCGGCGGGATTTCCTGTTTTGGAGGAGCGGGCCCGGATAAATCAGCTATTTTCTGATTCTATAGGTCCTTCCTTATTTATTAGGCCCACTTTAACCTTTTCTGATTCCTTGCCAAAGGAGTCCCTAAAAGTAAGGAAGAACAAAATGGAGTTCACCATTTTACCTACTTTAAGCACATTTAGAGTAAATACAAAAAGGACTTATGGCTTTGGGGATTACGGAATGATTCCTACTCCTGGTGCTCAGCTGTATTTGGCTGGAGGGGTTCACTATCAATGGAGGGAATTAGGTATTACATACTATCCAGACTTGGTGTATGCACAAAATGCAGCGTTTAATGGATTTCAGGGTTTAGGTAATAGCTCATGGGATCGAAACCGATTTTTATATTGGAATTTTGGAGACAATCCAGAGCGTTTTGGTTCGAATAGCTATAGCCAAGTTAGTCTTGGCCAATCACGAATCTCCTACGGTTTCGGTGCTTTTGAACTAGCTGTAGCCAATCAAAACTTATGGATTGGTCCAGGGCAATTTAATGCCTTGACTTTTTCCAATAATACACCGGGATTTCCCATGGCTTCCATAGGAACACGAAGGCCAGCGAAAACCTTTTTGGGGAACTTTGAGGTGCACTTATTCTCAGGCATTTTAAATACCACTAGACGAGAACCCACGCAATCAGATTCCCTCAATGCTCTTTATTTTAGAACACCAAGAGAAAAGAACCGCTATGTAAACGGCTTGACGGTGAGCTACAATCCAAAGTGGATTAAGGGTTTTTATTTCGGGGCAAATAGAACTGTGCAGACCTTTACGGATTCTATTGGATCAGGCTTTATTGATATTTTACCTGTTTTTTGGGGTGTCACCAAACAGTCCGTTGGGTCGGATTTGATCGGAGAATCGGATAAAGGAAGAAGTCAACTTATTACGATTTTTGGCCGGTATATCCATCAGCCGTCGAGATTTGAATTGTATTTCGAATTTGGAAGGAGGGATCATGCCTTAAATTGGAGGGAGTTTATAATTAGCCCTGAGCATGCAAGGGCTTATATTTTTGGCTTTAATAAGCTAATTCGCATTGAAGGATTAGATTCGGATCTATTAATAAGGGGAGAAATTACACATCAGCAAGAATCGGTCAATCGTTACATTAGATATCCTGGGCTAACTGGCGGAGCTTCTTGGCATATGAATGGTTCGATAGGAGGCCTTACACACCATGGACAACCTACAGGGGTGGGTATTGGAACAGGCTCGAATATCCAAACTTTTGAAATAAGCAAGATTAATGGAATGAATAAGACTGGGCTGTTTTTCGAGCGCTTGGATAACAATGTGGATTTCTATTACAAAGCCTTGCTTCAATTCACCGAGCGCAAACCCTGGATCGACCTCTCTCTCGGTTTCCTCTACGACAAGCAGTTTGGGAATTTGTTGCTGAGTTCCAAGCTGCAGCTCATCCATGCCCGCAACTATCAGTGGCAGTTGGATCCTACCAGTACCCCCGACTTCCCCAAGGGTAAAAACCTGACGAGCGTAATGGGGCAGGTGAGTGCGGTGTATTTCTGGAATAAAGACAATTAACCACAGAGGAGTTTTTAACCACTAAGGACACTAAGGACACTAAGAAATAAGCTTTGTGAACTTCGTGCTCTTCGTGGTTTTCTTTTTTTAGCCACTAAAGACACATCTTGTACCGAGCATCTGGAAAGGGTTTTTGAACCACAACTTGTCCCGAGCATCGGGAAAGGACACCAAGGGCACTAAGAACTAAGCTTTGTGAACTTTGTGCTCTTTGTGGTTTTCTTTTTTTGAGTCACTAAAGACACATCTTGTCCCGAGTATCGGGAAAGGGCACGAAGAAGATGAACCACTAAGGACACAAAGGGCACTAAGGAGTTTTTTTAAAGAAGCTTTGTGAACTTCGTGCCCTTCGTGGTTTTTTTTTTTGAACCACATCTTGTTCCGAGCATCGGGAAAGGATTATTTAACCACCAAGGACGCTAAGGGCACTAAGAACTAAGCTTTGTGAACTTCGTGCTCTTAGTGGTTTCATTCGTTGTGCTCTTGGTGGTTTTTACTTTTTGTATTTGTTGTGTTCGTCTTATTTTAGACGGGATTATTCTAGAATTCGTATATTTGACCTATGAAAGTTGCATCAATAGAATTTGAAAAT
Source organism: Algoriphagus faecimaris (assembly GCF_900101705.1). GTDB lineage: Bacteria > Bacteroidota > Bacteroidia > Cytophagales > Cyclobacteriaceae > Algoriphagus > Algoriphagus faecimaris. The sequence continues at coordinate 39,267 of NZ_FNAC01000027.1, read as the reverse complement.
GAAGAGCAGCTGACTGCTTTAAAGGCCTTTGCAAAGGCAATGAAAATGAAGTTTGTTGGTCTTTCTGATTTTTCGGATAAGCTTGAAGATAAGCGTATTCTGGAGAGTATAGCAAAAGGGTACAAAGAATCTATCGCGATTGAAAAAGGGAAAATAAAACCTAAAACAATCGAGGAATTACTCGATGAGCTATAAAGTTATACCAACCTCCCAATTTGAGAAGGACTTAAAGAAACTTTTCAAAAAGTATCCCTCGGTAAAAAGTGATATTTCTGCCCTTGTTGAGCAATTACAGGATAATCCAAAACTTGGAACTCCTCTTTTAAAAAATTGCTATAAAATCCGAATGGCAATAAAAAGTAAAGGAAAAGGAAAAAGTGGTGGAAGTCGAGTGATTACACACGTAAGAGTAATAAGGGAGGAAGTACACTTGCTTTCAATTTACGATAAATCCGAGCAGTCGAATATTTCGGATTCGGCTATCAATAATCTTCTGGAATTACTATAGCTTTTATTGTTGTCGGTTTTCAGACAATAATCCAGATTGACTTTTTCCTTAGGCTTCCTCTACGAAAAACAGTTTAAGAATCTCTTATTGAGTTCCAAGCTTCAGCTCATCCATGCCCGCAACTATCAGTGGCAGCTGGATCCGTCCAGCACGCCTGACTTTCCGAAGGGGAAGAACCTGACGAGTGTGATGGGGCAGGCCTCGCTGATTTATTTCTGGAATAAGAAATGACCGTCATCGCGCCTGCCCGCAGTGGCGGGAGGGAAGGAACAAAAACCCTATTTAATCTAATAAGCCTTGTCTTCCAGAAGCCTGCCTACCGTAAGGCAGGCCTGCCTCCCGTAGGGAAGGCAATCTTTAGATCAGGACAAGACTGCTTCACTCGTACCCCACTCGAAGTGACGAAAACCAGTAGCTAAGCTTAAAAAACAAGTACTCTCAAGCCAATTCCCAAATTCTCCAACCACCCTTGCGGTGGTTTTTTTTTGCCCAAAATCTCGCTGTTCTCGCTGTTCGGGATTTGAAATCCCGAACCCCTATCATAGGATTTGCAATCCGGATAAATGAAAAGGGCAGCTATGCCGACCTTAGTAGCCAGTCCGCCTCAGGCGGATCACCACTCACGGCACTTGCCACACTTCGAAATTTATCATTTTTCATACATCGTTGGATATTTTTCCATGGGTTGCTGCCTACCTGACGGACCTGGCAAGCATTAAAAAGTTAGCCTGAATGGCTAATTTTAGGAGAGCCTGTCCCACAATATTGCGGGAAGCCAGCTTGTAGGGCTGGGTTTATTCAAATTTTTCCCTTTCTTGCCATAGTAAAAGCTAGTTCAAGGCCAAAAGACAAAATTTACTCCTGTTTAGGTGTTGGAATCTTTCGATAAAAATCAGAGAAATACATCAATTGCAAATTGATAAGGAGATTAGGGTGGGATTGCAAATCCCAACTAGGAACTACCAAAATTTGACTACTCCTAGAGGGGGTATTTAAGCTAATTTTTAACTGTAAACCGACGGAGATCTTCCAGAAAGCGGAACCCTGAAATAGGTATTTGCGGATTTTGGCGAGATAATAAGCCTTCTAACGATAGTAACCAAATAAACAATATCTCTCAGCCCAACCAATTCAAATCCTTCACCAGCAGTGAGAGGAAGGTTCGAAAACTTAGTTTTTTTTTAAGGTCAAAGCTTCCAAGAAAACTCCTAGGTTTTTTTGCAGATTAGTATCAAGCTTCAAAATAATTGACACTAATTGACACAATATTTAGAGTAGTTTTTTAATTGAATCAATACGAAGATAAAATAAAGGGTAATTACCCTCATTTTGTATTTTTTATACAAAATATGTCTTAAATTTAGGGGTAATTTCTCCCTTATGAAAAATTTAGATATTGACCAACTTCTACAAGAAATCTTTGATGATGGTCCCGAATTCAGTGTGAAACAACGATTCGAAGATAAAATCACAGAATACGGGATCAGCAAAACCAAAGCCCTTAAGCTTCTCAATATTGATAAGGACGTTTTTGCTGAGATTCTCGATGGGACAGCTAAGCAACCTAACCTGATCCACATCGTCAAAGTAGCCGAATTTTTGGATATCGATGTCCACAAGTTCATCAAAATGGTACTCAAAAACCAAAGTTCCGACAATATCGCCTCCATTGACCGGGCAAGGAAGGTAAAATTCCTAATGAAGAACTTTGATGTGAAAGCCTTGACAAAAAGAGGTTTTTTTGATTCAGGTGATGATATCGATCACCTAGTTCAAAAGGTCCTAAGCTATTTTGGATTTGATTCGATAGCAGAGTATGAATCACAAGTGGTCGAACCCCTGTATAGCAGATCCAAAAGACCCTTTTCGGATAAAATGAAAGATTTTTGGGTGAGGTCCGCTTACCAAACTTTTGGATTAATCAATAACCCCAATTCATATGATCGAGAGTTGCTCAAAGATACCCTAGTCAAAATAAAACCATACTCCCAGGACGTGAACAATGGACTGTACATTGTAAGTAGGGCCCTATATAATGCAGGCCTCACGGTTATCTTTCAAGACTATTTTGAAACTACACATGTAAGAGGGGCTACATTCAATATCAATGGAAAACCCTGCATCGTCATCACGGATTATTTAAAGAAGTACCCCAACCTTTGGTTTACCCTATTACACGAATTGCATCATGTCCTTTTTGACTATGAAACCGTGATTTCAAATAATTTCCACCTTTCTGATGATCAGGATTTATTTCTAATTGAAGAAAAGGCCAACAGCTTTGCCAGAGATTACTTCCTCCCTATCGAAGGCTTTCACTACATCAAGCATTACATCAATAATCCCTATATGGTGGAGCGCTTTGCCAAAGAGCAGGAGATCCATCCCTCACTCATTTATTCCTTTTACACTTGGTACCAGAATGAACTCTACGGCAAGAATTTTTATGGGGCCTTTAAGGAGCACTACCCAACCTGTAAAAGTGCCGTAAGCAAGTTAAACCCAATTACCTGGAAAGAAGAATCGATAAAGGATGCCAGTAAAAAAATAAAGGAAGTTTTCGAATTAAAATAAACCACTACCACTATGGATGGCAAAAATAAAAACCCAAAAAAGAAAAGGAACAGACGGAAGTAGACTTAGAGCGTCTGGAACTCTTAAGACGGGCCCATGAGAAGAAAGGGAAGCAATTGACCATTTCGGGAGATTCAGGTGCCTTAGAAGAAATAGACGAATTAAAGCAACTGGTTGCTCGGCAATTGGATAGTCCGGAAGAGAAATACAACATCTACTACAAAGGAATCCGGAAGCTTTTAATGGATCATTTACCCAAAGGAGAAGATTACAAGCAAATGCGGGATATCATCTACGATGAAAAAAACATTTTCCTCAACCTCGGGAAGAGAAAAAGCGACAATAAAGGTATTAGGGGCTCCGACGGCCGAATGACCTTTCAACCGGTGATGAATGAAATGCTTGATGTGGTCATCTCTTGGGTTAGTGGCTCCCAGAATCCATTTCAGCTTTATAAAGAATTGTACCTGCTCAATGAGCGTCATGGCTATCCCCATGAAGAATATGATGATTCAGGAAGGGCAGTGGCGAAGGCAATGTTGAAATTGGGGGAAGAATGATGGTGATAAAATGATGAATATAGTCTATCTTATCGGTAATGGCTTTGATTTAAATCTTGTATTAAATACTAAGTATTCAGATTTTTATGAATATTATAAATCTTCCAAAACCTCAAACCCAAAAATCCTTGAAATTAAAAATGAAATTTCCGCGAACTTACAAAATTGGTCAGATTTAGAATTGGCATTAGGTCACACCTTGGGTGCCAACCCTCGGATAAAAATTTACTTTTCCCGAGGGCCTAAAAGGGCGAAACCCAACTTGGTTTCGGCTGCCGCAGGTAGCCTTAGACAATCACAGAAACGCCTACCTAACGCTTTACCTTCAATGCCTCTGCACCAAGCTTCCTCCGACTTTGCCACAGATATCTTGTAGGTGGCACTCGGAAGATACCTGGAGCATACTTGGCTTTGGGCTTGGGTTGATATGCAGAAACAAAGGGGTATCTTGGGCTTGGGTATTGGATTACTACCTGTGGATCAAAAGAGCGGATAGGCTTGCTGGCCATTCTTACGATACTTCGCCATCTTCTGCGGATGATTTCCTGTGAAGATAGGGCGGTGAGGGAGTGGGGGTTAGGACAATAGAAATCCTATTTATTTTAAATTTTCAAAAGTTCTTTATCCCTATTGTCACAAAGATGATTTGGGACAATTATTTCTAAAAGCTCTTTATATAGGTGAATTTGATATTGTTTGAATGAAATGTAACCCGAAAAATACCCATAAAAAATTATTCTTGTTTCATGCACATTTAAGGTGTTCATAAAAATTGAAATGTAAAATTCATGATCGATCACTTTTCGATTGCCATCCAGATGAATCAGTATACCTAATGCTGAAGACATTATAGCCCTTACCCTAGCAAAACCCTGAGAAAAACTAAAATCAAAAGTATTTCCAATTTCAATTGCTTTTTCTCTTTTGTTCAGGGATGGCCAATCTTCTCGAAAATGTAATTGCCTGATGTTCCCATAGAATTTTTTAAGTTTTTCTATTAACATTTCATCCCCATAATTATCTGAAAAGCTGAGTTTTGATTGCTTTTCAAATAAATTAAGTAAACTGAAGAAGACAGTTTCAAATGATTGAATCTGGAACTGTTTATTCTGAAGCTCTAGCTGTTCCTTTTGGCCTCTGATTTCCACTCTGGTGTCTTTTAACTCCTTTCGGTTAAGTTCCAATTCTTCTTGCTGCATCAGAATTTGAAGCCGCTGTCCTAAAAAAGCAACATAAACGAAGGCAAGGCCAGCAAATGAGGCGAAAGTCCCAGATGTACCACCAATAAAATCACCAAGTTCATTTTCCTTAAAAAATGAACGGTTTCCAAAAACTTGGATCCCAGCCCAAATTAAAGGAATAATTGCGATCAAGGCCGATATCCCTCCAATCCATGTGAATAGAGTTGTTTTTGAGTTCAGTCTTGATTTCTCCTTCTTATAATCCATCCTGAAAATCTAGTCAATTTCCTTCAAACTAAAAATCGGGTTTGTATCTTTTAGATCCCTTCTCTAAAATGTAAGCATGGATTTGTCAAGGAAATTAACAGATGAAGAAGAGCAGCTTCGGGTGGAGCTGGTAACGCTGGAGAGGAGGATCAATGCCAAGATCAAGAGGATCTGTGAGACTCATCAGAAACTTCCCTATGATCGGCTAGCTGCCGGCCGTGACCTAAAAGAAACTTGTTTGCTGGCGATTTCTTATCTTGACCAAGGAAATCAAGTCAGGCTCAGTGAATGCCTGAGGTATTTAAGGGAAAAAGAGGTTAAGATTTAGATTATGAATTTAGAACAGTGGTTTTTTACAGTAGACAATGCCGCAAGCATTTGGATGGCTGGTATGATGACAATCCAAACTATCATTTTGGTGTTTGGTGGTTTTTTTGGTTATAAACAATATCGATTTTACCAACAAAGTCTAAGGAGGGGACATTGTCAAAAAATTTATATTTTAAATAAAAAGATCAATAAGAAAGTTGAATTTTGTTTATCTAGGTTTACTCTAGGTCATAATTTTAACCTAGAAAAAGACTTTCCCTATGTACCTCGATCGTTATCTGGAATTGCAAGAATTTTTAAAATTATTACTGAAAAGTATTGGGATAGTTCAAAAGAAATAGATGATTTATTTTCTGAAGCCTTTGATGAAAATAATTTTTTGGGAGATAGAGATTTATTGCCCCTTTTAATTGAAAAAAGGGAATTGATTTCAGAGGTTTTTTATAATTTTCAGCGAGGATTTACAATGCTTCACGAATACGGCGAAGCCATTATCCATGGGATCGAAACAGGGCAAGAAGAGAAAAAGATAAAAAACTTGTATGCAAAGATGCCAAGAAGCATGAATGATAAAGTTAATCATTGGGTAATTAGATTTTTGTTAATTGATAATAAGTTAGAGAATCTTCTTCTTTCCAAAATGCACGAAGATTTCTGAAAAAAATGTTTTGAGCCACTTTTTTACTCAATGAGCTCTTCCCCCTCCGGAAACTCCAACGACTGCCTCTCAATCAGATTTCCCTGAGCATCATAGATGGCGAAGCTGGCCAGATCAAAGCGGTCCGTGACTTGCTGGAAGAGACCGTTTAGGCTGAATTTTTTGATCGGAGTGCCAAAGAGCTGGACAAAGAATCCAAAATCTTCCTAGCTTGAGATGACTGGTACGAGCTCCTGTCGGTTGATGCGGAGGCCGTTTGCGGTTTCGTCATAGGCAGCCCACTTGACCTGGAATCAGTTTGTTTCGACTTGGACCCGATCAGGATCTCCTCGCATGTAATGACTTTTTTCTTTACCGGTCCAGTCATGGATTAAATAGCTCCCCGATAATTCGCAATTCAACTGGGTTCAGTACATCTTCGGCCTCGATCTAAATTTCTGCCTGAGACTGGTCACCCCTTCCCGAGGCACGGCTTACAGGATCAGCCATAGAAACGATCAGTGGATCGAGTACGGGGTGGATGGAGGGGAGGGGATTTACTATTTCGGTAGCCATCGAATGATTTTTAGAATTAAGGTTCTAAAAGCAAGATGGTATTGGTTTCATGAGGAGGATAGGACAGCGATTTTAAAAATCAATTCCAAGAGATTTTTTTAATGATTCCTCATGTGTTAGTCCTAGGTTTTTTTTATGTTCAGAAATTAAAATATTATCGATATCTAAAATAGCTTTTCCGCCTTTTAAGAAACCTCTCAAGTTTCTTTGTTCAATATAAAATTCATAAACAGTAAGTTTTGAAGGGGAAGACTCGCCGTGAAAAATAATGTTAAGAAGGACCTTCTTATCTGATTGAATCATTCCAAAGTTTCCAGAGAGAGTAAAGGGTACTGTGTATGGCTCTCCATAAGTAAGATTCTCTATTTTAAAATAGTCTGTCTCTTTTGAAAGGTTTTCCCCTTTAGATGACCCTAATTCTAAAATCATAGATCCATCGACTTTTAGTCGATACCGGATGTTTTTTTCATTCTGGAAAGGAGAAAAATTTATAAAACTAAGATCGAATGAGATTAAAAGTGTATCACTTTTCAGGTCACAATACTCACTTCTTTTGGTCTTTAGATAAGCCTTTATGGTGGGAAAAGTGACCTGCTTCATCATTGCCTCAATCAAATAGTGAGGGGCAGGTTTTTTCTGGCCATCAATTCGGATTTGGTAGATGTTTTCCGTTTGATGAGGTTTGGATTGGCTTTCTTGAATTTCAAAGACGGCAACCATCCCGTCTTCCACTTCAACTTCTTTGAGTCGAATACCAATAGGCATTGGAGTAATTCCGTCTGCTATTTTTCGAATGATTGAATCATGGTCACCAAGAAGTTGTGGATGATAAGGTCTCAACTTAAAGTTATCTGGGTTTTCAGAATTTCTGTGATCCTCTCTAGGTGCGCCATAAATAAGGATCCCTCCTTCAGAGTTTAAAAATGAGCAAATGGCAGGCTTTAGACTTTTACTAAAGATTTTTTCTGCATTGGTTTCTCCAGAACTTTTGAATTCAATGTATTGTGTTTCTTGTTGGTGGGTAGCAAAAAATGTAATCAAATCTGACTCTTTCAAATCGTCAAGATTTCTATTGAAGTAGGCCTGGCAATAATTCATATCTCAAAAGTTTTATCCAAGGTAAAACTTATCATCTATTTTTTACTTTGATTAAACCTGTTTTTCCGATATCATTATGTACAAATTGATGTCCAATTTTTCATCAACCTAACTTTTAATCAATGGCTTTAAGCTGGAATGAAATCAAGGATCGCGCCTTGAGGTTTACCAAAGAATGGGAAGGCGAAACGCGGGAGCGTGCCGAAAAGGATTCCTTCTGGAATGATTTCTTTCATGTGTTTGGAATCTCTAGGCGTAGGCTGGCCACCTTTGAGGAGCCGGTTAAAAAGCTGAATAATCAACAGGGGTTTATCGATCTTTTCTGGAAGGGGACACTACTAGTGGAGCATAAATCCAAGGGTAAAAATCTGGATGCGGCCTTTGAGCAGGCGACGGATTATTTTCATGGCATCAAAGAACATGAGCTACCCAAATATGTCTTGGTCTCCGACTTTGATAATTTTAAGCTCTATGACCTGGATGAGGGGAGGGAGTATGAGTTTCACCTTTCGGAGTTTCACAAAAATATCAAGCTGTTCGGCTTTATCGCGGGCTATCAGAAGCGGAGCTTCAAGGAAGAAGATGCCGTGAATATCGCTGCGGCTGAACTTATGGGCAAGCTCCATGATCAATTGGAGGAAAGTGGCTATACTGGCCATGCACTCGAGATGTACCTGGTGCGTCTGCTGTTCTGTCTTTTTGCGGATGATACGGGGATCTTTGAGAAGGATACTTTTAAGGAACTGATCGAGGTCAAATCCGGAGAGGATGGCAGTAATCTGAGCGGTCTGCTGGCTCAGTTCTTCCAGGTATTGAATACTCCTCGAGAAAACCGGATGTCCAGTCTGGATGAGCATTTGGCGACCTTTCCCTATGTGAATGGGAAGCTTTTCGAGGAATTTTTGCCGATACCGGCCTTCAACTCCAAGATGCGGGAGATCCTACTGCAGTGCAGTGCGCTGAACTGGGGTAAAATCTCTCCGGCCATCTTCGGGTCCATGTTTCAGTCGGTGATGGATCCCATCGAGCGGCGAAATCTGGGCGCTCACTATACCTCCGAGAAAAATATCCTGAAGCTGATCAAACCTCTATTCCTGGATGAGCTCCGGGAGGAGTTTGAAAAGCTGAAGGGAAATAAAAATAAGCTGCGGGAGTTTCATCAGCGACTGGGCAAGCTGAAATTTCTGGATCCGGCCTGTGGCTGTGGGAATTTTCTGATCATCACTTATCGGGAGCTGCGGCTCCTGGAACTGGATGTGCTGAAGGAAATCTACGGGGCCCAGCAGGCCATCGGGATTCAGGAAATCATGACCATCGATGTGGATCAGTTCTACGGGATAGAGTATGATGAATTTCCGGCACGGATCGCTGAAGTGGCGCTCTGGTTGATGGATCATCAGATGAACCTGCGGATCTCGGAGGAATTCGGGCAGTACTATGCCCGACTGCCTCTCCGTAAATCCGCCAAAATCGTCCATGGCAATGCCCTTCGGATCAATTGGGAGGAGGTAGTGCCCAAAGAAGAGCTAAGTTATATTCTGGGGAATCCTCCTTTTTACGGGTATTCATATCAGTCCAAAGAGCAAAGAGCGGATTTAGCTGACGTCTTTAGTGGTGTACAAGGTTCAGGAGTTTTGGATTATGTTACTGGCTGGTATCTTTTAGCGGCAAAATACATTCAAAACACTTCTATTGAAGTTGGTTTTGTTTCTACAAATTCAATTTCACAAGGGGAACAAGTTGGGATTCTTTGGAAAGAGATGTTTTTAGAAAATATGGTCAAAATAAATTTTGCTCATAGAACTTTTAACTGGAAAAACGAGGCTAAAGGAAATGCAGCTGTTCACGTAGTGATTATTGGATTTGGACTTTTTGAAAGAAAAGAAAAAAAGCTTTTTTCCTATGAGGATATAAATGGAGAACCTTTGGAAGTAAAAGTCAGGAATATCAATCCCTATTTGGTTAATGGTAAGGATTTGTTTGTTTCAAAGCGTTCAAAGCCCCTTTGTAATGTACCAGAAATGACCAAAGGCAGTTCTCCAACAGATGGGGGTAATTTAATTATTGAGGATGAAGAATTAGATGCTTTTTTAAATGTAGAACCCTTGGCAAAGCCGTTTATTAGACAATATTTAGGAAGTAGGGAGTTTTTGAATAACATCAAAAGATGGTGTTTATGGCTAAAAGAAATTAAACCTTCTGAATTAAAATTAATGCCCGTTATCCAAGAGAGGTTAAGTTTAGTCAGGAAAATGAGATTGGAAAGTTCAAAGAAGTCAACCCAAAAATGGGCTGAATTTCCAGCTTTATTCATTGAGGAACGACAGCCTTTGACGGACTATGTTATAATCCCTAGAGTTTCCTCTGAAAGGAGAAAGTATATTCCGCTTGGATATATTGATAAAGATATTGTTGTTAGTGATAGCGCTATAACATTACCTAATGTTGATTTTTTTATTTTCGGAGTGCTCACATCAGGGATGCACATGACTTGGGTTAATTATACTTGTGGTAGACTTAAAAGCGATTATAGGTATTCAAATACTGTTGTATACAATAATTTCCCCTGGCCAAAGAATCCATCCGAAAAGAATAAAAAGCTTGTCGAAGAGAAGGCGCAGAAAGTATTGGATACCCGGGCGAAGTATCCTGAGAGTAGCCTCGCGGATCTCTATGATCCACTGCTGATGCCTCCGGATCTGGTGAAGGCGCATCAAGAGCTCGACCGGGCGGTGGATCTCTGCTATCGTCCGCAGGCTTTTACCTCGGAAATGGCCAGAATCGAATATCTATTTGAACTGTATGAGGAGTACTTGGCTCCGCTGATGGGGAAAGGAAAGAAGAGATGAATGAGCTTAGTTTGGTAGAGTATTTAGGAATTGGCGGTTTTTGTTTGTCGTTATTTTCTATCGGATTAACGATTCTTCTTGAATTAAGAAGAACAAAAGGAAACTTAAAAGTTAATATCAAGTCGGTTACAAAGACTACCGGATCAGCAAGGAGCTACCTTAATTACGAGGTTGAAATTGTAAATGGTAGCCTAGAGAAACGATATATCAAAACTGTTTTTGAACATAATCTTCTTGGCAGATGGGTATTTTTGTTAAAATTGAAGAGTGATGCTAAGCATAGAATAAAATCTTGGCATATTAAGGAAAGCTATGAAAAATATCCCTGTCTAGAAAGGGGAGAAGAATTAATCCTTGTTTATGATATTATTTATCCAAATGAAGAGTTTTCAAAGATGGTTTATCTAAAGTTTTTGGTTGTTGATTCATTTGGGAAAAAGTACAAAAGCAAAGGCATTAGCATTATCCCAAGCGAACTTGAAGAAAAGCCGTCAAGAGGGGGATTATATCGTATCTAGTACTCTAAAGTATCGGCTTACATTCTTTAGCTTCAGGCAAGTAACTCGTGATGTACTCTCCGCGCTCCTTTTTATTCATGTCGATGGCGTAGATGCGGAAGGGGAGTCCGGTGGCTTTGTCCCGGCGCTGCTCCATCATCAGGTAGAGATTGGCGGTGATTGGCGTCACCATTTTTCATCCTTACCGTCCCAAAAGAGTTCGTGCACGAGGTGCACTTCTCGGGTTTCCTCATTGATGTGCAGGGCTCCTTTTTCTTCCAGGAGCTAAGGGTTAAAGAGGCTTTAGCATAAGAGATTAGCTATTAAAGCATAGCATAGTGCCCTAATCTTAGAAAATTTTCATTTCAGAAGGCATTTACTCCAAAAAAATCCGACAAATCTTGTCAAAACCACCCATTTAACCCAAAAAATACCCAGTACTGGGTATTTTTTTTATAAAATTTTTCCCTTTCTTGCCATATTAAAAACTAGTTCAAAACCATAAGACAAAATTTAATGCTGTTTGCGCTGTGGAATCTTGCTGGAATAGAGCAGAGAGATAAAACAATTGCAAATTGGTAAGGAAAGTAGAGTGGGACTGCTCCCGATAGCTATCGTGGACCCCACCCAGGAGCTACCAAAATTTGACTACTCCTAGTGGGGCGAAGGAAGCATTCAAAAGGTATTGAAATCAGCTTTGAAAAAGAAAAAAAGAATTGAAAGGTAAGAAAGTAATCACTTGGTCTTGGGACAACTTAGCCAAGATCATTAAAAGGAAATAAAATAATGAGTATATACAGTAGTGCAGAATTAAAAAGTATTGCAACTAAAAAACAGAGTTTATTTGAGAGCAGGATGTTCAGTGCTCGTAATGTTCCAATAACAACGAAATTTGATATTTTCTTATCTCATAGCTTTTTAGATAAAGCCGAAGTTCAAGGGCTTTATCAAGAATTGACGGATTTTGGATATTCTGTTTATGTCGATTGGATTGTTGATCCACATCTTGACAGAGCTAACGTTACCAAAAAATCTGCAACTCTTGTAAGAGAAAGAATGAAAAATTCCAAAACACTCCTTCTTGCTATTTCGACAAATTCCTCAATGTCTAAATGGATTCCTTGGGAACTAGGATATGTTGATGGAAACACAAATAAATGTGCCATAATACCTGTATCAAAGGAAAATACTCCACCTAAGTCCTTCAAGGGTACGGAATATCTCATTCTATATCCATTTATAAAAAAAATATTTGTGAAAGGTACCAATGAAGGTAAATTATTTGTAATCGAAAGTGAATTTTCGTATTCGCAATTCGATTCTTGGTTTAATACAGGGATAATTGCGGAAAACCGAAACGTTAATATATTCAACTTATGAGAAAAGCACTTATAGTAGGAATAAACAACTATCCAAATGCAGAATTATACGGATGCATCAATGATGCTTCAGCTTTTGGAAATACATTGGAAACAAACGGTGATGGTTCACCCAATTTTGATGTACGGTTGCTAACAGATGTTCCAACTAAAGGAGATTTAAAAGGTCATATAAAAGACTTGTTTGCGGGGGATTGTGAGACAACTCTCTTTTATTTTTCGGGTCATGGATTTTTTGATGAAACAGGCGGTGGAATAATTGTTACACCTGATTTCACAGCAAATGACGAAGGAATTTCAATGGATGATATACTTCACATTGCCAATGAATCCAAAGCACAAAACCGAGTAATCATTTTAGACTGTTGTCATTCGGGTTCATTTGGCAACCCGAAATTAAATGGAGGAAGAAATGCTCAAATAGGTGAAGGGGTTTCGATTTTAACAGCAAGTAAAGCTGATGAAGCTTCCGTAGAAATCAATGGACATGGCGTTTTTACAAATCTTCTTTTAGACGCCATGCAAGGCGGAGCAGCAGATTTAAGAGGTCATATAACACCAGGCAGCATTTATTCATACATTGACCAAGCTCTTGGTCCTTGGGACCAGAGACCAGTCTTTAAAACGAACATTACTCGTTTTACATCCCTAAGAACTGTTTCTCCCCAAATCTCTCCAGAAATTTTAAGAAGACTGAACCAATATTTTACTTCTCCTGAAGACCAATTTAAACTTGACCCATCATTTGAATTCACTAACGACCCAGCAATAGAACACGAATTTGTAAAACCACATGCAGATGAGAAAAACGTTGCGGTTTTTAAAGATTTACAAAAATTAGCAAGTGTAGGTTTAGTGGTTCCTGTGGATGAACAGCATATGTACTTTGCTGCAATGCATTCAAAAAGTTGCAAACTCACCGCTTTGGGTTACCATTATTGGAGACTTGTAAGAGATAAAAGAATTTAATCATTAAAAAAAACTATGGCAGACAAAAAAGTAATATTCGTTGCCTTCGCAATTGAAGACAAAACACAAAGAGACTTTTTAAAAGGTCAATCCCTTAACACAAAATCGCCATTTGAGTATGTTGACATGTCAGTGAAAGAACCGTATGACAAAGATTGGAAAGATAGAGTGAGAACGAGGATTAAGCGTTCAGATGGAGTATTAGTTTTAGTCAGTAAAAACTCTCTTAAATCAACTGGTCAAAAATGGGAAATCCAATGTGCAAAGGAAGAAGGTAAAAAAATCAGAGGTTTTTGGGCTTACTCAGACGATCGTACTGACTTAGAAGGTGTTTACACAAGAGTGTGGACTTGGGACAACATTAAAGGCTTTATCGATTCACTATAAAAATGCCATCCCTACGCACCCATACACATTGCCAAGCCGCACAAGCCAACGCTAATACCCAAGCTTGGCAAAGAGTGTGTCTGTCCCAACGCTCAACAAAAACGACCGTCAAACAAACGAACGAAGAAGAAGCACGATGCCCTAACATGCGTTTGGCGTCATGCGGGGTGAAGTGGTTAAATTCAATTTCAGTTTTTCAATTGGAGTTTTGTGGTGGGTTGACAGTTTTGTCCTCCGAAATCCCGTACGAACGCCAAGCGCAGAACCGTTGTACCTAATTTGAAAACAGATGAGTGAAATAATAAATAAATTCGATGAACTTGACTCAGAAAATGTAAAACAAGCATTTAAAGAATTGCTTCAAGACTACTTGACACCTGCATTTGCTTCGATGTCAAAAAGAGACTTTGATATTCTAATCTTTATCAAGCTTCAAGAACTAGGAATTTTCAATAAGAATCCAGAAATCTATGAACTTGTTTCAGAGTTAAGGGTAACAAGAACAAAGGCAAGAAACCTTCTATATGAATCGAAACTAAGACAAACAAGTAAATCAGAACTTGACCAAGAATTAAAGGAAATACTCAAGACCCCGATTTTCCTCAAAGACAATGATAAAATTGGGATTGAGATTGACAATCCTTATTTGATAGATCATTTACGAGCTAAACTAAAACAGTTAAACCATATAACTGACGGTTCATTTTCGCCAGAACTTGTCCGTTTGACGACTGACGCATTTGTTTCACTTTTTGAATCCTTTTTACCTGAAAATTCCAAAGACCAGATAAAACAAGCCTTTGTTGACGTTGGTGCAGAAGCCGACACTTCATTGAAAGGTGTATTAAAAGGAGCTTTTAAAAAGTTAGGGTCTAAAATTGCAGATGAAGCAGGAGGACAAGTTGCCGAGTCGGTTGGTGAGTACCTTGGACCAATAATAAGTGGAAGCATTGACGAATTGAAAAGCAGGTTCACGGATTTATTTACTGAAGAAGAATAAAAAACTAGACGCAATAACTAGGTTTTCGTCGCATGCGAAGCACGAACGATGAAACCGCTACTGCACTGCCAGCCTAGTCTCGATTTATCCGAATATCAGGGAAATATATAAGGTGTACGCTAGGCATGTCCCGAATTTCAGGAGATCTGGGAGAAGAGAGAGAAAATTACTTTTCCAGACGTAGTTGTGTGAGAATATTAAAAATGGTAAGAGATATTTAGATTAAATACTGAATTACTCCCATTCAAAATCAAGCAGTTCCCTTGGATGAACTTTTAATACCTTAGCAAATCGTTCAAGTTCACTTATTCCATAATTAGTCTCACCCCTGAGAACACGTCCGATTTGTCTATTATCGTCGGCATGAAAAAGTTCAGCAATTTTATCCTGAACAATGTCTTTTTCTTTAGCAATTTCAAGAATTCTTGCGCTTACTTTCTTTATAAATTCCTCGTTTTTGTAATTTGGCTTTCGTCCCACATGACAATAGTGAATATTTAGTGAATTTTTTGTTAGGACATATTTGTCCTTTTAATTGTTTTTCGTATCTTAGTTGCGGTTAAAGTGTTCTTTAATCGGCAAATATTCATTTGAATGCATTTGCACTTGTGAGTCTCGTCTTAGGAAACTGGTAATTTCATTTGAGGAACGGGATAAATGAGTGAGAATGCTCACGCCATTGGCGTGGGCTACTTACTTGCTTGTTCCTCAGGTATACCAGTACCTCTAAGACAGCTTGTTTGGGTCCACGCCTCTTTTTATGGCTTGGTCTCAACTTGGACATTAATTATAACCCAAGTATCATGGAGCAGACCTTGATTTTTTCTGGAGTAACGCACTTCCCGGGAGTAATTTTCCGGAAAGAATCTCTTCCTGTACCATCTTGTACCTGGGTCATGGGTTTAGCCACTTCTGGGATCATAGCCTCTGACTGGCTTTATCCCCGTAAGCCGAAAAAACCGATCTGATTTAAAACTTAACACTTTTACTCCCTGACAGCTCCGTCAAGACGGACATACCATTCAGAGTCAGCGGGCGACGATTTCTCAAAAACCTATTGCTAGTAATGCTGCCCTTTCGGGCATGGTGGAAATTCTATTTCTATGTGCAGATAGATAAGATCTGTATCACAAGTACTTTGGTCATAGACCCTTCGGTCTTCTGTCTTCGGTCTTCCAACTTAAACCATTGCCATGGAAGCATCATTTCAATCTCACAAACCTGCCTGGGTAAATCTTACCCCCAAGCAGCTCTTTAAAAACCTAATCAAGAACCCAACTTAAACCTATTTTTATTCTCCCTGATTGCTTCCCGAGGGGTTTGTATCACCCAAGGGGACTACCACTCTTGATCAGGGGGCGACGTAATCAGTCATTGGGATGGAAATAATGTGGAAATACATTTGAAATATAGCCAGCAAGCTGGCTGAAATAGAAGGTTCTGCTATGGCCTGTATTTCGCGCGACGAAGGAGCGCATATTTCGCTCCGAGATACGAGGAGCCTATTTTGGCAAAGCCGTATTTCGTCAGATGTTTCGGCCCTATTTCAGGCCGATAGGCCTGTGTTTCCAAGTGTTTCAGACGCTAAAAGCGGCCCTATTTCATTCCATTTGACAAAAATGATAAGCCCATTCCGCTGCAGAGGATTTTCGCTTATCCATTCAATAATTTCTTAATCCATTGATTGATTGACTTATACGGAGTCAGGGTGGGAGACTATTGTTCTTACTTATTGAAATACGGTGGAAGCACGGTAGAAATACTATGGAAATAAAGCCCGCAAGCGGGCTGAAATAGAAGATTCTACTATGGTTCGTATTTCTCGCGACGAAGGAGCGCATATTTCGCTCCGAGATACGAGGAGTCTATTTCGGCAAAGCCGTATTTCGTCCAATGTTTAGACCCTATTTCAGGCCGATAGGCCTGTATTTCGCCCATGGCGTATTTCACCGAAGGTGTATTTCGCGAAGCGTATTTCCTCCTCTATCTCAATCAATCACAACCCTAAAACGCATGAAATCGAGCATGACGTAGCCGTCACACACTGGTATGACTATCAACCATGCGAGATTCCATGTGACCTTTGAAAATCAATTATAGACACATGAAATCGAGCATGACGTACCCGTCACACACCGGGATGATTATAATTGCGAGATTCCATGTGACCGCTAAAAGACAATTATAAACACATGAAAAAATTACTACAATCATGCTTCCTGGAACTGCTGTGCTTTTTCCGGAAAGCTAAAAGATCAATTAGAAGTCAGCTCCATCCAATAAGCATGCAATACTTCCATGTAGGTGGATGGCTTATCTCGCTCCGAGGAACGAGGAGCATATCTCACGCCGATAGGCGGGTATTTCACGACCAAAGGGAGTGTATTTCTTCCAATATTCCTGATATCCGATTAAAACCTATTTCACTAGCCTTCCTACTATTCCTGGTATATTCTCCATTATCAATGAGTCAAGTTGCTGGTTCACCCACGGGAAATCGGTCTTTTGATGCCGACTCCCATCACCCCGGGCGGGAGGAGTACAGCACTCCCGCCCAAAAGGGGGAGGAAAACACCACCCTTATTTATGGGGAAATCATCAATCCGGATTCGCTAAGTCCCCTGTCCCTTACGCTTTCCCCTTACTACTTCAGCAAAAAAAGCCGCTTTATGAATAAGACTTTTAACTCCCCGCTAAGCGAGGGGACCTTCTTTGACGGCGTGATAGATTCCAGGGTTAGAAAGTTTGAATTCACACTTGACCAATTCCAAGACCCAGCATACTTCTCCCTGGAACTGGAGGATAGAATGCTGATCAAAAACATGCTGATCCGTCCTGGGGATAGCCTGAAGATAAAAATAGATCTCTCCGCTACAATCCTGCTATTTGGTGGACCCGATGCCGCTTTTTACGAAGCCCAGTGGCTGCTTGACCGATCCAGAAACCAAGAATCCTTCGATTCCCCCAGAACACTGGTCATCTCCTCGGCCAACAACCTCCTTTCCGACCCCAAAAACGATTCTCTCTTTCAGGCGGCCAATGACCAATTCGGAGCTAGACTCGAATTTCAGACCTTCGGAAAAAAAGGACTGAACAAAGCCCTGGAGGGTTTGGGAAATGCAGAAAGTGAACTCTATAGCCAACTCCAAATCCTTAAATCCTTCGAACCTAAACTGGACCCTGAATCCTACGATCTTCTCCTCCTTGAAACCTATGCATCCTATTACAAACCCTTTGTTTCCACCATCTATCGCTTTTACTTCAATGAACTTGACCGAATCGCAGAGGGAGAGGAACTCAACCAAATCAGAAATAAAATAGAATCCCAGCTCCTCGGAATCAGGGACGGGGGATTTCTCCTTAAATCCAAACTGATCTCGGCACCCTATCTGGATCTCCAGTTGGATAAAATGACCTTGCTGTCTCTCTTGAATGAGGAAGATTTTGGATCTGTCGTCAGCGCAAACTTCAGTGGTGCACTGAAAGACAGAATCCTGACCGGGTTTCTGTCTGCCAATCTGAAACGATACGAAAACCCCACCCAAACCCTAGAAAGCCTGGGTTCCAAGGTAGAATCCTCTCCCTGGAAAGAACGGATTCAGTCACTTGCCAATTCGGTCTCCACGGATAAAGCCATGCCCTCTCTTAACTGGACTGATAGGGAGGGTAGGAGGTCTTCTTCCGATCAACTCGACGATTCTCCCACACTCTATTATTTCTATTTCTCCACCTGTCCCCACAGTGCCCGCTATTTTAAAAATTACCTCTTTCCCTTTTACCGAGAGAAAGGAAAGGATCTGGGACTCCGGTTAATCGCTGTTTCCGTGGACGAAGATCCCGATCTCTGGGTGGAAAATATTCCCCATTTCTCTGCTGAAGAAATCCCCAATTACCGGCTTGAACCCGATTCTAAAGAAAAGTTGGTGTCCCATTACGAAGTTTCGGGGTATCCATTTACCCTGCTTACCGACAGTAGGGGCAAAGTGATTTCCTTCAAATTATCCGCACAGGATTACCCAGATTTCTCACGAAAAATGACTGCCATCCTCAATTCCTCAGGGGAAAACGAAAAAGAAAAAAATCCAAAAAGTAAACAACCCTAAACAATCCATAAAAATGAAAAAACAAATACTCTTACTGCTTGCCCTGCTCTTGATCTGGGAGATCAAAGCGCAGGATCTGAAAGTGTCGGGAACTGTTCTAGAACCTGATCAGAGCACACCCATTCCCGGGGTGAATGTTGTCCTCAAAGGAACCAGCCTGGGAACGGTTACCAACGAAGAAGGAGACTTTGTCCTGATTCTTCCCGATACCGACTCGCCCACTTTGGTCATCAGTTTCATCGGTTACAAAACCCAAGAGCTGGTACTCAGCCCCGACCAAACTTCCAGTCTGAGGATAATCCTGGAAATGGATGAACTGGGACTGGATGAGGTGGCTGTGGTATCCACAGGATTTGAGGAACTCCCGGCAGAACGGGCCACCGGTTCCTTTGCCAAACTCGATCAGGAGCTGGTGGATCGCAGAATCAGTACCAACATCATCGACCGTCTCGAAGACTTGACTCCGGGCTTGATTTTTAACCGGGACCGCTCCGACCTGGAATATGGTGAGGATATTTCCATCCGGGGTACAGGTACCATTCGTTCCGATAGCCAGCCTCTGATCGTCATCGACAACCTTCCCTACGAGGGCCCGCTATCCAATATCAACCCCAATGATGTGGAATCCATCACCGTACTCCGGGATGCCGCAGCCGCGTCCATATGGGGAGCCAGAGCAGGAAACGGGGTGATTGTCATCACCACCAAAAGCGGAACCTTTGATCAGCCGGTTCGAATCAGTCTGACTGCCAATACCACCATCGGCCAAGCTCCTGATCCCTTCTACAGACCACAAATGAGCATCAACGATTTTGTGAACAAGGAAATCCAGCTTTATGAGGATGGAGCCTTTGCCGGTGCGGTCAATTCCTTTTTCAAATCCCCGGTTTCTCCACTGGTGGAAACCCTATATGCCTTTGAACAGGGACAACTTACCCCAAATGAACGGGATGCCCGGATCGCCAGGTTTAGGAATTCGGATGTGCGAAACGAGCTGTCAAAGTACATGTACAGACCATCGCTTTTACAGCAATACGCGCTAAACCTGAACGGGGGAGGAGGGAAGCATTCCTATCTTTTTTCCCTGGGCTGGGATGATAACCGTCAAAACCAAGTTGCCCAAAACAATTCCAGACTGACCCTGAACACAGTACAGAACTTCAAACTGGCAAAAGACAGACTGAACCTATCACTTGGAGCATATTTGGCTATCAGCGACTCGGAAGATGGGCTGCCGGCCATCTCCAATTTCTATCCCTATGACCGCCTTGCGGATGAAAACGGCAATCCCTTACCCGTATACCGCTCCTTTCACCAGCGATTCAAAGAATCCACAGTGGGTACAGGTCTACTGGACTGGGAATACTATCCCCTGGATGAAATAGGGCTGAGCCCTAGAATCAATCGGGCCAACGACCTGAGGCTGACAGCAAATTTGGACTACAGAATCAGCCGGGGGCTGAATTTCAAGGTGAATTATCAATACTGGACCAACCAGCAAAATAATGAGCAAAACAGTCCCCAGACAGCATATACTACCCGCGAACTGATCAATGATTTCACGGAAATCGATCCAAACGGCAACCTGATCAACCATGTCCCGCTGGGAGGAATCTTGGACTTCTCCAACCAGCGCTCCTTTAGCCACACCCTGAGGGGGCAGTTGACCTATGAAAAAAGATGGAATGACCACCAGCTCAATGTGCTGGCCGGATCGGAAATCAGGGATGTCCAGTCCGAGGGGAATTCCGGCAGGGCCTACGGGTTCAACAGCCTAAATGCAACCTCACAGCCGGTGGATTACCTCTCGTTCTTTACTCTTTATTCGATCGGTTTTCCCGGGACTATACCTTTTGTTCAGAATTTTTCCGGTACAGTCAACCGATATGTCTCGGGTTTCGGAAATGCCGGATACTCCTACAAAGACAGGTACTTCCTTACCGCCAGTGCCAGAGTGGATGCTTCCAATATTTTCGGAGTAAATACCAACCAGCGGGCAGTTCCCCTGTGGTCGGCAGGTTTGGGCTGGATTTTAACCGAGGAAAGTTTTGTCAATTCAGACTGGTTGGACTTCCTCAAGATGCGGCTTTCCTATGGTTACAATGGAAACACAAATCCAAACGCCACCGCCTTTACTACCGCCAATTATTTTGGGGCTGGTTCCAATCCCCTGATCAATTCTCCTTTTCTGGGGATACTCAGCCCTCCCAACCCCGAACTCCGATGGGAGCGCATCCAGATTACAAATTTGGGACTCGACTACGAGATGTTTAACGGAAGACTGAGCGGATACTTGGAATATTACCGAAAAAGAGGACTGGATCTCCTCGGCGAACAGCCGCTTTTTGCTTCCTCCGGAGTGGGGCTTGCCACCATCAACTACGCAAGTACCAAAACTGCGGGTTTGGATTGGGTACTCAATACCAAAATCCTAAATGGTCCGGTGAAGTGGACCAACAACTTTTTCCTGAGCTGGGTAAAAGAAGAAGTCACCGACTTTGAAAACGATCCCACCGTGGCACAGGTCCTTACCTCAAATGCAGGCAGTCCGGTACCTGTCATCGGCCGTCCACTCTATTACACCTACAGCCTTCCCTGGGGAGGTTTGGACCCTGATTCAGGTGACCCCAGAGGAATAATTAATGGGGAACCTAGTACTGATTATAGCACTATCCTGAATGAAAGTGAATTGGAGGAGCTGATATATCATGGATCTTCCAGGCCAACACTGTTTGGATCCTTTAGAAACACGCTTGAATGGAAGGGCTTTCTGCTATCGGCGAATATTTCCTACCGGATGGGCTATTATTTTCGGAGGCAGACCATCAACTATGACAATTTGAACAGAGGGGAGTTCGAACACGCAGATTACGAACGAAGATGGAGGCAGCCTGGAGATGAACTCACCACGGATATTCCCTCTGACCCCGGGACAGTCAATGCCTCAAGAAACCAGTTTCTTCTCCGAAGTGAATCACTGGTCGAAAAAGGAGATCATATCCGGCTGCAGGATATACGCATTGCCTATCGCTTTGGTAGAAACCGGCTGAAAGGAATCCAAAACCTGGAAATCTATGCCTATGGCAATAACCTGGGCTTGATCTGGAAAGCCAGTAAGGAAGTTCCCGATCCCGATTTCCGCACCTCCCCAAGTTTAAGAACACTCTCATTTGGGCTAAAAGCAAACTTCTGATCCCAGCAACAAAGGGTAAAAGGAGAACAGGTATAAACCCAAATAGCTAACCTCATAAGGCTGGGGAAACCCAACCTGACTCTCCCGGCAGCAGATTATGGTTGATTATTGCTGCCACCCTTTTAACTGGGAATTACTTCAATGAAAATCCGGAAAATTTAAAATGATACTACTATGAAAATGTTACGAATACTCCTCTTCTCCCTGATTGTGGGATTAGCCTCATCCTGCGACAGCTTTCTGTCTGAAAAACCTTCCAAAAACTTGGTGGTCCCCAGTGAACTGGATGATTTTCAGGCCTTACTGGATGCCAAACTACGAGGACTCAATACCTCCCCGGCAACAGGCTTATTGGGATCGGATGACATTTATCTCGGTCCAGGCGCGATTAATCGGCTGCAGCCGCATCAAGTTTCCACCTATTTCTGGGCTGAGGAATTCTACATTCCGGGAGAATACGACCCCAATTGGTCAACCATTTATCAGAAAATATTTTATGCAAACGTCGCACTGGATGGCTTGGCCGAATACAGTCCCTCTTCCCAGACAGAAGCTTCCAGAAAAGCAGAATTAACCGCGTCGGCGAAGTTCTACAGGGCCTTGGGGCACTTTGAAATCCTGACCCATTTTGCTCCCCAGTATAGTCCAGACCAAGGTGATCAATTGGGTATTCCCCTGAGAACTACCTCAGATGTCAACATCAAAACAACCAGAGCTACGCTGGAGGAATCCTATCAGCAAATTATCCGGGATTTGGATGAGGCTTTGCGCGACCTTCCGCAGATTGCAACAGTTCCCACTAGACCATCCCAATGGTCAGTCCATGCCCTACTCAGCAGGGTGTACATGACACGGCAGGAATATTCTTTGGCCAATGAACATTCATCACAAGCACTCTCCATCAAAGATGAATTAATGGATTATAATGAACTGAATGATGGTTTGCCTTATTCCTTCGAAATTTTCAATCCCGAGGTGATTTTTTATTCCGAATTGATCACCAACAGGTATGCGACCAACAGAGAAACCTACATCAACCCTGATCTGGTTGAGCTTTATGAAGAAGGGGATCTGAGAGTTCCGCTCTTTTTCAGAACTGCGAGGGTGGATACGCTTTACAACATGAGAGGGCATTATACCGGGGATTTTTATCCTTTCGGAGGCTTGGCGACCGATGAGCTTTGGCTGGATTATGCCGAGTCATCAGTCAGGCTGGGTGATGTTGAAAATGCCAAAAATGCCATCAATACGTTAAGGCAGCACAGAATTTCATCCGTCGAATTCCAGCCATTTGATGGAACTGACGCGGAATTGGTTGAACATATTCTTCTGGAAAGGAGAAAAGAACTTGTATTCCGAGGAGTTCGATGGCTTGACCTTAAAAGGTTAAATACAGATCCGGCTTTAGCGATTACTTTGGTGAGGAAATTCAATGCTGAACAAGCCGAATTACCACCAAATGATCCCAGATATGCCATTCCAATTCCTCCTGATGAAATGGATTTTAACCCAATGGAACAAAATCCAAGATAAAAATAGGGAGGCTAACCCAAAAAGAATAGCCTCCCTTTCCACTAAGGTTGAACTACGGGAAGTGTACCGTTCTTGATAAATTCCCCAGAAGTTTTCATAGCCGCAGAGCTACTTGGAAGTACTCTGGTACAAACATCCTGGACATCATCACACTCATAAGTGTTGGGTCCAGGTGTTACCGATGACAAATCATACCAGATCTCCTGATTGTCAGGATCCTGTGCATACTCCGGATCTAATTCACCGGGCATGTTAAAGGCAAAGGCAGCAAACGCCACTAGCACAAAGGCAAGGAGCGGAAGCTTACTCATTAGTTTGTTCATAACTTTGCACCCTTTTTTAACACATCAAAAAAGGAGAAAACGTTTGGGGTCTCAAAAGGGAAGCAGATGAAGCTGCTCCCCTTGAAACCTGGTTAAAGCGCCTACTCTCTTCAAAGGGTTTTCGGCTTCCCCCAGCGGGTTAATCGGTATTGGCTTGCTTCTCACCCAAGCCATCGAGAAGAATAAACCCGTTTATTTCTAATCTCATTTTTTGCAGCCAGAGCTCACAACTTTCGGCTGCCGGGCCAGTTCAAGCACTGGCCCTTTTTTTAATCCTAACCTTTGAGGTTTTCGTCACCGAAGCCTATAGATCCAATTCACATTCCATACAGCGGGAAAGCAGACCTCGAAGGTTTTTATGTCAACTATCCAGGCGGTCTAGGTCATCCCTGTTCTCCAATTTTTAAATCTCCATTCTCTATTATCTTTTCCCTGTTCCCTTTTCTCCAATCTCAGGCTGTTCGGGATTTGCAATCCCGACCCATTATCGTAGGATTTGTAATCCGAATTAAGGCCAGAAATCTCGCCTTCAGCACAAGGAAGTCTCATCCCTACCAATCTGGAAACTTCGCTATTCCTCATTCGATAATCTATTCTCATAATCTCCTGTTCCCTGTTCCCAGATCTCTATTATCTTTTCCCTGTTCCCTGTTCTCCAATCTCTCAATCTCTATTCTTCCAATTCTCCAAGACAGCCTACTGCCACTGCCTACTTTTCCCCAAGCCATCGAGAAGAATAAACCCGTTTATTTCTAATCTCATTTTTTGCAGCCAGAGCTCACAACTTTCGGCTGCCGGGCCAGTTCAAGCACTGGCCCTTTTTTTAATCCTAACCTTTGAGGTTTTCGTCACCGAAGCCTATAGATCCGATTCACATTCCATACAGCGGGAAAGCAGACCTCGAAGGTTTTTATGTCAACTATCCAGGCGGTCTAGGTCATCCCTGTTCTCCAATTTTTAAATCTCCATTCTCTATTATCTTTTCCCTGTTCCCTTTTCTCCAATCTCAGGCTGTTCGGGATTTGCAATCCCGACCCCTTATCGTAGGATTTGTAATCCGAATTAAGGCCAGAAATCTCGCCTTCAGCACAAGGAAGTCTCATCCCTACCAATCTGGAAACTTCGCTATTCCTCATTCGATAATCTATTCTCATAATCTCCTGTTCCCTGTTCCCAGATCTCTATTATCTTTTCCCTGTTCCCTGTTC
>NZ_FNAC01000027.1:2694-12498 GCF_900101705.1 Algoriphagus faecimaris | reverse complement strand
TCTTTTTAACCTCCAATCCTCCAAACCTCCTATCTTCCTAACTTCCCACCTCTCTACATCTCAACCCAACCACCGCCAATCCAATCAATCACTTGGCGTAAGTCTTCAGATCTATCCGCCCCTGCTGGCGCAAGTCTTCGGATTTATCTGTTGTAGGTAGACTCGTTCCTAATATTCCCTACCAGGCGTATCTTTTTAACCTCCAATCCTCCAAACCTCCTATCTTCCTAACTTCCCACCTCTCTACTTCTCAACCCATACACCGCCAATCCAATCAATCCCAAATTCAAGAAAAAATGCTCCCTGTTCCCAGATCTCTATTTTCTTTTCCCTGATCCCAGATCTCTATTATCTTTTCCCTGTTCCCTGTTCCCTGTTCCCTGTTCCCTGTTCTCCAATCTCTCAATCTCTATTCTTCCAATTCTCCAAGACAGCCTACTGCCACTGCCTACTTTTCCCCAACCATAACCTCCCCACCTTAATCTCTCCTAACTAAGTCCACCAAAACATTTTTAATAAAAAAATACGATGATTATTTCTTTATTCTCAAAACTTAATTATATTTAAAACGAGTTGTGAGCTCTCAATAGTCTTATTTTCAGCGCTGTACACGGTGGGTTTTCAGATTTTAACTGATAGCCTGAGTTTTCTTTATCTAAAAATGCTGGACAATAGAAGGATAATCTATGCTCAGGATATTATGAAATTTACAGGGCGAAGTCGTTCTTATGCATACAAAGTGCTTCAAAAAATACGGATAGCTGAGGGGAAGGAAAAGCACTGCCTGATTACAATTCAGGAATTCGCCGATTTTCAACATATCCCCGTCACTGAGATAGAAGAAGTATTATTTAAGAAGCACCATAACTGAAAAGGACCTGTGTTCAAACACAGATCCTTTCTAAGTTGGAGCTTCTCTCCACCGGAATGACGATCCGGTTTTAACCTTTGTTCGGTAATTTTTAGAAACTTAACATAGACTGAAAGCATCCGCTTCCCTGGTACTTATAGGATACTTCTCGTCTTAGTATAAGCTTGTAATAGTAGTGGTATTACACTCACTCGCTATACTTGTAGTGAATACCTGATCCCGGGCAGATTTCGACTTTCGAAACCGCTTAATTCGATAACCTTCCATGGCTTGCTGGCTATCTAGCCTCTCTTTTACTGTTAACATATAAATTGAATTTTGTGATGATTAAATCTATTGTTCAAAAATTGATAAGTCCACAGATTGAGCTAGAAACCCCGTATTTTCCGACGGAAAGGCCTTTAAATCAGATAAAGGATTATCCAGGACCATTCATTTGGCTCGCATGGCTTAGTATTTTGATATTGGATCTAATACTCCGCGCCATAGGGAACCACAAGATTGCTCCTTTGGAAATTATTTTAGTTCACTTTTTTGGAGGTGGCTTTATTCTGCAATTTTGGTTCTTCTCCTTTTTACCCCAGATATTTATTTTTAAAAAATGGCTAAAAGTAACCGTCCAACTGGTCCTTATATTTCTCTTTTTTTACCTGATTAAATTATATCTTCTCAAATTCTGGTCTGAAGACGAAATTTCACTAATTCAGTTTTTGACTTCAGAAATTGGAAGATTTTTCCATCATTTCATTTTTATTTCTGCTATGTGGAGCTTCTATATCATGGCAAAAAAACAGGAAACGCTAAAAGAAATGGAAATTGATTTGATCAAACTGCAGGTGGAACATAAGTCCCTTCAGCTAAGTCCCCACTTCACACTAAATATGATCAGTCATATTCTTGTGGAACTTAAATCACTTTCAATGCCCATGTACAAAATTCTTTCAAAATTCACCACTGTGCTATCCTACAGCTTCAAAAGTCTGGATGCTGGAAATTCCCTTGCACAAGAAATCCACGCCGTCAATAGCTACATAGAATGCCAAAAATATCGCTTCAAAAAAAATCTCCAGTTTCTGCTTACCACCAATTTTAATATACTAGAAGTTCAAAATCTGCCCATGCCCAAATGGATACTGATGACCTTGGTTGAAAATATTTTTAAACATGGTGATTGCAATTCCGAATCTCATCCCTGTATGATCACCATGAACCTTTTTTCTGAACAAAATGGATCTTCGGTATTTGACTTCTTTATATCAAATAAGATCAAAAAGCCTGATCACTCTAAACACTCCGGTTTTGGAATTTCTGCTGTCAAAAGGATTCTGGACCACTACTTTCCAAATAATTACCAACTCCAAAATGAAATAGTTGGCGATGATTTTAAACTCTCTTTGAAAATTTCCTATCCTAATTAGTGTGCCTCAAGATTGACATTTAAAAAATCTTTTCACTTCACCCCAAACCATAGGAAAGACTATGAATCAAAAATCTCTGAAAATCGGAATTGTAGATGATGAAAAACCATCAATTGAAATTTTAAAAGACATAATAAGTGGTATACCCTTTTATGAAGTGATTTTTTCAACGCATGATCCCTTTCAGGTTCAAAACCTAATAGATCGATTCTCCATAGATATCCTTTTTATGGATATCGAAATGCCTGGATTTAATGGACTTGAATTGGCCAGAAGAATTCAACGGAAGGGCATTGCTATTATAATTTGCTCTGCTTACCCCGAATATGCTGTCGATAGCTTTAAAATTGATGCAATCTACTTTATTATTAAAGCCCCAGATCTTTTTGAAGTATCCATCGCACTGGATAAAGCCAGAAAATTTCTGGAAAATAGATCACTTCCTGAAAATGACTTTTCGGATAAAATAATGTTATTAAACTTGAGAAGGTTAAATAAGCAAGTTCTTCTGCGAACGATGGATATACTATATATCGAGCAAAGCCACGACTATTCTTTAATCTATTTGGATTCCGGTGAAGTGATTAAAAGAAGAAGTACATTTTCCGAAACACTAAAAACGATAAACAAACCCTTTATTTTCAAAGTCCATCGATCCTTTGCTGTAAATGGTATGAAAATTAACTCATTTGATCATGCTTATTGCTACTTTAAGAATGAAAAACGAATACCTATAGGAAAGGATTATCAGGGAAATATTTTGAATTTTTTAAAATGAGTGTCATCAATCTTATATTAGTCTATGGATTTAAGACTTTGATGCTGAATTTTGGCAGATCCTACAATATCCCGATAAATCGAGACGGGACAGGCCAATTGGCCATTAAAGAAAAAATTACAACACATTCCGCCGCCGTCTGTAGCTTATCTATTTCAGGCGAATCTTCCTTTCTGCCTCCCTGAGAAGCCAGTCCGCCTCAAGCGGATCGTCACTCTCGGCTCCATTGGTTCAATGACCCATGCTCCTCGCAATTTGCAATTCCGCGGACATATCATAGAATTTGTGATCCGAATTATACAATTAAATCGCACCTTCAGCGCTTACCACTTTGAAATTTATCATTGGGCATTAATTTTCTTGTTTTTGTTTGATATCAAATTCGACCCATTTAGGGTCGGAACCCACCATATCAGATTTTATTAACCGAACCCCGCATTCCACAGCTCGTATCTCGCTGCTCCATACGGGGCTATTCATGGTTTGACCCCTTTGGGGTCTTTTAATAGGTCTGGCATGGTCAGTCCGAAATATCCACAAAAGGAAAATCGCTTATTATTTACCCCGCATCTTGCTTATTCCCATGGATTTTTTGACCCAATAAACGGTATAATACATAATAACTGGCCTCTTCATAAAATTTCCTATCCATCAAATAAAAGCGATTGATTTGCATGTGAAAATGATTTTGAAGAATACGCCATTTTTCAGAATCATCCTTTTGTAGGTCGAGGTGCTTTTGAATCAGGTGGAGGTAAACTCCCTTCCAGGATTCCGGTAAATACATGGGTTTATCGAATTCCTTTTCCTTCTTGATTAAACCCATAATTTTTCTCTTGGTCTGATGGGGTACTTGCCTTAGGCGAGATTTAAGTCTCGGGAATATCAATTGACCTAGTGAAGCCTTCGTCAAAATTTCAAACCAAAACTCCGCTAAGTTAAAAGCAGGTACTGTTTTCCATTCATGAGCCACCTTGAAACCAAGTTGACTTTCTAGAATAAATCTTGATTCTAGCCAAAAAATTTTCTCCGAGATTTTATAGGTATTTCGACCATATTTTTTCTCTTCGGGGTAATATGGCCGCGGTTCAAAATTGAATTGTTTTTGACTACTAGAAAGCCTTTCACCCAAAGATATTTTCATTTTTTCTGTGAGCCCTAAAAAACGGATACGAACTTGAAGAAGTGATCCTTCCTGATAAATCAAATAATACCATTTGAGCTTTTTCTCCCCCAAAAAGCCAAGAAAGCTGGTGTTGAAAAAAAATACGAGAAAATCGAATAGTTCATCCTCGGAGATCCTGATTAGATAATAAAGACAACGTTTATCTTCCTGATCTATTGAGTTTAAAAATCCTTTCCAGTCAACAATTGGAATCTTATTTCTATGACTCACTACAAATTGTGGATAGATCATTTTGCCCATAGTGGAATAATAACAACTCTTCTCAAACCATGGCACTTCACGAATCACAGTCCGAGGATATCTTTTCACCTCAGACCACATGATTCCAAACTCGTCTTTATTTTGCCAATTAATCACAAGCTCCCGATCAAAAATACCCACTTGAATTCGTTTAGGTACCTGATGGGTTTTTAACCAATTTTTTAATTCCTGTTCAGATCCATAATCATCCCCAAATATCAACCATCGCTGTGATTGTAAGGTGATCTGCCCCCAATTCAATTGTGGAACATAGTTGCTTTCTGTAAAAAGCGGAGAATGATAATGAATCATTTTGAAGCTTGTCTGATGATCCAATTCCCAAATAAGCCGAATTAAAGGATGACTTATTTCCTTTCCGTTCAATGGATGCAATACCACTGGAATAATTTGCTTTCCAAACTTCCTGTGAATAAGTAAAAACCGGCCGTTCCGAATTCCCAACTCAATATCCTTCAAAGAAATGGAACCGCTTTTCTGCTCTTCAAAAGGACTGATATACCATTTAAATAATGGCTTTGTATTACAAATGCTTGAAATTGAGAATGTTTCTACAATACGTAATTCGGCAAAAATGCACTCCTCATGATGATAAATCTCGTCTCGAATTTTTTCTTGATACTCTAAAATCTTCCCAAACCTGTTAAATCTCCCGAAATAGACAAATGGACGATTGGTAACTACATTCTCAACTACCATTTCTTTATTCTTGCCAATCCGAAATAGAAAGTCTATATTAAAAAGTTCTTCAGGTAAGCTTTTCTTTGGAACCAACCTTTTAAGATCTACCACCCGGCTTCCCCAAAAGTCAGCAGAAAAATTCATGCTCTGATCTGGGTTTTCTTCTGGAAATTTCAAATTCAAAAAATCACTGTTGATAAACTCTGGGTAGCTCAATAAAAGAGGTAATGGAACAAATCTATCATCAAATTTTATCTGAAACCATATTTTCAAACTGTCCAAATATGGTGAATTGACACTCCTAAATAGATCACCCCCATTTGAATAAAACTCGGATAAGTCTTCAGAGATATTATGTGGTAGACTAAGAGTTCCTTCAAGAATTGAATCCTGATATAAACTTTGGTTTTCACTTTTTAATGTATCATTTCTGGACCGGTTTTCGACTTCATCCTGATAAACTATTCCAAGCTCTAAAAGCTTTACCCAAATTTCAAATGACACTTTTTCATCTTTCCGATCAAACCACGATGCAAAGACATCATAGCTTATCTTTTTATCTCTTTGGGCATGCTGGATTAGATTAAATATCACCTTGTTCTTTGGAATACTTACCAATCCCCATCGTTCGTCTTCTTGGATATAACTTAAAAAATAATATCGATCTAGTTTTTCATTCCCCGCTAAAGCGAGCCTCCATTTGGATTTTAATTTTCGCTTTTCTTC
Organism: Algoriphagus faecimaris; assembly: GCF_900101705.1. Classification (GTDB taxonomy): domain Bacteria; phylum Bacteroidota; class Bacteroidia; order Cytophagales; family Cyclobacteriaceae; genus Algoriphagus; species Algoriphagus faecimaris. The sequence continues at coordinate 6,580 of NZ_FNAC01000027.1, read as the reverse complement.
ATTCCCATCGCCGAGAAGGATTTTTACTTTTTCTAAATTAATGGTCCATTGGTTTGACTCACCATTCCCTATACCAACAGCAGCAAACTTACCAAAAGGAGTGGGCCTATATCGCCCACGAAGTATATATTTGAGGACTTTTAGTCTAAGGTTCCGATCAAGTTCAGCATAGCTGCACTCCTTAATTTTTTGGTATAAACTGGAAGAAGATAACGAAATTGCAGCCTTGATTTTTTTCCAGTTTTCCTGGATACTAAACTCACTTTCAGGATCAAAATCAAATAAAGGAATTCGGAATAAATACTTCATTGCTTTTTCCGCTATTTTATCGGATCCCTTTACTAAACTCAATTTTTTGCGCTAAACAGTGCACATTTTCCGATAGAAAGTACTTAAAATACGATAAATCATTTTATTCAAATAACACTTATCGGCTGACACAAGGCCCCCGGATTTTTTGGTTCAAGCTACTTGGTTTGGTTCACCCGCTCCTCGGAATTTGCAATTCCGAGGATATATCGTAGGATTTTCAATCCGAATTTTAGCAAAATATCGCTCCCTCTGCACTTACCAAACTTCGAAATTCATCATTTGCCATTCATCATTCGATATTTTTTTAATATTGGTTCCAATCAAATTTTATCTATTTCTCCCACCTCCGTGAGTGTCGTCACTCACGGCTCCAATGGAATCCTATTTGGTTCAAACATGTCTTCAGATTTATCTGCCGTAGGTAGACTTGGACCTCAGCTACTTGGTTTGGTTCACCCGCTCCTCGGAATTTGCAATTCCGAGGATATATCGTAGGATTTTCAATCCGAATTATAGCAAAAGATCGCTCCCTCTGCACTTGCCAAACTTCGAAATTCATCATTTGCCATTCATCATTCGATATTTTTTTAAAATTGGTTCCAATCAAATTTTATCTATTTCTCCCACCTCCGTGAGTGTCGTCACTCACGGCTCCAATGGAATCCTATTTGGTTCAAACATGTCTTCAGATTTATCTGCCGCAGATAGACTTGGACCTCATAGTCATCAATTATACAGATCGACAATTTCCCACCTCCCATCATCAAAGCATCATCAAAGTACCATCAAAGTAGCATCAAAGTAAGGGCAAAGCTACATATAGGCTAGGTTTTAGGGTACGTCAAAATACCAGTCAAGTCCATAGATTCCATAAATTCCACATTTTCTCCCAATTCCATATTTTACACAAATTCCACAGATTCCATGGAGTCTACATTTGATTTGTTTTTTCATTTACGGATTTCAGATTTGGGCATGTTTCACTTAAAAACAAACGTGCTATGGCAAGACAATCAAGTTTTCTAAAACTCGAAGGTACCATCGGTGATGTAACCTTCTATAAAGGACGCACAGGATTCAAAGCACGCCAAAAAGGCGGTGTATCTAAAAACAAAATTATGAAGGATCCTAGATTCCGGCGAACCCGAGAAAATCTCCAGGAATTCAACCGCGCTGCAAGCGCCTCAAAATTCCTCAAAGACGCATTCCGAGAAATCGCCCTAAGATCCAGCGACGGTTCACTTCACAATCGACTCTATTCATTGGCCATGAAAGTGATTTACTCCGATACCCAGAGTAATAGGGGAGAACGGAAATTCGAACTCGGAAACGTTCAGCTATTTCGTGGATTCCAATTCTCAAACCAATCCAAAATCGCAGATACCATCTTCAAAAAACTAACGATCTCAGATGGTCCAGATGAAGTTTCTGTTTCTATTCCACAATTGAATCCCCAAACTCACATCAGACAGGTTGAGAATACAACGCATTATCGGATTTCATTGATTCGGGCGGATATCAACTTCATAGAGTCAACCTATGATTCAGAGCTAGTCACCTCTGGTGAACTCTCGATTGAGGCAGATCAAAATCCAGAATTGCTATTATCACTTCCAAAACCCTCCATGGAGAACACGCATCACTTCTTTGCGATGTCTTTGGAGTACTTGGAGGTACTGGAAAACGGATCAGAGTATAACCGCTATGATTTGACGCAGAATCCTGCAACAATCCTAGTGATTTCATAGGTCATAATTGAGTTCCAATCCGATGATTTTTCAATCAACGGAAAAAGAATAAACATAAATATTGACCTATGAGAATTGTTCTTGAAAGGGAATATTGGCCTACCAGTACCCACGGATCAATCTTCATTGATGATAAATTGATTTGTTACACGCTGGAAAGCCCGAAAATCCCAGGATGCTCAAAAGACTCCTGCCTTCCTGAAGGTTCATACCTCATGCTGAAGGAGGATCAGTTACCAATTTTGGCCCTTAAAAAGGGAATCAGATCCGATTATGTCGGAGCAATCATTCCCGATGGACCAATAAAGGTGGAAATGTCCCAAGTAGTCAAACCTGTTGAGTCCATAAAGTCTGAAGGTATTGGAAATAACTCCCAAAAAGCCTTTAAGAGACTTTTGCAGGCTTTAGGAAAAGCTAATTCGGCACAGGATACCTTTCGTCTGGAGATAAGGAGCTGTCCAGACAAAGCCCTGAACCTAGCCTGTTGCGAAATCGCATGGATGGATTAAACCCTTGGGCTATTGGTGGAGGAGTCATCGCACTCCTCCTTTCAATCATCGCTTTTTTCCTGAAGCTCCTGGTCCAGGACATTAAGTCGATGAGTACCGAGATTTCCAAACTCAAAGAAACGCTAGTCAGATTGGAAACCGAACTTGCCATGGTTAAAACCATGCTGCTGAAATACCCTAACCTCATCAATAAAAAAATTATGAGACTCTGGGGAAGCAAAATCGGTGATTCATAAACTAAACGACTGCAATTCCCTGATTTGGAATGATTAAAATTCTAACCGTTTAAAACCAATAAAATCATGAATTTACTCACAGAAATAAAAGAGAGGGCCCAAGCGCCTACACCGAAGTTTTTCCGGATCCTAAAAAGAGCCGGATTGATTATCGCAGCCGTAGGTACGGCAGTGATCACCGCACCGGGTTCGGTGCCCGCAGTTTTGGCAGCCTATGCCGGGCATGCCATCACAGCAGGAACTATCCTAGTCAGCATTTCCCAACTCACCGTAGATGAGGAAAGGCTGCAGGAGAAGTTGCTGTCCACGGTTCAGTAATTCTTTAATTCCTAAACAAAGTAAAGCCGGGTGGGTCTCCTGCCCGGCTTTTTGTTAACCTTTGAGGTCTTCGTCAGCGAAGTCGATATTTTCATTTTTACAGTATTGTGAATTAGACCAGACCTCGAAGGTTTCTTTCGCTGGTTTCAGAGGATCCAAACCCTCCGAGGGTTCCCCATCACCCATAGGAAGATTTGATCAATGTAAAATCAGCATTAGCACAGAATCCCTCGGAGGGTTCATCCGGAAATGATTTTTTTTGAAATTTATCCTATTCAAATTTTATCTATCTCCTCGGCACAACTCAGAAACTCAGAACGCTGAATCTCTGTCATCAATTCGACAAAACTCTGATTATAAAACTCCCATCCTCCTCAAATTAGCCTTTCACCAGATATCCCATCAAGACCGAGTTCTATTATTTGCACAATAAAAGCCCTTATATCTGCACAATAAATTATCTAAAATTTGCACAATTTTATTTTTCTACGAAAGTCCCCCAACCCAGAAACTATTTTTTAACCCTTAACAAATTAACATTTAGCCATCCTGACCCAAGACTCCATCGTATTAGGCTGTTCGGGATTTGTAATCCCGAATCACTATGATAGGATTTTCAATCCGATATAAATACAAGTATCGCGTCTTCACTACTTGCCATCACTTGGAAATTCATCATTGGGCATTTATCATTCGATATTTTTTTGGGAATTGGTTCTAATCAAATTCTGTCCATCTCCTGCCTTTGTTTGTTTTCAAATTC
>NZ_FNAC01000027.1:0-1269 GCF_900101705.1 Algoriphagus faecimaris | reverse complement strand
TTCAAATTCGACCTCCCGACCTAAATGGCGCAATGTCTTCAGATTTATCTGCCGTAGGTATACTTGTGCCTGTTTGAAATTTATTATTTGGAATTTTTAATGCATAGCTTCCTTTAAGTAATCAAGCCCATACCAAGTAGTGAAAAGGATCTGCGTCATCCAAACTTCCATTCTTCCTAACTTCCTGACAACTCCCCTTCAATTCGCCAATTAAACAATTCATCAATTCCCCACCTCCGAACAATTTCCCCAAATAAATTACCAGAATTTCGAGTTTCCGAGTAAATTTATTACTCAATCAAAATAAGATCGGTGTTTACGCCCCTGAAGCTCAACTTTTCTCTGTGTTAGAATCTCTAGTTACGTCTAAAACCAGAATTAAACTCCTTCTCAAGTTTTTTTCTCATCAAAGTTCTGCAGGCTATCTCAGATCTCTGGCTAAGGAGTTTGATGAATCAACCAATTCGGTACGGGTCGAACTTAATCGACTGACTGATGCAGGTCTTTTGGTGGCCGAAGACGAAGGGAAAACCAAAGTGTATAAGGCCAATCGAACCCATCCCTTTTTTACGGAGATAACTAATATGGTTTCTAAGTTTTTGGGTTTGGATGAACTCATGGAAAAAATTGTGCGTCGGATGGGAGAGGTGGAGACGGCTTACATTGTCGGAGATTATGCCAAGGGAATAGATTCAGGTACGGTTCAAATGGTGTTGATTGGAAAAAATTTGGATGTGGAATACCTGGATTTCATCAGGGATAAAACCTACGAGAAAGTTCAGCGAAAAGTGGAGGTAGAAATCTTCGACAAAGATCCCGGAGATATTCAGGGTATCAAGATTTTTGGTGTTTAGATTTTTCTTGAAGAAACTACCGGCACCTACCTTCTAGGTGTAAGAAAGAAAAGCTCCCGGAAAACCGGAAGCTTTTGGATGGCATAATGCCTGATTTAAAACTTAACACTTTGTAAATTTCGCGCTTTAAATACTGCCAAAAAATACCCAGAAATGGGTATTTTTTGGCTATAAGATTAAATTAGGTGGGTTTTTTTATAGTTCAAATCGTAAAAACTTATCCTTATCCAAAACTTTTCTGATAATACTTTTCTTAGAGGATTCATTTCGCACTTGAGAATTTGTAATCCGAAAACCAGCGAATCTAAATGGCGCAATGTCCTCATATTTATCTGCCATAGGTAGACTTTTGCCTTTCCTCAAAAGAAATTATCGTTTCCATCTTGCTGGCATTGGCCTTGAGGTTTCCGATAAA
>NZ_FNAC01000018.1 GCF_900101705.1 Algoriphagus faecimaris | reverse complement strand
GATGGTTATGGATATGCTGGAAATTCTAGAGAAATAAATGGAAAAACATACTATAAAATGTCAACAAGAGGAGGACAATTTTTTTGGGTTGATAATGCTTGGAATCCAATGAATAATAAAGCTAATATGTTTGATTATTTACCAGGGGGTAGATATTTTGGAAATACTAATATGGGGAGAGATTTTAACAAATTTTCAGAATATTCAAAAAGGGCATTTATTTTTATTGATAAAGTTCTGAGAGCAAACGAGAAATATGGGCCTACAGACCCTACTGGAATTTACACATTACCCCTTCCTTCCGATCCAGACCGGTTTCCGGGGAGGCCATATATATATATATATATATATATATATATATATATATTCCTAATTTTCATTTAAGATTTAAATAACTTATGCCAAAAATTTTAGAATTCTTAAAAGAACCTAAAACTTGGTATTTAAATACTAGTTTTAATAAAAAGTTATATTTTTCCTTATATTTAATTATTATTATTGTTATAGTGGAAATTATTTATATTCTTTTTAGAATTTTTCTTGATCGGATTGGATTGCCATTCAGTATTAATAATAAATTATTTAATAGAGATGAGTTTGGATATATTTTTATGATTATATTGGTATTTTATCAACCTATATATGAGGAATTGTGTTTTAGGATGCCGCTTCGAAGTGAAAAAATAGGAGTGTTTATTTCATTTTCTTTAATTATAGGCTTAATAATAAAGCTGATTATGGGATTATTTATTGATCCTAAAAATATTAACTTGATTAATTTCTTAATTTTGGAATTTCTATCAATTGGGATGGGTGTTTTATTTATTTATCTATTTTTTAATAGTAGATGGTTGAAGATTAAAAATTTTATTAATAAAAAATATATTCTATATTTTTATTTGTTACTTTTCATTTGGGTTGTGTTACATTTTAATAGTTTTGAAATTTCTTTTTCCCATGTTCCGATTTTGGCTTTAAAGTTTTTTCATTTAGTATTTCTAGGATTAATTTTTTGCTCTATTCGGTTGAAAAATGGATTGCTTTACTCTATAATACTTCATATTTTATATAATTTAGCTGTTTTATTATAAATGGATTTAATCCCCACGATATTCAAAATTTGGCAAATCAAGTATGTAGAAGTAGAAAGTTTGCGCCAAATACAAATGGCATCTTACAATTAGGAAATCTAATAAATGTTGGAAGAACTAATGTTAGGCTAATTGGTGGTAGATTAGTAGATAGAAAAGTCGTGCGTTTTTGATTAAGTCTTCGATCATTTTTTCCTAGTTTAAGCAACAAAACTGGTCCAGTTATTTAAGCGGTTAGGAACATTCTGATTATGAAGGAATTGGAAGTCAAATGGATTTTGGTGCATTTTTTACTTCTGAATCAAGGGGAGGGGGACATACCAAAGGTTATTTGAATTCTAGAATGGGAGAAGTATATAAGGAAAGACCATTTGGAGTAACATTGCCCTATATTCCGATAAGTTTTGGCTTTGGAAATTTGGGAGTGATGTATTAAATTAATACAACGAACCTAATTAGAAAATGAACAATAAAATAAGTTTATTATTAGTAGGAATAATGATTTCATTTGGATTGATTTTACTTATGTATGTATATTTGTTTAATCCTAGTAGAATGGAGCAGGGAGAGTCTCTTTGCCTAAAGTATAATTCATTTTATTCTCGCGAGATATTAAATGGGGAAATAAAATCTATCTCTGAGTTAAGTTCTGATCATGGAGCATTAGAGTTCAGTATTACTGAGCGAGATACTGCTTACCTATATAGAATTTATGAACCAATATATTCGGATATCCAATTAATTGGTAGAAAATTTCAAAAGGCGGGCTTTTCTTTTAAATTGATATTTAATGATGGAAAGGCTTATGATTTAATTCAGACTTGTGACAGGTTCTACGACTAAATAATATTTTATTTTAATATCGAAAACCTTAGCACCATTTTTTCCGATCAGTGTAGGGAAATCTGTTTTTTCTTAAAAAACTGGCACAGTCAAAGTGAATCCTTATCAATTATAATGAGGACTATGTTTTAAGTAATAACTATAGGGTTTCATTTTTAGTGAAAACCTGTTCCGATAGCGAAGGATTTTTTGAAGCCAGCTTATTGTTTGGAAGGTAAACAGTCGGTGGGAATAAATCCGAACGACTGCGAAATAAAGCCTGAGGCAAAAGACTTTTTGGTTTTTGTCCTCAAAAAGTAACAAATCAAAACCATTAAAACCTGCTCTGACGGGTTAATTTTATTCAGGATGTTTTCCTTATCCAATCTTGTCGAACTCCTCGGCACGGTGAGGCGGGTTTCCGTCGGGATCCCCAGGCCGAGGTGTGGGTCTTTCCAATTCACCAAACCCCGCATTTCGCAGCTCCTTTCAGTCGCTGCTTCATACGGGGCTACGCCGCGGCGCACAGGTATTGAAAAGTTAAAGGCCCGCCGCGTCGGGCAGGCCTTCAGCCTTTTTCGATTTTCATACTGAACATTGGTTTTTAGGACCAGCCTTACAGCATTTATGGTTTTTTGGAGCATGGGAAAACCGATAAAACCTGCTCTGACGGGCTAATCCTATTCAAGAACTTTACCCATTGAAACCCTCCCGGATCAATGCCTTCACATATATCTGCCGAAGGCGGACTTAGACCCCGTCCCTTCGACAAATCCTCAATTCCCCATTTCATCAGCTCGAAAGTTCCCCGAGACAGCCTACTGCAAACTGCGACTGCCTACTTAACTCCATTCCTCAATTCCCCAGTTCGACAATTCATCAATTACCCCACTTTGCCCCCTAGATACTCCATAGATACCCCATAGATACCCCGTAGATACCCGCATGATACTTGCACTTTTCTCCATACTTTCCACATTGTCCACAGAGTCTACTTTTTCTACAAATTCCAATGAATACACAGAATCCATACTTTCTACTTTCATTTTGATCCTCAAATCCTTAGCTCCAGATTAGTGCCATGTTTCACTTAAATCAATTGAAAACATGGCTAAACAAAGTTCATTAATCAAACTCGAGGGAACGATCGGAGATCTGTCCTTCTATAAAAATAGAAATGGCAATTACATCGCCAGAAGAAAAGGGGGAGTCAGCAGAGAAAGACTACTCAATGACCCTCGATACCAGCGAACCCGTGAAAACATGCAGGAATTTTCCCAGGCTGCATCCGCTGCCAAATTCCTGAAAAATGCTTTCCGGGAAATCGAACTCAGATCAAACGGGGGAAAACTGCATAACCGCCTTTACTCTGCGGTCAACAAGGTCCTTAAAACCGACCCGGTAAGTCCCAGAGGAGAACGCAGATTCGAACTCGGGGATATTCAAATGATGCGGGGATTCGAATTCTCAGAATCGGCCGTTTTCGGAGAAATCCTGAAAAAGCAGTTCGAGGTCCTGGAGGATGAATCCTCAGTCACGGTAACGATTGAAGAAATGGCACCTTCCAAATACCTCATCTCACCCAAAAGGTCATCGCACTACCGCTTCTCACTCATTCGCGCAGCGGTCAACTTTGAAGAGCAGACATTCCATTCTGAAATCCAAAGCTCAGAATTCCTGCCTTTGAAAGTTACATCCGCACCGGCCGAAGTCCTGACCCTACCTATTCCAAACCAGGCAAATGAAAATTACTTCTTTGCATTAAGCTTGGAGTTTGTCGAGGAATTAAATGGGCAGCAATATGAGCGCCGGGATATTTCACAGAATCCCGCAGTAATCGTTGCGGTAGTCTAAGCAAATGGACCTGCTGCTGGAAAGGGAATACTGGCCCGGCGGAACAAGCGGGAAACTCTACCTGGACGGGGAATTTTTCTCCCTAGTCGTGGAGTCTCCAGCCGCCCACTTTCTTCCGATGGTCCCATGTATTCCCGAAGGGATTTATGAACTGGATCTAACTGTGGAAAACCATCGCCAAAAGCTGATCCTGTTCAAAACCCCCAACGGAATGAGAAAGGCCTTTAAAAAGCAAGTGGAAATAGGCCTATGCTCAGGTTTGCAACACATCGTCCTGGTATCTGCAATTACCGATGAAGGAAAGGGAATAGCCGATCCGGTAAAATTCCGAACCATGAAAAATCGGGTAGGGCAGATACTCAAGAAAGATCAAAAGGCTACCCTGGAGATAAGGAGCTGTCCAGATCAGGCCTTAAATCTGACTTACCATCGAATCGAATGGATGGACTGATGTGGCAAGCTATTTCGGGAGGAGTCATCGCACTCCTCCTTTCCATCATCGCTTTTTTCCTGAAGCTCCTGGTCCAGGACATTAAGTCGATGAGTACCGAGATTTCCAAACTCAAGGAAGCTGTGGTCAGAATGGAAACCGAACTCGCCATGGTCAAATCCATGCTGCTGAAATACCCCAATCTCATCAATAAAAAAATCATGAGACTATGGGGAAGCAAAATCGGTGATTCATAAACTAAACGACTGCAACTCCCCGATTTGGAATGATAAAAATTCTAACCGTTCAAAACCAATAAAATCATGAATTTACTAACAGAGTTAAAAGAAAGGGCCCAGGCGCCCACACCGAAGTTTTTCCGGATCCTAAAAAGAGCCGGATTAATCATCGCAGCCGTAGGCACCGCAGTGATTACCGCACCGGGTTCGGTTCCCGCTGTCTTGGCCGCCTATGCTGGGCATGCCATCACTGCAGGCACCATCCTGGTGAGCATTTCCCAACTCACCGTAGATGAGGAAAGACTGCACGAGAAGCTGCTGTCCACGGTTCAGTAATGCGTTTATTCCTAATCAACCTAAAGCCGGGCGGGTCTCTTGCCCGGTTTCTATTTCAATTAAAAAGAAATTAACTATCTAGGTGGGTATCGTCAATGAAGAAATGAACGCTTACCTTCAGTATGAAGCGCAGTTCCTTTCTTCAACATTCGGCGGAGCTACCTTTACCGATCCCTACATCTATAATCCAATCCCGCTGGATCAAATTGACCTGGTAGGTTCGGATATTCTAATCCAGAATCCTGGATTCTAATTTTAGAATACTATCTAATTTAAAAAGAAGGCTTTGGGCCTTCTTTTTTTGCCTTTAACCCATTGAATTTGCCTTATTTTTTTTCCTCTTGACTGATTAATGCTAATTTCAACCCCAATACTTAGCCCAAACCAACCTATGAAAATTAAATTTCAACTGGCCATCGGAATGCTCCTCTTTGCACTGTGGTCCTGCCAAAAAGATGAAAAATTATTTGAGCTAAAAGATCCCGATAAAACCGGTATTCAGTTCAATAACTTAATTACAGAAACAGACTCATTTAATATTCTCACCGATGAATATATTTTCAACGGTGGTGGGGTAGCTGTAGCAGACTTTGACCAAAATGGACTTCCTGACCTTTTTTTTACAGGAAACCAGGTAAATAACAAATTGTACCTTAATAAGGGAGATTTTAGCTTCGAGGATATTTCCGCGTCAGCGGGAATCCAAGCCTCGAATTATTGGTGTACAGGAGTAGCAGTCGTCGATATAAATGGCGATGGCTGGATGGATATCTACGTGGCCACCGCTATGAAATCGGGTCCAGGAGAGCGGAATAATCTTCTTTTTGTCAATCAAGGATTAAATGCAGATGGGGTAGTGATTTTTGAAGAAATGGCCGAGGTTTATGGGATAGCAGATCCTGGAAATAGCATGGGCGCGGCATTTATTGACTATGATCTCGATGGAGACTTGGATTTATATGTTCTCAATAATGAACAAAGCAAAATCGTGCCCTCCAATTATCGTGAGAAAATCACCGATGGATCAGCCATAAATAACGATGCCTTCTACCGAAATAATGGCGATGGTACTTTTACCAATGTGACCTTAGAAGCTGGTATTACCATAGAAGGATTTGGCTTAGGGCTTTTGATTACTGATGTTAACAATGATGGCTGGCCTGATATTCATGTATCCAATGACTACGTCACGAATGATATTCTTTATATCAATAATCAAGATGGCACCTTCTCCAATAAAAGTTCAAATTGGCTGAAGCATCAAAGCCAATTTTCTATGGGAGCTGATTTTTCTGATTTTAATAATGATCTTAAGCCTGATCTGATCACGCTGGATATGCTAGGAGAGGATAATTATCGAAAAAAAACCACTATCGGTAAAAACTCTTATCAAGTGTATATCAGCAATGAACAATGGGGCTATGATTATCAGCATGTCCGAAATATGCTTCATTTGAATAATGGACCTAAGGCACCATTCAGTGAAATAGGACTGTATGCAGGGGTTTATCAGACAGATTGGTCTTGGTCCCCACTTTTTACAGATATGGACAATGATGGCTGGAGGGATTTATTGATAACCAATGGTTTCCCCCGTGATATTACCGATAAGGACTTTGCAAATTACCGGGCTGATGTGGGAAATGTGGCTACGGTTCGTCAGCTTTTGGATTCTATTCCTATTGTGAAAATTCCCAATTATGCATATAGAAATAATGGCGATTTGACATTTGTGGATTCAGGAGCAAAATGGGGTCTCAATCAGCCTACTTTTTCTAATGGAGCAGCCTTTGTGGATTTGGATCTCGATGGAGATCTTGACTATGTGGTGAATAACATCAATGATCCCGCTTCGATTTTTGAAAACACCCTAAATCAAAAACCAGAATCCCCAAATTTTCTTCGTGTCAAACTAAAGGGGCCTAAGCAAAACTTACAGGGATTAGGAGCAAAGGTTATCTTGAGTTTAGCTAACGGTACCAGTCAATATCAAGAGCAACAGGTCGTGCGAGGCTATATGTCATCAGTGGAGGAAGTGGTGCATTTTGGCTTAGGCAAGTCAGCGGTTTTATCTTTGAAGGTCATTTGGCCGGATGGAAAAATAAGTGAATTGAAGCAGCCTGAAGTTAATACAGTCCTTGAAATTCATTATCAGGATGCTTTGGTGGGGCCTACAAACTTGGCTGTTTTGGAATCAGTATCCGAGCCTATCCTTTTTGAAGAAGTAAGTTCTGAATTGGGCTTGGTTTATTTCCATGAAGAAGCGGACAAAGTGGATTATAATGTACAGCGAACCTTACCTCACAAGCTTACACAATATGGGCCTTCTTTAGCAGCGGGAGATATTGACGGTAATGGCACAGAGGACCTGATAGTTGGTTCCTCATCAGGAAATTCACCTTGGCTGTTTAAGCAAAATCCGGATGGGACTTTTCTTAGGCAAGAATTGCTTCCAGGCACTGATCTAGGATTTGAGGAGCAAGGACTTTTATTGCTGGACCTTGATAACGATGGGGATTTGGATTTGTACTTAGTGAGTGGAAGTACGGAATTTGCAGCGGGGTCACCTTACTATGAAGATAGACTTTTTTGGAATGATGGTGAAGGTAACTTTAGACAAGATGCAGATTTTAGGGGAATTACAGGAAATGGTAGTACGGTGAGAGCTGCGGATTTTGACCGAGATGGATATTTAGATCTGTTCATAGGAGGAAGGACGCCCGTAGCCCAATACCCTCATCCTGAGAAAAGCTACCTTCTGAAAAATGAAGGAGGAAAATTAAAAGAGGTTACCGATGAATTAGCGGTTGGGTTAAGCTCAATCGGTATGGTAACTGATGCAATTTGGTCGGATATCGATGGAGATGGTTGGATTGACTTGATCGTAGTCGGAGAATTGATGGAAATATCGGTTTTCAAAAATATGAACGGGAAGCTGGTGAAATCTTCTCAAACTGGTTTGGAAAACTATTTGGGCTGGTGGAATAGCATCGTTGCAGCTGATTTTGACCAAGACGGTGATATGGATTTCATAGTAGGAAATATGGGGGCAAACAATCACTATCACCCAACCGCCGAGCGGCCGGTGAAAGTATATGCCAAGGATTTTGATCAAAATGGGAGTATGGATCCGGTGATTTTTTCTTGGTATAAAAATAGAAATGGAGAATTTGAATCTTATCCAGTTCATTTTTGGGATGATTTGTATGGACAGAGTATTCTTTTCCGAAGGAAGTTTGATCGTTACAAATCCTATGGGATGACTACCGAGTCTACACTTTTCACGGAAGAAGAGAGAAAGGATGCTTTAGTATTGACAGGGAATTATGATCGATCGGTATTTTTGGAAAATAAGGGGAATGGCCAGTTTGAAATACATCCCCTTCCAGTGGAGGCTCAGATGGCTCCTGTTTTTGGTATTCGGGTGGATGATTTTAATGAAGATGATCTTTTGGATGTGATGTTAGTAGGAAACGACTATGGTAATGAAATCTTTATAGGAAGATTAGACGCTTTGAATGGGCTTGTGTTACTGGGAGATGGAGCTGGTAATTTCAAAGCACTTTCACCTTCCGAAAGTGGTTTTATAGTTCCGGGAGATGGGAAAGCACTGATCCAATTGTCCTCGGCGACTCGGGGCTCGCTCTACGTTGCTTCTCAAAATAGGGGAGAATTGAAAGTATTTCAAAAAAGAGCAGATGAGGGAAGAAGCCTGAAATTAGCTCATGAAATAGTTGCTGTTTTAGTCGAGTTAGAAAATGGTAAGATCCAGCGAATAGAAATTCCTTTTGGCTCAGGCTTTTTCTCTCAATCTTCTAGAGAGATCACCTTACCAAAAGGAACTGTAGCATTGACAACTGTAAATTATAAGGGAGAGGAGGAAGTCTTGGACCTCTCCCGAATGGATTGATTATTTATACATCTGGCCCGGCTTGACTTCGCAGATTTCAAGGATTAGCTGTGCTACTTTATCAGTTACATCCTCAAAATATCGCTTTCCCTTTTCAGGGGAAGCTTTTTTTGGATTGCCGATTCCGGTATCTTCGGTGACTTCAGACCACTTTCGCTCTGCCCAAGCCCAGCGCTCTCTTAGCCCTGAAATAACACTTTTCTTTTCATTCCCATCACCAGCTTCTTCTAGGGGAAGGACCAGTTCCGGATGAAGGTGCATGATCAAGGCTGTTTCCATTTCATCCGCGTGATCGCCCTGCTCATCGAAATACTGAGTTTTGTCTAAGGCCTGAAACCAGTTACAGGTAAAAAGCATCATGTCTGGGAACTTCAACCCTAATTCTCTAAGGGCGGTTTTAAAATCATTTCCTCCATGACTGTTTAAAATCAGGAGCTTCTTTACCCCTTGACGGTCTAAAACTTCGATGAGATCTTGTAAAATTGCAAATTGAGTGCTTGGATTTAAATTCATGTCCAGGTAGATATCCGATTGACCTGTATTTACCCCAAAAGGGATAGAGGGCAAAATCACCGCATTCGCACCCTTTTCCCATGCTTTTCTGCCAGACTCCTCACCAATTGCATCAGCTTCGTAAATATCTGTACCATAGGGCATATGGTAGTTATGCGCTTCTGTGGCCCCCCAGGGTAATACTGCTAAATCAAATCGATGATCTTTTAGGGATTTCCAATTAGCTTCTTTTAGGATATAGGGTCTCATTGTTTTTGTAAGAATTATTTGAAAATTGGGGTAAATCGCTGTCAAATTTGATAATTTGAACATTCGAATCTAAAATAAGGCCAATGTCTCAAAGAAGAAAATTTATCAAACAATCCCTGATGGGAAGTGCTTTTTTAATTCCGGGTATGGAGTCTGTCGCCCGACCTTTTTCTACTAAAGAAACTTTCTCCAAACCCTTGATTCTCTCTACTTGGAATCATGGTTTGTCAGCCAATGATGCTGCCATCCAACAGCTGAAATCAGGAGGTACTATCCTTGATGCAGTAGAGGCAGGTGTGAAAGATACCGAGCTGGATATGGATAATCTCTCAGTGGGTCTTCAAGGTCTTCCGGATCGTGAGGGTATCACCACCTTGGATGCATCGATTATGACTGGAGATGGATCTTGTGGTTCGGTAGCATTTGTACGCCAAATAAAGCATCCCATTTCCTTAGCCAGAGCTGTGATGGAGCGTACGCCTCATGTGATGTTGGCAGGAGAAGGAGCCCGGCAGTTTGCTATAGCTGAGGGTTTTCCACTGGAAAAGGAAGAGCTGAGTCCCAAAGCTGAGGCAGCTTACCAAGAATGGAAAAAGACCAGTCAATACAAGCCTATAATCAATATTGAAAATCATGACACCATAGGGATGATTGGAATGGATGCTGAAGGCTATTTAGCGGGTAGTTGTACCACAAGTGGGTTGGCTTATAAAATGCACGGAAGGGTAGGGGACAGCCCAATTATCGGAGCAGGATTGTATGTGGACAATGAAGTGGGAGCTGCCACCGCTACCGGATTGGGGGAGTCGATTATCAAGATTTGCGGAGCGTTTTTGATTGTAGAATTGATGAGACAAGGAAGAAGCCCTCAGGAGGCATGCCAGGAGGCGGTACTCCGTTTAATTTCTAAAAATAAAGGGATCAAGGATATTCAGGCAGGTTTTTTGGCAATGAATAAAGATGGGGAGGTTGGGGCATTTGCTGTTCATCCCGGTTTTAATTATGCTCAAGCTACGCTTCAAGAAAATGAATTGATTGATTCTAAAAGTCACTTTTAAATGAACTCATATCTATTAGAGGCCCCCGTTTTTAATGTACAGTCCGCTTTGGATGCTGCGACGCTAGGGATTCATCGTTTGGAGTTATGTGCTAATTTTCTGGAAGGTGGAGAAACTCCAAGTGCGGGAATGCTGAAGTTTCTGAAATCCGAATTAGATATTCCTGTTTTTGTCATGATTCGTCCTCGAGGGGGAGATTTTTGCTATTCGCAAAAAGAATTGATGGTCATGAAGAGAGATATACAGCTTTTAGGAGATTTGGGAGCAGATGGTTTTGTGTTTGGTGTGTTGGATAACCAAGGAAAGATTAATCAGGAGGCTTGCGAGGCACTGGTTCGTACAGCTTCTGGAAGACCATGCACCTTCCATCGGGCATTTGATGCCTGCAGGGACCAAGAAGAGGCCTTGGAACCCATCATTCAAAGTGGTTTCAAAAGGATTTTGACCTCGGGAGCCCAAAACTCCATCGATGATGGGATCGAGCAGATCGAAGCCGTGATGGAAAAAGCTAAGGATAATATCATCATCATGCCAGGTGGTGGTGCCAAACCAGAACATGTTACACGATTTAAAAAGTCTCCTTATTTCTCAGAAATTCATGCTTCCTGCAAAACCTGGGTTCAAAGTTCCAATGAATTTATTAATCCAGATGTACAATTTTCATCTGACCCGAAAACCTTTAGCCATCAATTAGGTATAGATCCAGTGACCGTTAACCAATTTCTTGAGGCTTTGGGATGAAGAAGATATACTGGTATTTAGTAGTAGCGATTGTCACATTGGGATGCAATCCAATATCTGAGAGAAAGCAGCCCATCCCTTCCCTTCAGCAATTGGCATCAATGGATCTCAAACTCGATGGGCCCAAGCTGGCCGAGGTCTATTGTGGGAACTGTCATCTCAAACCAGAGCCCGAAATTCTTGATCAAAAAACCTGGCAGACTGGAGTATTGCCTGATATGAGAAGAAGGCTTGGCCTTTATTTGGCTGAAGATATGGGCATTTCACTTCCAGAAGAAAGAGGGGTGCCCAAAGGTGTCTATTCCGATTATCCCTTGATCAAGCAGGCAGATTGGGATAAGTTAGAAGCATATTATGTAGAAAATGCGCCAGAATTTCCAGCCAAACAAGCTGCTAAGCAAGCTCCAAAAGTCGGTATTCCTAGGTTTGATTTGGTCATTCCGTCCTACGACTTCCAATTCCCCTCCTTGACCACTTTGGTGGATGTTCATCCTGAAACTGGGGAGATTTGGTTGGGGCATCGGTACCAAAAGCTATTTGTTTTGGATCCCTCAGAAAGCTTTTCGATCAAGGATTCGCTCTCTACCTCCATAGCGCCAGTGTCCATACGATGGAATGCCGATGAATCCTTTGATTTGCTTACCATGGGTTTGATGGATCCTGCCAATGATTCTGTGGGAGCCTTGACCAATTACCGTCGAATAAATCAGGATTGGGTCGGTTTTCAGGATATAGAAAACCTAATAAGACCAGTGGATGTGAACTATGGGGATTTGAATGGAGATGGTGTTGAGGATAAAGTGGTCGCTCATTTTGGAGATCATGTCGGGAAGTTGAGTGTCTATTTTGCCAGTTCAGAAGGACTTCAGGAAAAGATTATCAAAGCTCAGCCCGGTGCAAGAAAGACAATTTTGACTGATTTTGATCAGGATGGTGACTTGGACATCATCGGGTTGATGACGCAAGCTTGGGAAGGAATCTATTTTTGGGAGAATGACGGAAATGGCAACTTTATTGAGAAGGTAGTTTTACAGTTTCAGCCTGCTTTTGGGTCAAGTGATTTTTATTATGAAGATGTGGATGGTGATGGTTTGAGAGATTTGATTTTGGTCAATGGGGATAATGCGGACTTGTCTCAGGTATTGAAGTATTTTCATGGAGTGCGGGTGTTTAAAAATCAAGGGGATGGAACCTTTGAGGAATCTTGGTTTTACCCCATGCATGGGGCAACGGGCTTGGAAGTGGGGGATTTTAATGAAGATGGGAATTTGGATTTGGTTGTATTGGCCTTTTTTCCGGATCGAGATCAAGTTCTAGATGAGCGATTGATTTTTTTCTTTGGAAATGGAGACGGTGATTTTGAACCTTTTGTAGCTGATGGGCTTCCGGATCTAAACGTGCTAACTTTAAAAAAAGGAGATGTGGATGGTGATGGAGATCTGGATATCGTAGTGGGTACTTTTAGTTTTGAAGACTTATACGGTAGAAGGGAAACAGACTGGTTACCCTTTGTTTTGTTTCGGAATAATATTCGTTAATAATGTGTTTTTACTTGTTTAAAGTATTGAATATGTAATATTTATTGGTTTAAGATTTTTTATTTTTCAAAAAAATCAGTAGATTAAAGATTCATCAAAATTTCATTAGGCTATGGTAAAAAGTTTCCAAGGGGTTCGCATGGTAGAACCCAAAAAATCGCCAATTGATCAGATTTTAGTACGTGATCACATGAGTACCAATTTGGTGACTTTTCACCCTGAGGATACCATCGATCAAGTCTTAGAAATTCTGACAAGGAGAAAAATATCCGGGGCTCCTGTAGTAGATGAATCAGGAGCTTTGGTAGGAATAATTTCAGAGGTAGACTGTCTCCATGAAATTATCAAAGGGAAGTACACGAATACTCCTAAATTCCCGGGTAGGGTGGGAGAATACATGACGAAAGACGTCATTACACTTTCACCTGATTTATCGCTATTTGATGCAGCAGGTAAGTTTCTAGAATTAAAAATTCGAAGATTTCCAGTGCTGAAAGACGGACAATTGATCGGTCAGATCAGTCTTAGTGATGTAGTACGCGCTTTTCCTAAACTCAAACAAACGACCTGGTAGAAAAAAGGGGCTGTCTCATAAATCGCTCTAATGTCAGCCTGAGCACCTGACCAACGAGAGTTGGGCAGTAGGAAGCCATTCCTATCGTTTTGGCCCACATTTCGATTTCGAGACTCTCGTCTCTCAAGTGCTCAATGTGACAAACTTTACTTTTGAGACAGCTGCTTTTTTTATTTCGATTTTTCTAATGCTCTTTCCACATCCTGAATAATATCCTCAGGATGCTCCAAACCCACCGAAAGCCGAATCAATCCTGGATGGATACCGACTTTTTGCCTTTCTTCCTCACTAAGTTTACTGTGTGTCGTGGAAGCAGGATGAGTGATAATACTACGGCTATCTCCCAGATTTGCCGTGACCGAAATCATTTGTAGGTGATCGATAAACCGCTGTGCTCTCGCTACTCCTCCATCCAGATTTAAGGTAACGACGCCCCCGCCCTGACTCATTTGTTTTTTGGCAAGGTGATGTTGCGGATGAGATTTCAGGAAGGGATATTTAACTTCCAAGACAGCTGAGTTTTCTTCGAAATGGGCGGCTATCCGCAATGCGCTGCTGCAATGTCTGTCCATCCTGACGGCAAGGGTTTCCATACTTTTGGATAAAATCCAAGCATTGAATGGTGAAATAGCTGGACCGGTATGTCGGGTAAAAAACTGGACCTCTTTGATTAATTCTTTTTTGCCTAAAATCAATCCGCCTAAAACGCGGCCTTGTCCGTCGATGTATTTGGTGGCTGAGTGAGTGACGAGATGTGCGCCCCATTTGGCAGGTTGCTGCAGATAGGGAGTGGCAAAGCAATTGTCCACGACCAAAATTAAATTATGAGCTTCCGCAAATTTTCCTGCCCACTCTAAGTCGATAATCTCCAGGCCTGGATTGGAGGGAGTCTCTATAAAAAGCATTTTGGTATTGGGCTGGACTAATTTTTCCCAATTTTGAAAATCAGTAATGTCTCCATAGGTGGAGGTAATCCCCCATTTGGGGAAAACTCGAGTGAGTAGCTGATGTGTGGAGCCAAATAACGACCTAGAGGCCAGGACATGGTCTCCTTGCTGCAAAAGTGAGGCAATACTGCCAAACATAGCCGCCATTCCAGATGCTGTGGCAACCCCGTCTTCTGTGCCTTCCGCGGCACAGATTTTTTCGATTAGATCGGAGGAGTTGGGATTGGCGTAGCGGGAATAAATATTGCCTGAGATTTCATCGGCAAATGTAGCCCTTGCCTCCTCTGCCGAGTCAAAAGTAAAGCTGGAAGTAAGATAGATGGGAGCTGAATGCTCTTTTTGGTTGGATTTCGATGGGGAAATCCTAACAGCGTTGGTTTCGAAATGCTTACTCATGGTTTGAAAGGTAAAATAGAAATAATCCAGATGTCGATCAGAAAATCAAACCCGAGTTCAGGACAGAAATAAAAAGGAATTAGGATAATTAAAGCCAATTTATAGTTCCCAGTTGGGGTAGGATTTGGCACCTTTCCGGTAGCAATTACGGGATGGTTGCCAGAGGGTCGCAGAGCCTATTCTCTCACCTCTTCTTTATAAATCTTAATCTGATAGATGCAAATTACGCTGCTGGCAGGGGAATTTCCAAATCCAAGCCTTCAATCATTGAATGTGGTCATAGTCTGGGCAATTCCGATAGTGCAAAAACCTAATATCATATCTATAGCTTTATCCATCATGATGGGTAATTCATCAAATTCGCTTTGCGTAAATCGTCCCAATACATAATCCACTTGTCGTCCTTTGGGGAAGTCGTCTCCTATGCCCATTCGAAGTCGAGGGTAATCCTGTCCCCCACAGAGTGCTTCAATATTTTTCAATCCATTATGTCCTGCTGCACTTCCTTTGGCCCGCATACGGAGTTTTCCAAAGGGAATCGCCACATCGTCTACCAAGACCAGAATATTTTCTTTAGAAATATTCAGTTCCTTCATCCAGTAGTTGACGGCCTTACCGCTGAGGTTCATGTAGGTAGTTGGCTTGATGAGATGAATGATGCGACCTTTATGCTTTAGCTCACTTTTGAAAGCTAATCTCCCGCTTTGCCAAGATGCATCAAACTTATCAGCTAGACGATCTATGGTCAAAAAACCGATGTTATGTCGAGTCAATTCATATTCAGGGCCGATATTTCCCAAGCCGATAATGAGATATTTCATAGGATACTACAGTGATTTTTAACGTTCATGAATTACCCCAAAACAGGATCGCTATAAGCTTATTTAATGGGGATTTCAATCAATTGTAATTTGGGGCTAAAATAAAAAATCCTGCCCTTTAGAGGCAGGATTTAAATGGAATGGAAGAGAAATTATTCTTCTGTTTTCTTTCCTCTTAGTGCTCTTGGGATTCCAATAGTCACGATGGATACATTTGGAGAGGTCAAAATTTCAAAATCTTCAGAAGATAATTCACCTACTTTGAAAGATTTACCCAAATCAAGATTGGAAATATCCACTTCTACAAAGTCAGGAAAGTTGTTAGCCAAACCTTTCACTTTCAAAGTTCTGGTTTTCAATTCTAACTTACCCCCTTTAGCTATACCAGGAGAACTTCCGACTACCTTTACAGGAATTTCAAATTTGATCGGACGGTCTTCCGTGTAAGCCATGAAGTCTACGTGCATCAAGGTTTCACTTACTGGGTGATATTGTGCGTCTTTCAAGACAGCTTTGATGATAGTTCCTTCGATATTCAACTCGACCAAGTGTACCTCAGGAGTGTAAATCAATGGACGGAACAAGATAGCCGGGCTGTGAAAGTGAATTTGCTCAGGAATGCCAGGACCGTAAACCACGCATGGCACGCTTCCTTCTTCTCTGATTTCTTTCAAGCTTGCGCTCTCGAGATTTGCTCTTTTAAACCCTATAATCTCTAGCGTTTTCATATGTATGTATTTAAAATTGGTTCTAGATAAATAAAGAACTGATAGAGGTATGACCTGTCACTGCGTGAATTGCCTTGGCGAATAAGTCTGCTACCGTCAGTACGTGAATTTTTGAGGATTCTTGTTTCAAAGGAATGGTGTCTGTGATCACCAACTCTTCCAAAACCGAATTTTCGATGTTTTCGTAAGCTTTGCCGGAAAGTACACCGTGTGTCACGATGGCTCTGACCGAGGTAGCTCCTTTGTCTTTTATGATCTGGGCAGCCTTGCAAAGTGTGCCTGCAGTATCTACCAAATCATCGACTAGAATGACATCTTTTCCCTCTACATCACCAATGACTTGCATAGATGCTACCTCATTGGCTCTTTTTCTGTGCTTATCACAGACCACCATTTCTACAGCAAAATGCTTGGCATAAGCCCTTGCACGAGCTACTCCGCCGACATCAGGAGCTGCAAAAATCATGTCTTTCAATCTGAGCTGGCTCAAATAGGGCACAAAGATAGCTGATCCATTCAAATGATCCAATGGTATATCAAAAAATCCCTGAATCTGCCCAGCATGCAAGTCACAGGTGACAATCCTATCTGCGCCTGCTGAGGTAAGCATGTTTGCAATCAATTTGGCGGCGATTGAAACGCGAGGTCTGTCCTTTCGGTCTTGACGCGCATATCCAAAATAAGGAATAACAGCACATACTTTGTAGGCGCTTGCACGCTTAGCAGCATCGATCATCAGGCAAAGCTCTAAAATATTATCACTAGGCGGATTAGTCCCCTGAATGATGAATACGGTGCATCCCCTGATAGACTCATTGAAAGATGGGGACATCTCTCCGTCACTGAATCGGGAAAGGGTCAGGTCTCCCAAGCTTTTACCGTAATTTTTTGCGATTTGTTCTGCTAGGCCCTTGCTGTTGGAACCTGCAAATATTTTTACCTCAGACATGAATAGTGGTTTTTGGAGGAAGATTTAGTAAGGATTTGTGAACAAAAGTAAGAATTTTTGATGGCAAGTGAAGTGCTAAAGCTTCTATTCCAAATTTTCTTTTGAAATCAATCAAGTCAACTTCCAGTCCTGTAAAAATATATCATTCAGACACTAATCTTATTCGAGATAGGAGAAGAATGTTTATTTTGAGGAAATATTCAAGAAAAATCCAATTCTATGAGAAAAAGTCTATTCCTAGGGGTGTTGGCATTTTGGTTGAGTAGCTTCTCGCTTCTTGCTCAGACTGTCCCTACACCCAAGTCTCATTTTGGCTTCGATATCGGAGACGACTACAAGCTGGCTAATTTTAGTCAGACCGAAGCTTATTTTAAAAAAGTAGCTGATGCATCAGACCGTGTGATCTTGACCAGTATTGGTCAGACCGAGTATGGCAGGGAGCAGCCCATGATGATCATCACTGCTCCTCAAAATTTTTCCGATCTGGAGAAATACAAAGAGATCTCACAGAAGCTTGCTAGAGCCGAAATCAGTAGGGAGGAAGCAGAGGCTTTGATCAAAGAGGGTAAACCTGTCGTCTGGATTGATGGTGGCCTTCATGCCAATGAAGTAGTAGGTCCACACCAATTGATACAGACCCTCTATGAACTGGCCTCCAAAAATGACGAAGAAACACTGAAAATTCTCGATGAAGTCATCATCCTTTTGGTTCATGCCAACCCCGACGGGATGGAAATTATGTCCGATTGGTACATGCGCAAGGAAGACCCTACCAAGCGGGATCAAAATATCCCCATACTCTATCAAAAATATGTAGGGCATGACAACAACAGAGACTTCTATATGAACAACATGGCAGAAGCGACCAATATGTCACTTCAGCAATATGTAGAATGGATCCCTCAAATCATCTATAATCATCATCAGTCAGGACCTCCTGGATCTGTAGTGGCAGGCCCTCCTTATCGGGACCCCTTCAATCATGTTTTTGATCCCTTGATCATTACTAGTTTGGATGCGGTAGGTGCGGCGATGATCAACCGTATGCACCAGGAAGATAGACCAGGATACACTCGCTTGGACGGCTCTGTCTTTTCTACTTGGTGGAATGGCGGTCTGCGGACGACGCCTTATTACCATAACCAAATCGGTATTCTCACCGAAATCATCGGAAACCCTACTCCTTCTCAGGTGCCATTGGTTCCAGACCGTTTGATCCCTAATAATGGTACACCTTATCCTGTCACTCCACGCGATTGGCATTTCAAGACTTCTATTGAGTATTCGGTCTCTCTGAATTATGCGATTCTCAATCATGCGGTTCGCCATGGCGATGAGTTGCTTCGCAACATCTACCTTATGGGTAGAAGATCCATCGAAAAGGGTCAAAAAGATACTTGGACACCTTATCCCAAGTACGCTCAAGCAGTAGAAGATGCTTATGAAAAAGCTCGTGAAGAAGGAAAAACTGAGCGTTCCGGAGGTTGGAGGTCAGGGCTTCCAAGAGAATTCTACGACGAGATTTATCAAGATCAAGAGCGAAAGGATCCCTACGGATATATTCTCTCAGCTGATCAGGCAGATTTTCCTACAGCGATCAAGTTTCTTAACGCGCTGATCAAATCTGGAATTTTGGTTCACAAAGCGACAGCGGATTTTACCGTCAATGGAAAATCTTACCCCGCAGGTTCCTATGTGGTCAAAACCTCACAAGCTTTCCGTCCTCATGTGATCGATATGTTTGAGCCTCAGGATCACCCCAATGATTTCTTGTATCCTGGAGGTCCGCCTATCCGACCTTATGATGCAGCAGGTTGGACTTTAGCCTTCCAGATGGGTTCGGAGATTGATCGTGTTATGCAGGATTTTGATGGACCTTTTGAAGCGGTTCCTTACGGAGAGATTCAAAGTCCACCGGCCAGAAGCTTGGCGAATGGCTCTGGTTATTTGATTGATGTGCGCGGAAATAATGCCTTCATGGCTGTAAATGATCTGCTCAAGGCAAATGTAAAAGTGTATCGAACCACAGAAGCTACAGACGGATTCCCTACAGGATCGTTTTATGTAGGTTCGGCAGGAAAAGCAGTACTTCAGAAAGCAGCTCAGGAATATGGGGTATATGGTAAGCCAAGCTCTAGACCAAGAAATGCTAAAGAGGTCAATCCCGCACGGATAGGTTTGTATGACTATTATGGAGGTTCTATGCCTTCAGGATGGGTGAGATGGATGCTGGAGCAGTTTCATTTTGACTATAAGCAAGTTTTTCCTCAGGAAATCAATGCCGGGAATCTCAGTGCAAACTATGACGTACTGCTTTTCATCGGTCCGGGAATTCCTTCGGTAGGTAGTCGAGGTGGGGGAAGAGCTCAGCCTGATGCTTCTGAAATCGATGCGCAATACCATCACATGTTGGGTAATTTCACAGCGGATCAATCTGTGCCTGCTATAAAAGCCTTCATCGAAAATGGAGGACAGGTGATTTCAGTGGGTTCTGCTACCGAGCTAGCTTTCCATCTGGATCTCCCTGTGAAGGATGCCTTGGTAGAGATGGGACCTGATGGTACCGAGCGACCATTAAGCGGAGAGAAATATTACATTCCGGGTTCTGTGCTCGAAATGCATGTGGACAATTCCCAAGAGATTAATTTCGGGATGGATGAAAAATCCTACATCATGTTTAACCGTTCTCCGGTATTCCGCCTGAGCCCAGAAGCGGCAAACAGAGGGGTGAAGGCCATTGCTTGGTTTGGTGAAGAGGAGCCACTACGAAGTGGATGGGCATGGGGACAATCCTATTTGAGAAATGGGGTGACTGCATTCGAAGCACAAATAGGTAAAGGTAAATTCTATGCGTTTGGGCCGGAGATTACCTTCCGGGCACAATCTCACGGTACCTTTAAGATGCTGTTTAATGGGCTTTATCGCTAGAGAACTTAGCTAATATAGCCTTGAGAGAAGCTGTTCCATTGATTTGGGGCAGCTTTTTTCTTTGTCTTAACTTTTCTAAATTATCACTTAGATGTACAAAGGCCTATGAGAGACGAGCAATTTATTTCTGGAATTTACAACTGGTGTGATCGATGGTGCGAGCGCTGTCAATTCACTTCGAGATGTAGAGCTTATGATAGGGAGGAGTCGCGGAAGCAGGCAAATCCCGATCAAGATGTTTGGGAGGCGATCTCAGAGAGTTTTAAAGAAGCGCTGATCTTATTAGAAAAGGCTGCGGCAGAACATGGTATTAGCCTGGAAATAAGTGAAGAAGAAAAGAATAGTATAATCGAAGAAGAAAATGCCAAAGATGAAGAAGTAGAGAAGATTCCACTTCAAATCCTTGCGGACGAATACCTTGGGGAGGGTAAAAATTGGTTGGATTCTTTAGCTCTAAAAGAATATCGAGATCGTCTTCAATCTCAGTTAGAAATGGGGATTATTTCTTTAGCTGAGGGTGAAGAAATAGCCGCAGTGCTAGAAGATTCTTTGGAGGTGATCCAATGGTATTTGTTTTTGATCCCAGTGAAAGTACAACGGGCTCTGAGAGATAAGATGGATGGATTCTGGGATGAGTATCCGATCGAGGAAAGAGGAGATTTGGGTACAGCAAAAATAGGGATGATTGCAATCGAGCGTAGCTTGGGTGCATGGGCAAAAATTTATCAGTTAATCCTGGAAGATGATCAAATTCTCCATCTTTTGGCCAAACTTGAAAAAATGAGAAGACTGTTAAAGGAGGAGTTTCCTGATTATTCAAAATTTAAACGGCCCGGATTTGATGATAATTGAATCAGAAAAGGCAAAATCACCTTACCCATCAAGATTTTTTCGTATAGTCAATTGAATCATTTTATTTATGGACACCTACCAGCATTACGTAGAGGCCGAACTCACCTCTTGGCTTTTTCAAATGAAAAAGCCTCCCTCATTGGGCAGTCGATTGACTAATGGGGTACAGCGAAAAATTAATCAGCTAATTCCTGACAAAGTACACCGTGTCATTACGGCGGCTATTGAGAATATGGTCAAAGCAGTGATTACCGGTTCCTCTTGGATTGTGCCTAAAGCTCCGGCTCAGCTTTCGCTCAAGGATCGGGAAATGAAAGTTCGTACTCGGATCAAATGGTATCGCAACTCCGCTTCAGCTGAAGGAGCGATTACAGGTGCAGGTGGTATTTTGATGGGCTTTGCTGATTTTCCTGCTTTTTTGACGATCAAAATGAAAATGCTATTTGATATCGCAGCCTTGTATGGCTACGATACTAAAAATTATCAGGAGCGGTTGTTTTTACTCTATCTCTTTCAGTTAAGCTTTTCTTCCCAAAAGCGAAGAAATGAACTGATCGAGCGCATAGAAAACTGGGATGCTTACCGAGAGCAATTGCCCAAGACTTTTGATGAGTTTGACTGGCGTACTTTTCAGCTGGATTACCGGGATTACATTGATCTGGCCAAGCTCGCTCAATTGATTCCCATCATCGGAGCGCCTGTGGGTGCGATTGCCAATTATAAACTGAGTGAGCTCTTAGGGAAGACTGCTATGAATGCTTACCGATTGCGATTGTTGCACTAGAGATGCGATCCTTTAATTGGATTGAGAAATCTCGGAAGATCCATCACTAAACTTAAGACTAACTATTCCACTTGGTCGAGAATATCCATGCTTTCGAAGAGAACATCATAGAGCATTGTCGCTTCCTCTATAAAATTGTCAACATTTAGATGGTTGGTGAAAATCACAAAAGTTCTATCCTTCTCGGGGATGTATCGCATCGTGCTCAGGTATGCCAGATGAGCCCCATCGTGACCATATCCTAATTCTACAGGATATGCTTGGACTCCCAGGCCATAAAAGCCATGGCTTTCATCAGCTGGCAATGCTTCAAGCATCATCGCAAGGGTGTTTTCGTCCAAAATGTCATTAGTCCCATACAATGCCTTCCCCCATAATGCGAGCTCTTTGGGGTTGCTGATGATTTGGCCTTCAGAGATATTACCTGTTACGTTGTCTTTATCGATCGTGATGTAATCACCGTCCAATTTTACATAGGAGTAGGTATAGGGTGAGGGCAATTGATTATCTGTCCCAAGGTGAGGGGAGTAGGTGTTATTCAGCTGTAAAGGGTTGAAAAAATTAGTTTCTAAATATTCGTGCAGCCTTAAACCTGAAATATTTTCAACGATATAGCCTAGTACATTGTAGCCGGTATTTGAATAATGAAAATCTTCTCCAGGTTTGAAATCACTCAATTTATTTGTTGCGACAATGGAGATCAATTCTTCAAATGTAAAAGTGTAGTCTTCTCCTAATTGATCTTTGACATAGTCAATGTAATATTCACCAGCGTAAACAGCGTCTGCATCAGGGGGGATTGGTGAATTGGTGACATCAAATACTCCTGAACGGTGTTGCAACAATTGTCTAATTGTAATCTCGGACTTGTAGGGTAAATCAAACTCTGGTGTGTCTGGGATATAGGTTTTAGTGCTATTGGGGATATTATTTGTGATAGGATGATCAATATCCAACAAGCCCTCCTGATGCATTTTCAGAATTGAAGCTGCAGTGAATGTTTTAGAATTACTAGCAATTCTAAAGTTTATATTTTCTCCATATTCCTCAGGGAAGCCAGAAGAAAAGTACATTCCTTCCCCTTTTTCCAAAACATAGAGCCCGATTCCGATAGGTTGGTCGGCCATTTGGCTTTGAAGGGCTGCCGTGAACTTATCTACGCTTTGTTGGATTTGAGCTTTTTGTTGTGAATTGGGATAGTCTCTGTCATTGTCAGAGTCGCAGCTAAAAAGAAGAGCGAAAAGAACAAAATGGAGAAGGTTTTTCATGTTGTGATAGAAAAGAGGTTTAAAGAATCCAAATATATTAAATGTGAACTAAGAACACCAAAAAAGCTGAAAAAAAAGCCCTAATTCGAATGAGTAGCTTGTCCTTGTGAAAAGTTAATTTGGAATCACTGGTTTCAAGTCTAGAAAAACCAAAACATGCCTATCTCCTTTTGGAGCTTCATGATTAGTATTATAAAAATCATGAATATTACTTTTGAAGTGGTCATTTTGTTCTGGAATTGAGGCCGATTGATATAGGTTGTATATCCGGGTTGAAGGATGGTAGAGAATTAGTTGCTCTTGGTGATGTGAAATTGGGAGTATGCGATAATTCATTCCATCGATATCATTTTGAATATTTTTCCCTGAAAAAAGAAGATTAAATTTTTTATCCAAGATAAATTGAAAGCTGTTACGTCCGAAGAAGACAGACATATAATTGAAATCAGGAAAGGGTAAAAAAGCATTAATTATTTTTACTTGAAGATACTTTTTTTCCTCTTCTGTTAACTCCGGTGGATTTAAAAATTCGAATTCCTTTAGTTGTAAAATGTTTCCCAAAGGATCAAAAACTACCACTTGATGTGAAAAGGGTAAAGTTAAAGTCCTAATTTCCGTTTTTTCATCTTCGGCAAAGCCATGAATTAGTCTAACTCTACCTTTTGGCGGGCTTAGCCCTATATCTAGGAAATTAAGCTGGTTAGAGTCACTAATTTTTAAAAAATCTTTTCCAATTCCTTCCATACCATCGGTGAAATGGAGCGTAAAATTAGCCCCCTTAAAGAAATTGGCAGAAGAGGATGGTAATTTTGTTTCCTTAAGAAATTTTCCATCATCATCGAAATAAATAAGCTTATTGGATAGGTTATCTTGTAGGATAACAGTGTCCTGCTTCACTTGATAATCTTGAATTTGAATAAACTCCTGAGGACCTTGACCAGATGAATTAAAAATATGGATGATTTCGCCATTTCGGTTAAACTTGAAAAGATTGTTTAGCTTGATGTCCAGTATATAGATGAAATCATCGGTTACTACAGTCTTCAGTGGTTGAACTAATGGCAGGGTATCATTTTCCTTGAGGAGCACATAATTAATCTCTTCAAAAACTTCGGAAAATAAATTACCTGTGACCAACTCTAGGTCAATTGACGTTAATTCAGGCTTTTTTTGATTATTATTTTGGCATGAAAAGTTTAGTAGACCTAAGATTAGCAAGATTTGGGTAATTCCTATTTTCTTCATCATGCTATTCTAGGGATGTGAAGTATGGAGGCCCTGGGCAAGGATTTCGAGCAGATACTTGGCAAAATCCCCCATTCGAAGGAACACAAATTGTTTGGTAAATTTCTAAATAGGCGGAGCAAGGCTGAAACTCCAGAAAATAGCCCCAAACAAAATCCCTTTGTTGAGAGCTTTCTAAGCTGGAATAGGCCAAACTCAGAAAAATGACGGTTAGAAGAATAAGTTTTTTCATTTGGAAAATGTTTTGTTCTTCGATTTTATAAAAACAAAAAAACCTCCCAAATCGGGAGGTTTTTGTTGGTCCACCAGGGCTCGAACCTGGACTCTTCTGAACCAAAATCAGACGTGTTGCCAGTTACACCATGGACCAGTTTGGTGAGGAATCTCATTTGATTCCCTTAAAGTGTCACAAAGGTAGAATCCTGCTTCATTTTTTCCAAATATGAACCGAAAGTTTTTGGGGAATATTCAAAAACGCCTGAATTCCAGTGCATAATTTTATCCAATTACTC
Organism: Algoriphagus faecimaris; assembly: GCF_900101705.1. Taxonomy (GTDB): domain Bacteria; phylum Bacteroidota; class Bacteroidia; order Cytophagales; family Cyclobacteriaceae; genus Algoriphagus; species Algoriphagus faecimaris. The sequence continues at coordinate 60,917 of NZ_FNAC01000018.1, read as the reverse complement.
GCTTATTCCGATACGGGAGTAAAAATTTTGATAAAAATAGCCCTTCGAAATCGATTGAAAATTATGGTTTTATTAAATTTTTATTCTCAATATTGATAATATTAAAATATTTAACGTGCTTTGTTTCAATTATTAACAAAACACTGATAAAATTTTAACGATTATGCAAGTTGAGAAAATGGAAAAGACCGTGACGGAAACGGTTCAGAAATTAGAGAAGCTCAAGTTGGGAGATTCTTTAGCTGCGGAGCTTTCTTGGTGCTGGTTTAGCTATAAGAATGACCAAAACCCAGTGGGCTTGGTAGAAAAGAGCGAGAAGGCATTGGAGCTTTTTAAAGCCGTGAGAGAAAAGAACAGCCGAGCTGTTTCCAAAAAATTGGTTGAAGATCTTGAGAAGGTCTTGGTATTGAACTAAAAAAAACAGCTCGTCTTACGGCGAGCTGTTTTTGTATAATTTGGTTTAGCTTATTCTGCTACGACCACGAACTTCACGTGAGTCTTCACTTCTCTGTGAAGATCTACTTCAGCTTGGAATTCACCAGCTCCATCTACAGGAGTATTGATGGCGATTTTCTTACGGTCAATTTCAAAACCTTGTGCAGCAAGTGCGTCTGAAATTTGAAGGGTAGTCACCTTACCAAAGATTTTACCGGACTCACCGATTTTCGCTTTGATCTCAAGAGTTACTTCTTCCAATTTAGCAGCGATATTTTCTGCTTCAGTTTTGATTTTTTCAGCCTTGTGAGCTGCTTGCTTGATGTTCTCAGCTAGGACTTTTTTGTTGGAGCTGGTAGCCAGCACCGCAAAGCCCTGTGGGATCAGGTAGTTTCGGCCGTATCCTGGCTTCACATCTACCATATCATTTTTATAGCCAAGACCTTTGATGTCTGTTTTTAATATAATTTCCATTTGTAATGATCTTTATGGGTTGGACGATACAAGACCGAATTATTTCAATCCATCGGTTACGAATGGCAACAAAGCCAAATGTCTTGCTTTCTTAACAGCCTGAGCTACTTTCCGCTGATATTTAGCAGAGTTTCCAGTCAGTCTTCTAGGAAGGATTTTTCCTTGCTCATTGACAAATTTCAACAAGAAGTTAGGATCCTTGTAGTCAATGTACTTGATGCCGTGCTTTTTGAATCGGCAATACTTTTTCTTGATTTCGCCTCTGTTGATTGGCTCGTTGAATAGTGTCATTTGGCTGGCTCCTCCTTAGCTTCGACTTTTTTGTTAAACTCTCCTTTTCTTCTTCTTTCGGCATAAGCAATCGCATGCTTGTCCAAAACAGTAGTCAAGAATCGCATCACTTTTTCATCACGTCTGAACTCTAGCTCAAACTTTTTGATGATCGTAGGATCGGCCTTGAACTCGACCATTACATAGAACCCTGTTGTCTTCTTGTCGATGGTATATGCCATCTTCTTCAGACCCCAGTTTTCCACATTGATCACATCTGCCCCCAGTTCTTTTAACAAGTTCACAAACTTGTCGACAGTATCCTTCATCTGAACATCAGACAAAACGGGAGTTAAAATGAATACTGTCTCGTAATTTCTTTGGAACATTTTTTTAATGTGTTTAAGGAATTTGAATAAACAGACCGCAAAAGTAGGTCAAAAACTCCTGTTATCCAAATATTTCTCTGTTCTAAAAGTAAGCATAAAAAAGCCTCCCTTCTACTGAAGGGAGGTCCAACATTTTTCTTGCTTTTTATTATTTCACACTGAATGTCTGTGATCCAACTTGGTAATCATCTACAAATACTTTGACTTGATGTAGACCAGAGGCATAGTCTGAACCTTTCTCATAGAAGAAAGTCAATGTTTCGCCGCTGTTGTCAAAAATAATGTCTTGCTTGACAGTATAAAATTGTTCGTTTCCATTCAGCATAAAGGTGCCTGATCCTTTGGCGACATCAAAAATGGGCTGCTCATTGGGGGCTAATATTTGAACGTAAATGTTTCTAGGCCCTCTCTCGGCTACCTTATTGTCTGCCAAATTAAAACTGATCTTGATTCGTTCGATTTGTCGATTTCTAAAGTCTTTGGTTGTTTCTACTCGTTCTCTTCCTCTTGAGTTTATGGCCGCTATAGTGATGTTTTCAGCTTTCAGTTGAGAGGCTATATTTACCTTGGACTGTAGGCTTTCTTTTTGAAGATTTAGCTCGGCGACCTCCTCTTCAATTTGAGCTTGCGTGGATTTTAGATCTTGATTTTCAGCATAGAGTTGCTGATTCATTGCCCTGAGCTCTAATATTTCTTGATCTTTTTCTTCCAAAAGTCCATTGTAGCTGCTTATTTTTTGGTTTAATGCTGCGATTTCTGCTGCTGATCGCTGACGGGAACTGTTTCGCTCTGCGATCAACTGATCCCTTACCTCTTCGAGTGCTTGAATATCTCCACCGAGTTGTTCGATTTCTTGGATTCTAAGGTTTAGCTGATATGTAACGGAGTCTAGCCTCTGATTGAGTTCATTATTTTCACTAGAAAGTAGAAGGATTTCTTCTGTTTTTTTCGTTCTGTCCACGTAATCCGTATACAGCTTTATTCCGCTTATGATGACTAGGAGAACAAGAACTATGATCAGAATATTTTTTCCTTGTTCTTTCTTTTGACCGAAATCTTTTTCAAAATTTGAGTTCATGTTTGATTGTAGGGCTATATGAAGATTCTCAATGAGGCGTATTGGACAGAGCGATATCGGAGCGGCTATACCGGCTGGGATATTGGCTATGCATCTTATCCTCTAACACAATATTTAGACCAAATTAACTCCAAAGACCTAAAGGTGCTGATTCCGGGTGCAGGAAATGGCTACGAGGCCGCTTTTGCTTATCAGAAAGGCTTCTCAAAAACCCATATTTTGGATATTTCGAAGCTGCCTTTGACCACTTTTGAGGATAAATTCCCTGACTTTCCCAAGGATCAAATTCACCAAGTTGATTTTTTTGATCATCAAGGTAGCTATGACCTGATTTTAGAACAAACCTTTTTTTGTGCCTTGGATCCTAGCCTTAGAGAGAAGTATTGCTCTAAAATGAAACGTTTGCTGAAGCCTAATGGAAAATTAGTAGGAGTGTTGTTTGGAGTGGAGTTTGAAAGAGAAGGACCTCCTTTCGGAGGAAAACTTGAAGAATACCTTCAACTATTTGAAAAATATTTCACTATCCGTAAACTGGAGCCTTGCTATAACTCCATTCCACAGCGAATGGGAAGTGAGGTTTTTATCCACTTGGTCAATCAATAATCCAGAATCAGGTGCTGCTTGACACCTGAGTAGTCAAAAAGTAAAACTCCACACTCGTAGAAGTCTAGTGAAAGCTTGACTCTTGGATGCTGCAGTATTTCTTTCCAGGCTTGCTGCATTTCCGCTGACCAATAGATATCCCCGATGATGACAATAGACTGGGAGTGCAGTGAAGGCAGGAGAGAAGAAAAGGATTCAAGGGTGGCTTTATAAGTATGATTGGCATCAATCAGCGCAAAATCAATGGATTTTTCTCGCTGAATAAAGTTAGGTAGAAGCTCTTGGATGTCTCCTAAATGGAAGATTACAGAGGGTTTTTCCAAACCTTTTTGAGCAATTTTTAAAATCTCCTCTGAGCCCTCAAAAGTATGCAGGATTCCTTGAGTGACTTTGCTGAGATATCGGGTCGATATTCCCATGCAGGTACCGAGTTCTACGACTGTTTTTGCGGGTGTCTGAGTACAGAAATACTGAAAAAGTTGGGTGAATTTCCTAGAACTTGTAGAATATCGGGTGATATCACTGATTTTTCGAATTGATTCCCCCGCTTTTTTGGAGCCTGCGCCTAGGTCTCGTACTTGGATGTTTTGATCATTGGCGAGTAGTTTCTTGCGAAACTGCTCGATGTCTAGATTGGCTTTTTTTTGTGAAGCTTTAAATTCAGACAAGCCTTTGATCAGCGAAAAGAGGTAGGGGCTTTGCAGGCTGTAAAGATCTTCTTTTACAAGCCAATGAGAGAGATAGGAACTTATGGAAAAGAGCGTTTGGCCCAATCTTAATTATGGAAAATGGTGGCAATCATCTGGAATTCGGGGACTACTACTTCAAATTTTTTACCATCGAAGATTTTCTCCATTTGATAATACCCCTTCATTTTGCCTAAGCCTGATTTTAAGTTACACCCAGAGACATAAGTGTGGGATTCGCCAGGCTCTAAAGTAGGCTGCTGTCCCACTACACCTTCACCCTCTATCACTTTGAGATTTTCTGCGGCGTCAGAAATTTCCCATCTTCGTCGTAGAAGTTGAACAGTTTGCTGGCTTTTGTTTTCAATTGTTACTTTGTAGGTGAAAACATAATGGTGTTGTAAAGGGCTCGAAAACTCAGCCTGATAGGTGACTTCTACGCTAACTTGAATGCCGTCGGTAACTGCTACTACCATTTGATTATAAATTTTAAAAGTGCGTAAATATAAGACGAACTCTTTGAATATCAATTAAATTACCTATGAATGTAAAAATTGAACCCTCCTGGGCCTCAGTCCTTCAGGACGTTTTTGAGCAGGAGTTTTTTCAAAATTTAACATCTTTTGTTAAAGACGAATATGCTGAATCGAAGGTTTTCCCTCCGGGTAAGGAAATATTCAGTGCTTTTGACCATTGTCCTTTTGATCGTGTTAAAGTAGTGATTTTAGGTCAAGATCCCTATCACGGTTCAGGTCAAGCTCACGGATTGTCATTTTCTGTCAGGCCTGGTGTAGCGTTCCCTCCTAGTCTTCTGAATATTTTCAAAGAAATCAAAGCAGACCTAGGCAAAGATATGCCTCCTAATGGGGACCTGACTCGATGGGCAAACCAAGGTGTTTTTTTATTAAATGCTACCTTGACAGTCAGAGCACATGAGGCAGGGTCTCATCAAAAAAGAGGCTGGGAGGAGTTTACCGATCAAGTCATTCAGAAAATTTCCGAGCGAAAGGAATCAGTGGTCTTTCTTCTTTGGGGAGCATATGCCCAGAAGAAAAGTCAATTGATAGATGAGCAAAAGCATTTGATTCTGAAGGCACCTCATCCCAGTCCGCTTTCTGCACATAGAGGCTTTTTGGGCTGTGGACATTTTTCGAAAACGAATACCTACCTGGAGTCCAAGGGGCTTGAGCCCATAAAGTGGTAAAGCTACAGTCTGAAAAGCAATAGAAAAGCCCCCAATAGGTGTCTAACTTTTTGGGGGCAAAATATTTTCAATGGGCCTTTTATTAAGGTCTTAATGCTATTATTCGATTCCTTTGAAGAATCGATTCCATCTGATTTTATTGAACATGCTTTCAAATTGATCTAGTGAAAGCCAGAGGAACCAAGCTTTTCCTACTACATGATCTTCCGGTACAAAACCCCAATACCTAGAGTCTAGGGAATCATGCCTATTGTCCCCCATCATGAAGTAGTAGTTTTGTTTGAAAGTATAGCTATCCACTTTCTGACCGTCTATCCAAAGTTCATTATTGCGAATTTCTACTTTTTCATGCCCCTCATATTTCTCAATGGTAAAGCCATATTGCATCAGGTTATCTGCAGTGATATCAATGGTCCAGCCTTCTCCTGGAATAGTTAAGGGCCCGTAGTTATCTCTGTTCCAGGCTTTCCAGCCTACTTCTCCATCTGCAGGGAAGATACGCTCCTCTGCTCTTCCTGCTGGCATGATACGCTTGTTGACAGCTACTACCACGGGAGAGGATTTAAGTCGCTCTATCATTTGATCAGTGGCCCAAACCAAGTATCCTGCGTCATTGGAAAAGGCCATATATGAGCTTGGATTGATTCCATAATCATTGAAAAAATCGCTGTTGAGGGCACGGTTGGTGACTACATCATAAGAAAATTGCATCTCTTCGGGAATGTAGCCTGGCTCTCCATTAATTTTGAGCTGTCCCTCTTGGATTTCGAGTACATCACCGGGAACAGCTACTGCTCGTTTGATGTAGTTGGTTTTGAGATCATTTGGATACTGGAATTCAGTAGGGAAATTAAATACCACTACATCATTGCGCTTGATACTGGTAAATCCAGGAAGACGCATGTAGGGTAATTGAATCGCATCCGAGTAAGAGGCTAATTCAGTCCCCCATATTTTCTGATGAGTAAGTGGGACTTGAAGCGGTGTTTTTGGGATTCGAGTCCCATAGTGCATCTTACTTACAAACAGGAAATCACCTACTAGGAGTGACTTCTCCATGGATGCTGTTGGGATAGTAAATGGCTCTAAAAGTAGCCAACGTATCAAGCTGGCTGCTACTACTGCAAAAACCAAGGCATCTACCCATTCCCTGGTGGCTGATTTTTTCTTTTTTGTACTCATGAGTTGAAATTTCAGAAAGATAGAAAATCATCCATAGAATATACCCCTTTTCTATCTTTTAGCCATTCGGCCACCAATACCGCGCCAAGGGCAAAACCCTGTCGTGAATGAGCGGTATGTGTAATCTCAATATCGTCTATTTCAGAATGATAGCGAATAATATGAGTGCCTGGGGCAGGGTCAATTCTTTTGGATGTGATAGCTAATGATTGTTCGTTTTCGGACGATTCTTCCGTCAGGTGCCATTTTTCGTACGCTTGGTGATTTTGGATAATACCTTCTGCAAGTGTGATGGCGGTACCTGAAGGAGCATCTTTTTTTGCAGTATGATGAATCTCCTCGATTGTGGCCTGATAGCCAGAGGTTTCATTCATCAGTTTAGCTAAAAATTGATTCACTTTGAAGAAAACGTTCACTCCGATACTGAAGTTGGATGCGTAAAAAAATGATCCGTTTTTTTCTCGAGTCAATTGCTCTATACGTGGTTTTTCAGATAGCCAGCCAGTAGTGCCAGATACCACAGGGATGCCTTTTTCTAAGCACCACTCGAAATTTTCTACTGCAGCCTCAGGTTGACTAAATTCTATCGCTACATCGACTTGATCTGAACTGAGTAGATCAAGTTCATCTCTGTTGTCAATGGTGATTTTTCCGGCAATTTGATGGCCTCTTGATTCGGCAATCTCTCCGATCAATTGTCCCATTTTGCCATATCCAAGTAATAGGATGTTCATTTTTTAGAATTTCAATTTTATAGAAAGACCCACCTGCTGAGATTGGGCCATAATAGTTTCATGATGGGGTTCGATGGCTAGGGCTAAATCATCAGAAATATCAAACCCTGATAAATGAGCGTCCACATTTGCATCGATCAGATTTAGTCCATAGATCACTGCTAGAAGCAGAATGGTGAGGTCTCGATTTCTCCTCCAATAGTCCACATTTCTTGCTAATGCCTGTCGGTTAAGGTTGGGGAAAATCGAAGGCTCATTATTATCTGAAGCAAATAAAGCTTCTCTGAAAACTTGATAGCGACGATTATTGAACTGAATAAAATAAATATCAGTCATAAATCCCGCGTAGATTATCGGGACTTTCCATGATTTTCCGTTGTAGACTTGACCTGCACCGGGAAGGATTGCTGATAGAATGGTGGCTTTTTTGGGGTTTTTTGGCAAAGAGGAGAAGGAGGCTTCCTTAGTTTCATCTACTGAGTCGCCTTCTCGCACCACTTGGGCCAAGGAATTCCTGGGAAAGACCAAAAACCCCAAAAGCAAAAGTCCCAGGAAAATCCATGGGGCTTTTTTGTATTGGTATGAGGGGGGGGCTATCTTTTTCAAGAGGTTTAGATAATGTCTAAAAGTTCCAGAATTCGATTGAGGTCTGAGGTGGAGGTGAAAGGGATTTTAATCTCTCCTTTATTTTTCTCATTGGCATTCAATGCCACTTTTGTCCCAAAATGAGAGGCTAGACGTTGCTGAATTTTATTCAGTTCGTATTTCCGTACAGGGTCAATACCTGACTTTTCAGGCTTGGATGCCTTGGTTTCATTGAGAGATTTGACCAAGGCTTCTACTTTCCTCACGCTAAGCTCTTCTTCTACTGCTTTTTTGAAGATGGACAACTGCTTGTCCACATCTTCTACATTGATCAATGCTCGTGCATGCCCCATCGAAAGTTGCTGATCCCTGATAGCAGCTTGGATACTGGGAGGAAGTTTTAATAGGCGGAGGTAATTGTTTACCGTGGTCCGGTTTTTTCCTACTCGGTCCCCGAGTTCTTCTTGCTTCAGATCACACTCTGCCAAAAGTCGCTGATAAGAGTGAGCGATTTCTAAGGCATTAAGATTTTCCCTCTGAATATTCTCTATAAGCGCCATTTCCAGCATTTGCTGATCGTTGGCAGTTCTTACATAGGCAGGAATCTTTTCTAAACCAGCGATTTTTGAGGCTTGAAATCTCCGTTCCCCTGAAATGAGCTGGTATTCATTTTGATCCAGTCTTCTGACTGTGATAGGCTGTATGATCCCTTGGACTTGAATGGATTCCGCGAGCTCCTGTAGAGCTTCCTTGTCAAAATGAGTTCTTGGCTGATAGGGATTCACTTGGATTTCCTCCAGCGAGATCTCAAAAATCCCTGTTTTCACCGCTTCAGGAAGAATATCTTCAGATTTGTTTTTGGAGGGACTATCCTCCAGCAAAGCACCTAGTCCTCTGCCCAGCGCGTTTTTCTTTCGATTGGGTTTTTGATCAGCCATATTAACTAGTTACTTTTTGAAGACCATTTTTCTGAGCGATTTCGCTGGCTAGATTCAGGTAGGCTACAGAGCCTTTTCCATCAGCATCAAATGCAATAGCAGGCAGACCAAAGCTCGGTGCCTCACTTAGACGGACATTTCTAGGGATGATAGTTTCGAAAACCATATTTTTGAAATGTAGCCGTACTTCCTCTACCACTTGATTGGAAAGTCTCAATCTCACGTCATACATGGTCAGGAGGATTCCTTCAATCTCCAAGTCGGGATTGAGCCGGGTCTGAATGATTTTGATAGTATTCAGTAATTTTCCGAGTCCCTCTAATGCAAAATATTCACATTGTACTGGAATGATTACAGAGTTGGCTGCCGTAAGTGCATTGATCGTAATCAACCCAAGAGAGGGCGAACAGTCGATGATAATGAAATCGTATTCTTCTCGGAGAGGGGCGATGACTTCTTTCATCTTTTCCTCACGATTTTCCATATTGATCATTTCAACCTCGGCTCCGACCAAATCTATATGGGAAGGAACCAAATCCAAATGATCAATTTCAGTTTTATGTACAATTTCTTTTACCTCAATCCCATCCACCATGCACTCATAGATGCTGGTATTGATGGATTTAGGATCATGTCCGAGACCAGATGTCGTATTTGCCTGTGGATCTGCATCGATGACAAGGGTTTTGAACTCCAAGACTGCTAAACTCGCCGCTAGGTTCATAGCTGTCGTTGTTTTTCCAACTCCGCCCTTTTGATTGGCTATGGCAATTACTTTTCCCATGGTTCGGTTTAAAATTAGATCTCAATATTAAGCAAAATCCACTCTTTATCGGTTCCGTTTCTCGCTTTTTTTCAGAACAAGACTCTGACCCTTTCTGTCAATATTTTCAGATAAGAATGTGGTAAATCAGTAGTATCCTGTTGGTTATCAGGTGGTATTTAAAATTTAATTTAAATAAGTTGGGACTTTTAGGTCCTAAATTTGATAAACTTTAACCAAGAGTTTTTTAAGTATGAAAAGGATTGTCTGCTAAAATCAAGCCTAAAAAAAGTCGGGGCTTTTTTCCCCGACTCTTTCTTATTTTTTCTTGTTGGCTTCTGCTGCTTTCATAGCGTCTTCCAAGCGTTGCTGAAATTTAGATTTCTTTTTGCTGGCATTTTTCACCTTGTTTTCTTCTACCTTCTTTCTGATTTTCTCGTCGTCTACAAATAATTTGATCAAGGCTTGCTGACCAAAAGTAACCACATTGGAAACGAAATAATAGAAACTCAATCCAGCAGGATAGGAATTAAGAATAAACATAAACATCACCGGCATAATGTACCCAAGGTTTTTCATCGGCCCGGTGGCGGTAGTCAGCTGATTGTTGAAATGCGTATACACAATCTGCGATACGGTCATCAGAAGTGTAAACAAACTGACGTGAGAGCCATAAAAAGGAATAGTAAAAGGCAGCTTGATGAATTCATCATAGGTCGAAAGGTCTTTGGCCCAAAGGAAGGATTCTTGGCGTAACTCTATCGCATTGGGAAAAAAGAAAAACATAGCAAATAAAAACGGCATCTGAAGCAAAAGGGGTAGACAACCGGAAATAGGACTTACTCCTAGTTTGGAAAACAGCTTCATCTGCTCCTGCTGCATCTTGGTAGGATCGTCTCCGTATTGCTCCTTCAATTCATCTATTTCAGGTTTGATGACACGCATTTTGGCCATTCCGATGTAAGACTTGTAAGTCAATGGGAACAAGGCAAGTTTGATCAAGAAAACGATCAAAATGATGATCACACCGTAGTTGTTGAAGAACTTTTCTAGAAATTCAAACAAGTTGACAATGATGTATTTATTCACCCAACTGACGAAGAAATAACCCATGTCGACATTTTCCTCAAATCCCTCTGTGGTGTTTTTGAGCACTTTGTATTTGTCAGGGCCAAAATAATACCGGTAGGAAAGGCTTCCTTCCTCCATTGGAATGGAAAAACTAGCCTGCATATTTCGTACGAATGCACTATCGCTTGGTGTGCTTTGGGTCACACTTACATTACGAAACTCCTGATCGGCAATGATCCCTGCAGTAAAAAACCGCTGACTGAAACCAATCCATTTGACGGGTTCCTCTACTGCTTCTGTCTCTGCGTCGTCTCCCACACCCAAATTGTCGTAGGATCCGGCACTGGTGTAGAAATTGACTTGGGTTTTTCTTCTGGATTCTGCTAAATCACGCTCATGAGCCCTTACTTGATCTTGCCAGTCGATTTTGGCTTCCTTGGAGGTGAAGATGTTCTGATATCCATCGATTTCTAAGCTTCGTCTGACCTCGTAGCTTCCTTCTGTGAGGGTGTATTTATGTAGAATAGTACCGCTTTCTGTGCCTGCTACAAGCGATAATGTGTAGATTTTTAGGCCATTTTCATCTTCTGACTCAGAAGCACTGGGTTGGAAATATAGGTCTTTGAAGTTAATAGGACCTTGACTGCTCTCCATCATTAAACTCATGGAAGATGAGCTTTCGTCAAACAGCATTAAAGGCTCATTTTCCCAATTTTTGTATTCTTTGAGCCATACTTCTGAAACATTGCCTCCTTTGGTAGATATTTTGACTTGGATCAGATCATTCTCTAATATTTCCAATGATTCTTCTCCCAGTGTCATGGTAGCCAAAACGCCATACCTAGCTACTCGATCGGCATCAAGAGTGCTATCGTTTTGGGCAATTGGCTCAACTGGCGCCACAGCTTGGGCACTGTCAATTATTACGGATTCAGTATTGACCTCCGGTTCTGTGGGTATAGGCTCGGGCGTACTCGCAAAAAATATGGAGTAGACGAGGATGACTGCGGCAAAGAGGATAAGACCTGTCGCTTGATTTTTATCCATAGGTTTTTAATCTTCCCGGAGATCCGGTTTTGCAATTATTTTACTTTCTTATTTTCTATAGCTGCTTCAATGAATTTTTTGAAAAGCGGCTGAGGATTGAGTACGGTACTTTTGTACTCAGGATGAAACTGAACTCCCACAAACCAAGGATGGTTCTTGATTTCTACGATTTCTACCAAGTTTGTTTCAGGATTTTTGCCTGTCGCTATCATTCCTGCGCTTTCCATCTCCTTGAGGTAATGATTATTAAACTCATAGCGATGGCGATGTCTTTCCTGAATTTTTGATTTTCCATAGGCCGCATAGGCTTTGGAAGAGCGTTTCAGTTCGCAAGAATACGAACCCAATCTCATAGTCCCACCCATTTGGTCAATATTCTTCTGTTCTTCCATCAATCCAATTACAGGATGTGGCGTGGAGGGGTCCATTTCGGTGCTGTTAGCATCTTTTAGATGAAGTACGTTCCTCGCAAATTCGATGACTGCCACCTGCATTCCCAGACATATTCCAAAAAAGGGAATTTGATTTTCCCGAGCGTAACGAACGGTATCAATTTTCCCCTCAAATCCTCGCTCACCAAAGCCCGGCGCCACTAAGATCCCGTCTAAATCCTCAAGTTTATTTTCAAAATTATCGCTGTTGATTTCCTCCGAAGAAATCAACTTCAGGTTCACATGACATTCTATGGAAGCCCCAGCATGAGTGAATGCCTCTATGATTGACTTGTAAGAGTCTGGTAAAGATACATATTTACCCACCAATCCGATAGTGACTTCTTGGGTTGGGTTTTTGAGTTTTCCGAGGAAGTCTTTCCAGTTTTCAAGATCGGTGTTTTGCCTGGAGGAAAGTTTTAATTTGGTCATGACCCGCTCATCAAGTTTTTCTTTTTTCATCAAAAGCGGTACATCATAAATGGTGTCAGCATCCATTGCCTCGATGACCGAGTTGAGTTGGACATTACAAAAAAGCGCGAGTTTTTTCTTCACATCCAAAGGCAGGTGATGCTCAGTTCTACAGACCAAAATATCTGGCTGTATACCTGCCTCCAATAGCTGCTTTACTGAATGTTGAGTGGGTTTAGTTTTGAGCTCTTTAGCGGCCTTGAGGTAGGGGATGAGTGTCAGGTGGATTACTAAAAAATTATTTGGTCCTAGGTCCCAACGAGCCTGCCGGACTGCCTCGATAAACGGCAAAGATTCTATATCACCTACGCAACCACCGATTTCAGTGATGACCACATCATATTTACCATCTTCACCTAGCTTATAGAAATTTGTTTTTATCTCATCAGTGATATGAGGAATTACCTGGACTGTTTTGCCCAAATATTCGCCTTTCCGTTCTTTTGTTATGACGTTGTTGTAAATCCTACCTGTCGTAATGTTGTTGTCTTGAGAGGTGGATACATTCAGAAAACGTTCATAATGACCAAGGTCCAAGTCTGTTTCTGCACCATCGTCGGTTACATAGCATTCCCCATGCTCATAAGGGTTGAGCGTCCCCGGATCGATGTTGAGGTAGGGGTCAAATTTTTGAATAGTCACAGAGAAACCTCTAGCCTGTAATAGTTTACCCAGTGAAGAGGCGATAATTCCTTTTCCTAGAGAGGAAGTAACTCCTCCTGTAATAAAGATGTATTTGGTGGATGAAGCCATAAGAATGGTGCGGGGATGAGATATTTGGTTGAATTCTTATGGGGCTCAAAATTACGAAAATTATCCGATTACTCAGATTAATTTTTATTTCTCTTTGGATTTTGGCAGACCTGAAGTGGTCTCCTTAAGGTGGGAAATACTAACTAATCGCATAGATGTTACTTGCCTTAGCCATACTTTTGCCTCAGATTTTAAAGAGGTAGAGTTTAGAATTGGAATAGAAAGAAGTGTACTAGAAAAGGAATTTTAATAAGAGATATAAGGAATGCCCGCTTCAAAAAAAATCATGTAAGAAAAATTATTGTAGAGAATTTGGTGAAAAAGTTTTCTGCTTCCTCAGCATAGTCCAAATAGTCAAGTGTGTTATTTCCATTTATATTAACTTGATATAATTTTGGTCCTTCTTTATTTATGCTTCAAGTATTCCCTTTTTTTCGCAAAATAATTGTAAGGTTATTGATCATGGTCGCAATTTAGGCCTAAGGAGGCTGAGAGTTTAATAGTTTATTAGGAGGCTTTGGTAAAGGGTTAGGTTTTCCCAAGCCCTTCGAGATAACTATTAATTCCGTAGGTCGAAATGGATTTAATTAAATAATGTTGTTGAAAGAGTTTTCTTTATTGATGAGGAAATTTCAAAAAGGGAATTTTATGATAGAAAAGAAAAGGCGAATCTAAATAAATGTTAAGAAGGTCTCCAAAAGGCTTGAATTTTCACTTAATTCCATTAATTAAATACTTCTATTTTTATGTTTAAATTTAAAATAGATATATTGCGATAGATTTTTAATAATTCTAAAATAAAATATTATGAGAGAACTTATCAAAGAAGCAATCGCCGATCTAAAAAAGAATGAAGGCTTTATTTATGTGACTGCTGAAGGCAAAAGAATAGATCTTCATGAAGCAGCTACTAGAGGTATTCCGGTAACTCCTGTAAACCCAAAGGATGATGTAATTAAGAAATTGGAAGCAGCGGGTTTATATGTTACTGATGGTCGTTTTATGAATGACTTTAACGAGTTGGTAGGCTTGATTAGTGGAAACTCTTCAGGAAAGACTTCTAAAAGAAGAACTTTCTCAGATGGAGAGAAAAACAAGATTCTCGAGGAATGGAAAAAAGTAGAAGCCACCGGTAATAAGACTAAGGCAGCTTTCGCTAGAGAAATAGGAGTTGGTTATCAGACTTTTATCAACTGGCTGAGAAGTTAAACTTAATTGATATTGAAAGGGGAGTCTAATTGACTCCTTTTTTTATTTATTCCATAGCAAGAAATAATAGGGGAAGAGCGGATAATGTTTTAACCTGTTTTTCAAAGTAAAGATTTCTGTATTCATGCTTAGCTTAGTCGTTATTTTGTAAATTTTTAAGAGTTAGATTTTTAATTCGAAGTATTTCTGAGAGATCTTGAGCTCAGCTCTTTTGAAAATCAAGGGGTCGCTCTCAATATTCTGATTATTTTTGTGAAAAATTTCATAATCGTGGATCACTCATTATTTATCAAGCAGTATCGGGATCAAAATCAGCTTCATATTCGAGAGGGTAATGGCAAAGTGATTTCAATTTATCCCTTGGAGCGTTGGAATTCTTCCATGGGGGAGAATTGGGTGATTTTGCTTTTTGATTTGTTTCAAATCAGATCAGTAGGGGGACACTTTTCAGAAGTAGCCTTGGATATTGTAGACTTTGCATCCAAACCTACCATCTATCACACCGAGCCTAATCGGCTACTCCCGAGTGGTCTGGCAGATTTAAAAGAAATTCGTTTCTCATTGGTAAGAGAACCCAATTGGAAAAAGTTACTTTTTCAAATTTCGCAGCCTATTATCGCTCAGATAGGAGTGGAGACCAAAGCGGATGTGGAAACCAAGCTTAATTTCCCACTTTTGGGGCCAAACGTAAAAGAGCTCTACCTGGGAGCGAAAGGAGATGTAAAAATCATCAAAGGATGAATTTTAAAGAAGAATTAGATAAAAATGAGGTTTTTGCAAAAATCAGAGCTGCTGCAAAAAATCTCAATCTCGAGACTTATGTTGTCGGCGGATTTGTCCGTGACCTGGTATTAGGTCGAGTTAGCAAAGACTTGGATTTCACTTGTGTGGGAAGCGGTATTGCTTTGGCAGAAGAGGTGAGCAAGCAGTTTGATTTTCATGTGCCCCTTTCTGTCTTTAAAAATTTTGGGACGGCCATGCTCAAGTTAGAAGATAGTGAGCTGGAATTTGTAGGGGCGAGAAAAGAGTCCTATCGATCCGAAAGTCGTAAACCGATAGTAGAGGATGGTACTTTACAAGAAGACTTGGAGAGAAGAGATTTTACCATCAACTCTATGGCCATTTCTCTTAATGAGGGGAATTATGGAGAGCTTTTGGATCCTTTTGATGGAATCGGAGATCTGAAGCGTAAGCAAATCAAAACTCCCCTTGATCCAGAAATCACTTTTTCGGATGACCCTTTGAGAATGATGCGAGCTGTACGATTTGCAAGTCAGCTCGGCTTTGACATTGATCCCGACACTTTCTATGCATTAAGCAAAAATGCCCATCGCTTATCTATTGTATCGGCTGAACGGATTATTGTAGAGTTAAATAAGATCATTCAGACGGATCAGCCTTCTTATGGTTTTAAACTCTTGTTTGCAGGAAAGCTCTTGCATGAGTTTTTTCCGGAAATGGTCGAATTACAAGGGGTAGACTCTGTAGACGATAAATCGCACAAAGACAATTTCTATCATACGCTGCAAGTCCTAGATAATTTAAGTCTGGTGAGTGATGACTTGTGGTTGCGTTGGGCAGCTATCCTACACGATATAGCCAAACCTGCCACGAAGAGATTTAATAGCAAAGTAGGCTGGACATTTCACGGCCATGAAGACAAAGGGGCACGAATGACGCCGGGAATTTTTAAGCGACTAAAGCTCCCTATGGACGAGCGAATGAAGTATGTTCAAAAATTAGTGCGATTACATCTCCGACCCATCGCTCTAGTCAAAGATGAAGTGACTGATTCTGCTCTGAGAAGACTGCTTTTTGATGCAGGAGATGATATTGATGACTTGATGAAGCTTTGCAGGGCAGATATCACATCCAAGAATAACAAAAAGGTAAAGCGATTTCTCGAAAACTTTGATAAAGTAGAACAGAAGCTTCGCGAAGTGGAGGAAAAAGATCAAGTGAGGAATTTTCAACCCCCTATTAGCGGAGAAGAAATTATGGAAACCTTTGGATTGAAACCTTCAAAAACTGTAGGTGAGATCAAAGAAGAAATAAAAGAAGCTATCTTGGAAGGCAAAATTAAAAACAAGCCGG
Organism: Algoriphagus faecimaris; assembly: GCF_900101705.1. Taxonomy (GTDB): domain Bacteria; phylum Bacteroidota; class Bacteroidia; order Cytophagales; family Cyclobacteriaceae; genus Algoriphagus; species Algoriphagus faecimaris. The sequence continues at coordinate 44,500 of NZ_FNAC01000018.1, read as the reverse complement.
AAGAGGCACGACAGTTGATGCATCAATTGGCTAAACAAAAAGGATTGGTGAAATAAAGAAATTGAATTAAAATCAAGAATAATAATAACAATATGAAAAGAATACTTACCCTCATAGTAATAATGCTGACGGTGCAATTTGCCTTTGCACAGGAAGGAAATGATTCGCTGCCTCGATTGGATAGCAAGACTAAGCGCATATTAAATATGGAAGATCAGGCTGCCTATCAGCTTGCCATGCGTTATAATGATTCGCAAATGGCAAAAGCCAGCTTATATAGATTGATGGTGAGGAATCCTGAGAATCTTCGTTTTCAGGAGGCGCTTGGGAGCTTATATTTCGAACTCGGTCAGTCTACCTCAGCGGCATTGGTAGCATTGGATATCTTAGAAGTAAATGATAAAAGCGTTGGCGCTTTGGAGATTGCTGCTTTTTCGCTGGAGCAAGTAGGGGCCCTGGATAGAGCGTTGCCTCACTTTGAGTCTTTATATCTTTTGAGTGGGGATAATTTCAGTTTGTATAAGAGCGGCTACTTACAATATTCGCTTAAGCGATACGCTGAGGCGATGAACTCTGTCAATTTATTGATAAGAGAAGCTAAAACAGATGAGAAAATAGGCTTTCCTTTAAGTCAAACAGAGACTCAGGAAATTTCCATGAAGGCTGCAGCGATCAATTTAAAAGGGATGATCTACTTGGATCAAGGATCTAAATCTGAAGCTTTAGCAGCTTTTGAAGAGGCGATTCAATTGGACCCTAACTTTGCTCTGGCAAAAGAAAACCTGAAGCAAGCACAACAATAATTGAATAGAAAGCGAAGTTTTAAAAACCGGCCTTAGGCCGGTTTTTTTGTTTGAAAGGGGTACTGATCAAAGTTTATTTTGCTGTCAAATGAATAACCAATAGGCAAGAGAGGTAGTCAGAAAGGAGAGCAATAAGCTGAGCAGGATGATTTTACTGTAGTTGGTAGCCCACTGTTTTATTTTTCCTCCGTTTAGGGTGATAAGCTGTCTGCGAGGTCTGATCACTTCTTGTACGATAGCTAGGGTGCCTAAGAAGTAAACTAAGAAAATTAATATAAAACTGGCTACTGCTTCCATTCGAACAAAATTAAGAAAGGCAGTTGATGGAGTGTAAAGATTTCAAAAAGTTAACGATTTGATAATAAGGAAAAAGCGGCTTCTAAAATCAGAAACCGCTTTTCAAAGTTTATTATTTTACTGCTATTGAGTCAGGATTTCCATCGGGATCTCCTGTGGCAGATCCACCGCTTCTAGGATTCCCTGTCAAAAGAATCCCTGCGACATGGGGAGAGGCCATTGAAGTTCCGCTATAGATAGCATATCCGCCGCCAGGTATTGTGGACTTTATTGCCACTCCAGGCGCTGCAAAATCAATCGGAGGGTTACCGAAATTTGAGAAAGAAGCAAATCTATCACCTGAATCTACCGCCGAAACAGTGTAGATGTTTGGAGCATTTGCTCTAGCAGGAGAGGAGTTATTGGCGTTTCTACTTTCATTTCCAGCTGCTAAGGCTACTTTTACTCCTGAGTTGGCCAAAGCGATGACTGCCGCATCCAAAGCATCCGATGCCGGTCCGCCCAGACTCATATTGGCAACGTCTCCTGAATTGGCACTTCCAGTGACAAAATCGACTCCTGCAATCACTCCAGAATACGATCCAGAGCCACGGCTATCTAGTACTTTGATTGGTACGACAGTAGCTCCAGCTGCTACTCCAATCACTCCAAATTCATTATCAATTGCCGCAATCGTGCCTGCTACGTGAGTGCCATGCCCACTTCCGTCTTTGCTCAGGTCAGCATCTTTGCCTTTGTCAAAGGCATTGAATCCAGCAGATACGTTTACATTTAGGTCAGGGTGACTCCCATCAATCCCTGAATCAATGACATAGGCTTTTCCGCTGCCAGTGTAGGTGGTACCTCCATTTACTCTGGTAATCCCATAAGGAGTTTCCTGTGTAGGGCTGGATCCTCCACCGTCGCTACCTCCGCCTCCCGGCCCTTTCCCTGGAGGTGGTGCTAGCGCCATGATTCTATCAGGTTCTATAAATTGTACTGCTGGATCATTAATTAAGGCGGTGTATTCTTCATCGGAAAGTTCTGCGGAGAAACCTTCTATAGAACTGCCATAGGCATAACCTAAATTACTTTCCGCAATACGGTATTTAGAAAGAAGCTCAATCCCGATTTTTCGCATGGCGGCCTCATTCGAAGCATAATCTCTTGTCTTTCTGAAATTGATATGACTAGGATTGAGCCTTACGATGTATTTACCAGGTATAATATCCCCATTTTGGTAGCCTAAGTATTCCACAGCTTGATCTGGAAGATTAGGGTTCTCTTCCATTGGCTGACAAGCGAAGCTTAGTGCACCTAAAACTAAACCTGCACAGAGTGCAGGCTTTTTCCAAATTTGATTTTTCATAAAGTTGGGTTGATGGTTGATGAAATATTAGATTAAAGCTACTTATTGGAAATAAGTGATGGAATATGGGAAAAAATACCTAATAGATCAATGGTTTTTTGAGAAAAAATAAGAGAAAATAGACTTAAAATCTTCTTCCGCAGTAGAAAATGTATGTCAACTGTTGTCCTTCTTTTTCTCTTGAAGGAATTTAAAAACATGGCTGTTTCAAAAATCGGTCTATTGTCAGCCTGAATCTTAAATATTTTGTAAACATGCAATAAGGAAATGAAGGTAATTTTTCTTTAAAGTATGATCGTGGTCACACTGAGAAGCCTCTCAAACTGAGTTTTAAAAATTAGCGTTTACAGAAAGGAAATGATGAAATCGAGCATGACCCAAAGCGACACACAGTGGTATGCCCCGATGGATCGGGGAATGCTTGCGAAGATTCCACCCCGATACTCGGGACAAGTTGTGGCCATTAAAAATCAAATTATAAACATATGAAAATTAACCATAGAAGTTGAATAGTGGTCACTCTGAGCGTAGTCGAAGATTCTTCGACTACGCTTGGACTTACATATATTCAGTTGTCCAATAGGTAGCTTTGTAGAAGTGTTGGCCTGATTGTGCCAAAATCCTTCAATGGCCGAGTCCCGAGGACTGTAAGGGGCCAAAAGCCCATATTAGCGCTTCGGGAAAGATTTCGATTTCGGGAATTTCGTCTTTCAAGTACTCAAGGTTACTTTTAGTATTGATGAGACAGCCTTAAAAAAAAAGACCTCTTAAAGAGGCCTTTTTAATTAATTATTTTTCATTAAGTCTTGTTTTTCGACCATCGTTCCAGTTCGAACTTTATGGTCAAGTGTACTACCCAAGTCTATCCGATCAAGTGATTGGATCCTTGCCGAGGAGCTTTGTCCTGTGATTTGTTCTATAGCTTTTCTTAGGAGTTGCTCGTTGATGTCTCCAAATTGTCTAGGCAATTCCTCCACTTCACGAGCAGCAATATTAGGAACAAAGCCGGTGGTGTAGTCGGATTGATCTGCACTATTAAAACTTTGTGTTACTATAGGTAGTATTCCGAAGCTATTGTTAGGATTATCATCATCCTCAAATGGGATGGAGCCTACATTTTTTCCTGTTGTTCTATCACCAATTAAAAAGACGTCCATATAAGGTTTGAGTCCGTTGATAACTAGTTCTGAAGCCGAGGCAGTTCTACTAGTAGTCAAAATATAGACTCTGTTACCAGAAAGTGTGTTTCCGAGGTTTTCATCCTTCGCTCTAAATTTCGTTTGCACATTTTGAAAATCTTCGAATCTGCTCAGGAAGCTATTGAATTTGGTTTTGGAAAAAACCGCATCGGCACCCACTCCCGGAGCGATCAAGCTCGCAAGATTGACAGCGGATGATACAAATCCACCACCATTGTATCGGAAATCGACAATTAAATGGTTAATACCTTCTGCTTTGAACTTGGAGAATGTTTCGTCCATCTCATCATCATACACCGTACTGTTATTACCTGATCCAGGTGCAAAGAAGTGATAAACCACGTAACCGATTTTTTGATCATTAATTGTGTAGACCGTGTCCAAGAAGTTAGGATTTTCAGACAGCTGCACAGGAGTCAATTGCAAATCAGGCTGAGGTTGATATTGATTTGCCTCCTCATTGTATCTTAAATAGCTGATGGTGTGCGTTTGGGAAATATCCGCCAATACATCTCTGAAGTTGTTGATATCCATCTGGCGTCCATTGATCAGCGTGATGATATCACCTCTTCTTAGTCCGGCCTCGCTTGCCGGGCTATTTCTTTTTACGTAACTGAGTTGCGCAATGACGTTGTCATTTTCGTTACTTTCTCTGTAAAGAATGAACTCGTATCCAGCCTCGAGCTCCACTCCGTTTAAAGAGTTGATCAGTTCTTGGTAATCAGGATAAATGGCAGAAAATCTGTCTGTAGGGCGGAAAAGAAGGGATTCAAAATACTCTGCCGGATCCGAATCGGATGCGATCGGTGATTTCATGTCGTCTAGCCAGTAGTAGACTTCATTCATGACTGATTGAATCCAATTATTGATAGCGATATTGGGACTAGGTTCTGGTTCTTCTGTGACGTCTGGGGTAGGGAGCACTTCTTCCTCATCTTTACAACCTGTCAACAGGGCTCCTAAAAGGAAAATGCCAAAGTAAATTTTTGAAATTCTCATATCTTTAGTGATTATCTTCTACTTAGAAACGGTTTACTTTTTTGTTTGTTTTGATTAATACGACGTACCAAAGGAAACGTCATGCGTCTGACTATCCAAAAGTTTTCCTGCTTCGCATTTTAATACACGGTAAGGATACTTTCTCAATAGCTCGTGATTGTGTGTGGCCATCAATATAGCGGTTCCCTTTTTATTGATTTCTTGGAAGAGCTTGAAAATCCCATCCGCCACATCTGGATCCAAGTTTCCTGTAGGTTCATCCGCCAAAAGAATAGAGGGTTCGTTCAGAAGTGCCCGGGCGATTACTACCCGCTGCTGCTCCCCTCCCGAGAGCTGATGAGGCATTTTTGATGAGGCATTATTTAAACCGACAAGCAAAAGTACCTCAGCCATTCTTTCCTTGATTTTCACTTTGTCTTTCCATCCGGTTGCCTTCATTACAAAGGCTAAGTTTTCGGCTACTGTCCGGTCGTTGAAAAGCTGAAAGTCTTGAAAGATAATCCCAAGTTTTCTTCTCAAAAAAGGTACCTCCGAATTTTTGATTTTTGTCAAGTCAAATCCAGCGATTTCTACTGTACCGCTTCTTAATGGAAGGTCCGCGTAGAGTGTTTTGAGCAAGGAGCTTTTTCCGCTTCCTGTTTTACCGATTAGAAATACAAACTCATGCTGCTCTACTGAGAAGCTGACATTACTGAGTACAGGATCTACTCCCTGAAAAATAGTAGCTTGATCTACTTTAAGAACCGCTTGAGTACTGAAGTCCATGGTTAAAGTTCTAATTTTTGCAATTTCCCGAAGGGTAGATTTTTGATGAGTTCCTCTAGGGCTTGCTCTTTTCCCTCTAGCCCAAATTTCTCAATATTTTTCATCGGTCTATCTGCTCTAAAATAAGCGACCAAAACGAAATTCTCATCCCTAATCTGAATGTAGTCAGGTATTTTTGCTTTTCCTTTTACTTTGATGATGTACATGTTGTTTCAAAAAAAGCGGTTGGCCATGAGTTGACCAACCTACTTGTGATTTATTTTCCAGCGGCTTTGGCATGATCTGCCAGAAACTGTGCCAATCCAGAATCAGTAAGTGGGTGCTTAAGCAGTCCGGTGATCACTTTGAGCGGGCAAGTCACTACGTCGGCTCCTATCTCAGCGCATTTGATGAGGTGCATGGTATGGCGAACAGAAGCGGCAAGTACCTCAGTAGCATAGCCGTAGGTCTGATAAATATGAACAATCTGCTCAATCAGCTCCAACCCGTCAAATGAAATATCATCCAATCTACCGATAAAAGGAGAAACATAACTGGCTCCTGCCTTGGCTGCTAAAAGCGCCTGACCAGAAGAGAACACTAAAGTACAGTTGGTACGGATACCTTCACTGTGAAAATATTTAATGGCTTTGACTCCTTCCTTGATCATAGGTATTTTAACTACGATCTTGTCGTCAATTTTTGCTAATTCTTTACCTTCTCTGATCATTCCCTCAAAATCAGTGGCGATTACCTCTGCACTTACTTTGTCATCGACTATGTCACAGATCGCTTTGTAGTGTGCGCGTACATTTTCTTCACCAGAGATTCCCTCTTTTGCCATTAAGGAGGGATTGGTGGTTACGCCATCAAGTACGCCTAAGTCGTAAGCTTCGCGGATTTCGTCAAGATTGGCTGTGTCAATAAAGAATTTCATGTTGAGAGGTTTTATAAATGGTAAACTATTGCTCGGATCTAGCTAAAGCGCTACCCGATACTAAACGTAACAAAGTTAAAAGATTAATCCTGTTATAGAACGCTAAAAAGTTGCAGGCATTGATTTTAGGGCAAAAAAGAAGCGGCATCGCACCGCTACAACCGCCTACCCTTGCTTCCTTCCGGACCTGGGGGATTCAGCAGGAGCTGGTCGTGCCGCTAGGGCACAAATGTACGCTAAAATCTACTCAAATCAATAGCTTGTCTTTATTCTTTCCAATCCTATTACTTCCTAGCTGATTATCAGCAGCTTTAAAGAGGAAGTCTCTTTTTATGCTCAGGAGAGAGTCTCAGAAAGTAGATTTGAGCGCTTTTCGCTTTCTCTTAGAATGATTTAATAATTCCCTTTTTATTTTAATTTTTCAATTCAGAAAAAAGATAGATCAGCACGATCAAACAAGTACTGAACCTCATATCAAAATCTGCTTAGGATTGTAATAAGTCCATTCCAACTTGCTGTAAATGGATTAATTTTGTTCTATGAAATCAAGTGTATTGATTTTTAATCGTGAATATTAACATAATACATGGATAGGTATGTCGTCTACAGCAAGTGAATTGGCACCGGGAAGTAAACTTTCTCATTCTAAATTTGGTACAGGAATGATCCTCTCGGCAGATGAAAAATTTTATAAGATCTACTTTTATGAAAGCGAGGAGATTAAAACGCTCGCCAGAGATTATGAGGGGTTTACTGTAGAAGAGGCAAAGAAACCTGATTTTCCCATGTTGACCATGCGGGATGTAGAGAAGGCTATCCGGGAAGCTTTAATCAATACCTCTGAGAGAGCACCTATTGTGCCGCTAGGAGGGAAGTGGATCGGAGGAGTTGTTACTTTTCTGCCTGGAGATACCACGCTTCAGACAAAGGAAATTTCCATGGAAACTTTTTTCCACAAAATCGTAATGGTAAGAGAGAAGCTTAGGGTTTTGGAACAAAACATCAATAATCACCCTAAACTTGATGATGAAGACAGGGTTCATTTGCAACAGTACATTACCAGGTGTTACGGGTCATTGACCACTTTTAATGTGTTGTTTGCATACAAAGAAGATCAGTTTAGAGGAAGTAGTGGTAAAGAGGGGTAAGTCTGATCTCAAGTTTAAGTTGTAACTATCTGATTATTAGAGCGCTTTTTAAGTGGATTGAATGAAAAATTTTCGAATTTTGTAATGATATAGCTTATTGAAGAAATGGAATTAGAAGAATTTTTAAAAAATATAATCTTAGTCGATGATGATCCGTCTTTTCATCTTATTGCTAAGAAAAATTTGAGCAAAATAGAGGTGCGTATTCCTTTTATTTCCTTGTATGATGGAAATCAGCTCATGGATGCAATTTCAAAAAAAGATCATCTTGCTTTGAGCGATTATTCCAATCTGGTGTTTTTGGATTTGAATATGCCTGAAATGGACGGCTGGCAATTTTTAGAAGAGTTTTCTCAACTAGATCAAAGCCTTCAAAAGAGGTTTTTTATTGTGATTTTGACTAGTTCTATTTCCTTGTCGGAGCGAAATAGGGGGCTTTCCTATCCTATGGTCAAAGGTTACTATCACAAACCCATGAATAAAAATGGAATCCAGGGAATCTTAGACGATTATTTAGCTAAAGTCACACCTCAAGAAGACTAGGCAGATATTTTTGGTAGTTTGACCATCCCCGACCAATAGGATTCTATAGCCGAAATCGCATCATCAAAGGCATCCATATCCACTGGTTTGGTCACGTAAAGATTTGCAAATGACTGATAACTTTTGTTGATGTCATCGGGAGAAGAAGAGGTCGTCAGGACGATGATGGGGATGTGCTTGGTCTTACTATCTGTTTTTAAGGTGTGGAGGACTTCGTGACCGTTCTTCAGCGGCAAATTGATGTCCAATAAAATCAAATCAGGTTGGAGCGCATCGATATATACTCCCTTCTGAGTAACAAAGTCGATGCCTTGTTGACCATCAGTGGCTACGGATATTTTTTTGACAGTAGGTCTATTGGAGAGGGCCTCCTTGATGAGAAGGATGTCTCCTTCATTATCTTCTATCAATAAAATGTGCATTTGTCTCATTATTCTTCAATTTATTAGAATGTGATTTTACATCGTAGATCCTCAGCTTATTTTTAGGTAAGCTGGGAGAGATGTGGCGATCACAATATGCTTTTAGGTAGGGTAAAGGTAAATGTACTGCCTTTTTCCCATTCTGATTCTACCCAAATTTGACCACCAAGACTTTCAACTATTTTCTTCACAATGGCCAAGCCCATTCCTGTTCCGTTATATTCTTCCTTTCGATGCAATCGCTGGAAAATCACAAATATTTTGTCATAATACGCAGGCTTGATACCTATTCCATTATCCTTTACCGAAATGACCCAGTGATCCTCCTGGTCTTCACAGGTAATTTTCACTATTGGTGGTATGTTTTGCCTGCTGTATTTGATTGCATTGCCGATTAGATTGTGCATCACTTGAAGGATTGGAGAAGGATACCCTTTGATCAAGTGGTGACCTTCAAAGGACAATTGACCATTTTTATCTTCCAACAGGCGCTTTTGAAGAAGCCCTACCTCATTTACTACCTCACGTAGATCTATAGTTTTGACTTCCTCCTCCTGTTTGCCTACACGAGAAAACTCCAGTAGATCCAAAATGATTTGTCGCATTCTGACTGCCCCACCTTTGGCAAATTCTATGTAGCGAAGTGCTTTTTCATCCAACTGGTCCTGGTAGCGCCGTTCCAATTGGGACAAAAAACTTGACACCATGCGTAGTGGCTCTTGGAGATCATGAGAAGCGATATAAGCAAATTGCTCCAACTCAGAATTGGATATAGCCAGTTCCTTGGCTTGTTTGGCAAGGTTTTCATTAAGGCTTTTAAGTGATTCTTCATAGGACTTCTGCTCAGTCATATCAGACATAGCACCTATGGCACGAATGGGCTGTCCTTGGGGATTTCGGATAAAGGAAGCCCTATCGATGACAAAAGAATAATTACCATCAGATTTTAAAAAACGAAAATCTTCCACCCAATGATTGACTTCGCTGTTTTCCATCATTTTTTGGATTTTTGTCCGGATTCTTTCCCGATCTTCTGGGTGTATGAGCTGTAGCAGTTTGTCAAATGTGGGGTGAAATATTTCCGGATCGTAACCGAAAAGGGTCAAGAAGCCATTCCCCCAGTACAACTGGTTTTTCACTATATCATAGTCCCAAATGGCATCATTCGTAGCTTTTGCTACTAGCTCAAAGCGCTCGTTTGAGGCTTCGACTTCGGCCTTGGCAATTTTTTCATGAGTGATATCTTTGAAATAAACAGTCAGTCCTGCTTCAGAGGGGAATACTGAAACACCAAACCATTTTTTAAGGTCAGAAAAATAATCTTCAAAATGTTGAATCTCTCCAGTTTTAAGCGCCAGCTCATAATGGGCCCTAGAGATGGGGTTAGATTTAGAATCAAATATTTCCCATAAGTTTTTTCCTAAAATACTGTCCCTTGAGACTTCTAGAAGTCGCTCTGCCATGTGATTCCAATAGGTCACATTCAAGTCCGTGTCTACTGCGAAAAACCCATCCCCAATACTTTCTAGGATGGTGTTTCTCTCCTCAAGTAGATCTTGCAGATCGAGTTCCGCAACCTTTCTATCATGAATATCCTGAAAGCTGCCAAAGGCTTGTAGAACTAGACCATTTACTACTTGGGCATTGCCTATACATCTGACCCATTTTGGATTGCCTTTTGGAGTGGTCAGTAGTAATTCGAGATCAAAGGGTTCACCCAACTTTATCAACCGATCCATGGCCTCTCTGGCTTGGTGTTTATGATCTTCTTGATAAAAGGTATAGGCTTTTTCCAATTCTACACTAGAGAACTCGGTTTCTAGAATTTCCCGAGTAGTAGTAGACCAAATTAATTGAAGAGGTTCCTCATCAGGGTTGACTTCCCAACTGCCGATTTTGGCCATTCTAGCGGATTGCTCCAGCAGGTTTTCGAGTGTTTTTTGATCTGTACTATCTAGTATCAAACTATCCCAAATCACCCTTCCGTCAGCCATTTTTACAGGGCTACCGAGGCCGTTTAGGTATCGGATTTTACCTTCATGAGAGAGAATTCGCCATTCACAACTCCAATTGCTCAGGTTTTTTGCAGAATCCAGAATGCTTTTCTTTAAAATTTCCACATCACCACCCAGTTCTGCCTGAGTCCAAATAAGTCCACTATCCCGCTCACAATCCTCCGGACTAAGTCCCCAGATTTTTTGGGAGCCTTGGCTGACATTTCGCAATTCATTTCGGCCATCCGGGTAGAGAATGTATTGGAAGATGACTCCGGGTATGCTATCCGAGACACTTTTGAATCGAAGTTCTACCTCTTTTCGCTCATGGATGTCTTGAATCGAACCAAATAGACGTATACACTTTCCCTCAGCAAACTCCGCCTCACCTATGGATCGAATCCAGCGCTCTTTTCCTTTAGCAGTAATGATAGGGGCTTCAAATTCATATTTCTTTCCAGTTTTAATGGCCTGTTGTACTTTTTCAGAGACCATCTCACGAAACTCTTCCCTGTAAAATAGGATGGCTTCTTCCAAGTTGGGTTTGTAGTCAGGCGGAGTTTCATGTATTTCATGGGTCGTCCTGGACCAATGAAGCTCATTAGTATTGATATTGACTTCCCAGCCGCCTACTCTGGATAATTTGGAGGCGTGCAGAAGCAGCTCTTCCAATTTTTTGAGTTCTGTGATATCTCTGCCAAAGGCAAAAGCATTGGAATCGCTGCCAAACAAACCAGAAGAGCTCCAGGATATATACCGGTATTCACCGGATTTGGTACGGTACCGGTTGACAAAATTTCGTGCCAGTCGCTCACCGCTAATAGTTTCCTTGTACTCTTTGCTCGTTTCTGGTACATCATCAGGATGAAGAAACTGTAAAAATGGAGTAAAGGTGAGTTCTTCGGCTGAGTAACCCAATAATTTACAAAAAGCGGGATTGACCTTTGTGAAATAACCCTTTGGTGAGGCAATGGCCAAGATATCGGGGGCATTTTCAAAAAACTCCTTGAGTTCCTCTTCTTGTTGCTTTCGAATGATTTCTTGCCCTAAGACTTCCTGAATCACCTGAAAAATAGACTGGGTATGTGGATCGTTATCTAAATTGGAAGCTGAGAAAATAAGGAGTGCTCCTATGGACTGATCTCCAGAATCGATAGGGATGCCTATGCCTGATTTCAACCCAAAAGTTTGGGCAGACTCCGCTCTAATAAAATCAGGGTGTGTTCCTAACTCGCTCCAGATCGTGATCTCTCTTTTTTGCCAGACTGTACCAGGAAAGCCCTTTGCTTTCTCGAGTTGGTGTAGGATATCCTGGTTTTTGTAGATCGATTCGTACTCTTGTTTTTTTAGGTAGTTGGATGCGAGGTTGAGTGTTTGATTGTCAGGGCTTTTTAGCCATATTTCTGCAAGCTCAAAGGCACCAAAGTCTACAAGTAGCTGGCTGAGTTGGTTTAAGGCCTGATGTAAGCTTTGTTCTACTTTGAACAGCTCAGAAATTTTGGACTTGAGCTCTTTTTTCTCTTGATCTATTCGAAGTTGAGTTTGATCTCTCAGTACGCCGATCATCCTGATGGCTTTTCCATGCTGATCTCTGATCATAAATGCCTTTTCTTCTACAAAAGCATAAGAACCATCACTTTTTAAAAATCGGAAGGTGTTCTCCCACCTTGTTTGGTCAGGGGAAATGATAAACTCATCCCACTCCTTAGACTTTTTTCCTACATCCTCCTGATGCATTAACTCAGTCCATTGAGCAAGCGAAAAGTTGGCTCCATCCACTGGGTGGCCAAAAACCCGTGTGAAACTCTCTCCCCAGGTAAAATGATCTTTTTCTACATCCCAGTCAAAAATGGCCTCATTTGTAGATTTATTGACAAGTTCGTAGCGCTCGTTGGACCTTTTGATTTTTTCTAAATAGTCAAATTTAGCCATCAGAATGCTGACCAATCGATGCGTTCGCTCCAAGGTGGCTAACTCCTGCTCACAGGGAGTCTTGGGATTTGGGAAATAGTATGCAACAGTTCCTATGGCTTTTGATTCGGGCGAAATCACCGGGAAAGACCAACAGGCACCGATATGATAAGACTTAGCGAGATCCTGATAATCTTTCCAATAGGGACTATCAAAGACATCATTGACGAGTATTTTCTTATTTAAAAAAGCCGCTGTGCCGCAGGACCCTTGATTAGGCCCGATTGGGAGCCCTTCGATTTTTGCAATGTGCTCAGGGTCTAGGGAAGGAGAACTTAAATTATGTAGTTTCTCATCTCTGATGCGGATGATAGACCCATGGAGATCGGGGATCAATCCTTCCAGTCGAAGGATCAGGTCATCAAAAATTTCTTTTTCGCAGGCATTCTCCAATAGGCTGGCCTCCATAGCCTTTTTTTCTATCGATTCGAGTGCTCTGAAATAATGCTCTCGACTGACGTCTCGCATGGCTCCGACCACTCGGATTGCTTTGCCTAAGCCATCCCTAAGAATAATCGCTTTATCGTGCACATAGGCAATTTCCCCATTGCCTTTGACTAGTTTGAATTCTTTGATCCAGGTAGTTTGTTCTCTGTCTTTCAGTGTGTTTCGGAAGCTTTCTACGACGCTTTCTCGATCTTCCTGATGGATGGACTGATTGATTAACTCATTATTTTCGGCCTCAGATAGAATGGGAAGTTTGAAGTTTTTTTGAAAACCTTCTCCCAAGAAAAGTTCTTGGTTTTTTGGGTTAAAATCCCAAATGCTTTCAGAACCTGCTTTCATGACCAACTCGAAGCGATCATTACTTTTTCGAAGGAGATTTTGAGCAGTGATCACTTCTGTAACATCTACTGAGTTTACTACAATTCCTTCAATGTCAGGGTCATCACTGAGATTAGTGGCTACACTCTGCAGCCATCTCCAGCCATCCTTGACATGCTTCATTCTAAAAGGACGCCCTTTGATTTGTTTTTTCTCTTGGATGAGAGAATACTCTTTATTCACCCTCTCAAGATCTTCGTGGTGGATAAATTGTATTGCGCTATGCCCTAAAAAGTTTTCTGGAGGACCTCCGAAATAGTACTCATAATTAGGACTCAGATAGTCGTACTTTCCCCCTTTGATGATGGCAATCAAATCGGCCCCCTCTTGGGCAAGAATTTTAAATTTCTTTTCGCTTTTTAGGAGTTGTTGTTTGGCTAGGTGCTCAGCAGTAATGTCCTTGAAATTATCGATAATACCATTAATTACCGGATCATGAAACATATTGGTGACTGTGGCTGAAATCCATCTCCATGAGCCGTTTTTGTGCTTTACTCTTGCAGTATGTGCGGGCATAGGGACACCGGGTTCCTCTAAAGAATTCAGGACTTGACGCTCCACTCCCGAGTAGTCATCAGGATGAATGATGTCAGCCAGTGACTTTCCCATGATTTCCTGCTCTGTATAGCCCAATACCCGATGAATAGAAGGGGAGACATAGGAGGGTTTTCCTTCCGAATTAAGAATGGCAAAGGCATCGTCGCTATTTTCTACAAGGGTGCGAAAACGCTTTTCTCTTATTATTATTTCTTCATTGGCGATTACTTGGGCAGTAATGTCAGTGTGTGTCCCAAACATCCGTAAGGGTCTACCTGATGAATCGTATTCCATCACTTGTCCCCGGTCCAGTACCCATACCCAGCTACCGTTTTTGTGCTTCATCCTAACCTCGCATTCATAAAATGGACTTTTTCCGGACAGGCAGTTTTGAAGCCATTCCTGGGAGGTATCTAAGTCTTCGGGGTGAATAAATTGCTCACGGGTTTTCCGGGTGATTTCCCCGAGCTCGTCTAAGGAGTAGCCGATCATTTGGGCCCAGCTTTCACTATAAGTCAGCTTGTCCTCCAGAATATCCCATTCCCAAGTACCTACTTGGGTGGCTTTGATGATATTATTTAAGCGGATGTGCTCCTTTTTAAATTCTTCTTGGGTACGCTCCAGTTCTAGTTTTTGCTGCTTAAGCTTGACCAAGTGGATCACCTGAGAGGCTAGTATCTTCAGTCCTGCTATTTGTGATTCATGGAGTTTCCTTGGAACCTTATCCATCACACATATACTTCCTAAAACGGCACCATTACTAGCTATTAAAGGGGCTCCTGCATGAAAGGAAATACCATCTTTCGATTGGACTAGTGGGTTTGTCTTGAACTTTGGATCTTTTCTAGCATCTTCAAGTACGGTTACCTCATCTGGCCGATGTAGAAGCTGACTGCAAAGAGAATGCTCTAGAGAAATAATAGGTGGCTTAAGTCCCTTATTTGCTTTAAAAATCTGTTTGCCTTGGATAAAAAATGAGATGAAAGCATAGGGCACTTGACATAATTCTGCCGCAAGGTCGGCTATATCGTCAAACTCTTTTTCCGAGCCGGTTTCTATCAGCTCTTCGATCAAAGCTTCAGTGATGTTTGCTATGTTTTCCAAAGGCCTCATAGTTTTCGTTTAAAAAGTATTTGCTGAATGGGTTATTCAATGTAAGGATAATTTGGAAATTTTTATTCTGTAAAGGCTCGAAATGGGGGATTTTCTTCTTCGAGTAAAATTTGTGATTGTTCTTATTCAATATTTTAAAGATATTTGAATAATTACTTTTTCTTAATTCTTAACACATGCGCCTATGTTAAATCCCGATTGGTCTAAGGTCATCAATAATTCCATTGAAATCTTACAGAAATCTGATAATGGTATCGTCTTATTGGATATGTATAACACTATTTTGACACCTGAAGAAGCGGCTTTTAATAAGGTCACTGTTACTCCCTACAATGCACTGAAATTTATACAGCAGCAGTTTTCTGCTTTGGGTTTTGATATTTATAAAAAGGAAAATCGAATCAAAATGATTGCTTTACTGGAAGAGATAGATCGACAAATGAATGAGAAAAGAATAGCAAAGCTATAGGGAGTTTTGAGTTTTTTAAAACGGTCCACATTCATTTATTTTTTGCAAAAGGCAAGTGGAGATTTAAAAGGGGAATTTAATAAAAAAGATACTCGTTCTCCTCTATTGAGTGGTATCTCACAGAAATATGCTTACCTTAATGTCCAAGGTTCCCGATAGTAAGCGAATCGAACAAAGATATTTCTGTACACCCGTCTACCCAGCCATCAGATGAAGTTTTGGAATCAGTACAAAAGTGTCATTTGGAGAAATTTGAATCTAGGAGATTTGTCTATCCAAGGTTTGGTTTTTTGGCAAAATCAACTTTTCTATATTACATTACTCTACCTGATACCCTTTAGTTTTTTGGTATTTATTCCGGGGTTTTATGTCGCCTATCTGGAAGAGAGATGGTTTTTGATCATCAGTGATCTCATTGCTTTAGGGATTTTGGCGGTGGTCGCATTTACTCCCTGGCCAAGTGTCAAAATGAAAAAGATGACATTTGTTGCTTTAATTTATTTCCTAGCCATGGTAATGATGATCGAGTTGGGGCTTTTGGGTCCGGGTTTGATGTATTTGGTAGGAGGAGCAGTATTTACCGCTTTGTTATTGCCCAGACCTTTTTGGAGGCTTTCAGTTTTTGGTAGTGTATTGGTTTGTTTGCTTTATTACTTTGCCCAAGACGCTACTTGGGCTTCTATTCCCGATGATCAGACAGTCGGATTTTTACACTTTTTGGCAGTAATTATTAATGTGTTTTTTGTCAATGCGATCATTTCTATTCTCTTGCCTTTACTGCTCAAGAAAATGGAAGACAATTTATTACTTCAGCGAGAGCTTATGGAGCAGTTGGAACTCAGTAATGAGCGATTAGATAGCTCACTCAAGAAATTAGAATTTTATAACCTCAGTATTGGTCAACTGGTAAAAGTGACCTCACAGGAACTCCAAGAGCCACTTCGAATGATCTCCGCCTTTCTCAAACGAATCAAAGACAAATACCATGATCGCCTTGATGAGAAAGGGTTGAGCTTTATAGATTTTGCGATGAAAGGGGAGAAGGACGTGAGGGATATTGTCATGCGTCTATGGGAATTTTCAGTGGCTGAGAAAACGGAGTGGAAAGTAGAGCCTATTGACCTCAATGGATTGATAGATGAGATTTTACTGTCTTACCGAAGAGAAATAGAGACCTATCCGGTCAAAATCGAAAAGGAAGAGCTCCCTCAAGTATGGACAGATAAGGAGATGATTACGGCTATTTTCACCAATTTATTGATGAATGCGGTACAGTTTTCAAAACCACAGAGTGAAAACCTGGTGCAGGTAAAATTCGAAGAGAAAAAAGAATACCTGATTTTCGAATTTGTAGATCATGGCATTGGGATAGAAAGAGAACAGTTGGAAAATATATTTTTGGCTTACAGAAAAGTTCCTATCCAAAACTATAAAAGAAAAAGAATAGGACTGGGGCTCCCTATCGTCAAGCGGGCTGTAGAGGCTCTTCAAGGGGAAGTTTGGGTAGAATCTACATTTGGCACAGGCACGACGGTCTTTGTTTCCTTGCCTAAAAAACTCAAAGAAAACCCTGCCATCTCTCAGTTCACAAGTGCATAAGTTAGCACATATTCTAGCTTTAAAAGTGAGGTGAAGATTAGTTGTTTATTCTCGGGAAACCTGCTTTAGTTTTTACCAGCCAGTCAAATAATTCAATCAGTAGTTCTTCCTTCAGCTCTGTGTTTTCCCAGGCCAAATTTTTCCGCTCTCCGATGTCCTCTTTTATATTATAAAGCTCTACAGAATCACTCTCATAAAAATAAATCAATTTCCAATCTCCACTGCGAATCACCGAGCCGGGGTTACCACCCTGATTCCCATAGTGTGGATAATGCCAAAAAAGTTGACGGTCTATTTGAGTTTCAGTCCCTTTCATCAGTCCTTTCAAACTCCTTCCATCCACAAGGTTTTCCTGAGGGTTTAGTCCTACTAGATCCATTAGAGTAGGTTTAAGGTCATTTGAGATTACGGGAGTTTCAATTACTTTTCCTCCAGTTAGCGAAGCAGGCCAACTGATAGCTAGAGGGACACGGATGCCTCCTTCATATAACCAACCTTTTCCAGCTCGGAGAGGAAGATTACTGGTTGGGCTACCCTCCGCAGTGGAGAGTCCGCCATTGTCGGAGAAAAATACAATAATGGTATTTTTCTCTAGTCCTTGCCTCTCAAGTTCGTCGAGTACCTTTCCTACAGCCTGATCCATGGCCTCGACCATTCCGGCATAGACGGCATGGGCTTGAGTGGTGCGGTTTTGATTGTTCCACTCCGGCTCAAAATCGTCTTTTAGATTCATATTTGCTCGTTTTTTCAGGTATTTTTCCTCCAATTGGGGAGTGGTCATGAGCGGGGTATGCACGGAGTAAAAGGACAAGTAAGCGAAGAATGCTTGATCTTTATTTTCTCGGATGAATTGGGCTGTTTCCTCTGCCAATCGATAAGGAAGGTATTCCCCTTCGGGACCGTTTTCCATTCGAGGATTATTATAGGGAGAAAAATATTTACTGCCTGTAGAAGGCGCACCTTTACTGTTCCCTCCTATGTTGATTTCGAAACCTTGATTTTCTGGCCAAAACTCCTCGGATTCTCCCAAGTGCCATTTTCCTGCAAAAAAAGTACGATATCCTGCCTCCCAGAATTCCTCCGCGAGCGTTTTTTCATCCAAAGCCAAGTTGGGTTCGTAATGAGCGGGCTTTAGCGGTTTGTCACGTGTCCAGTGACCTTGGATTTCGTCGGGCTGAGGCGCTCCAAACCAATCTGTATTGTAGGTCTTGGAGGGATATTTCCCTGTCATGATACTTGCTCGTGTAGGAGAGCATACAGGTGAGGCAGTGTAGGCTTGAGTAAATTTCACTCCCGAATTGACTAATCGGTCGATATTTGGTGTCTCATAGAAATCACTTCCAAAACTCCCCAAGTCTCTCCACCCCAAATCATCAACTAGAAAAAATACAACATTAGGTGTTTCTTTAGTTTGGGAATAAGTTGACATGCAGATAAGCAGGCCGAGTAATGAAAAGATGGATGACTTTAACATGGGTGTTCTTTTGATCAATTAAGTTTAAGCTTCCTTTTTGAAAATCCCTAATGCCCTTTCCATTATACAGCGTATTTGAATTTTTAGGCTTAAGGATTGAATGATTTCACCCTCTGTCGGTAGGAAAAGTGAAATTCTGACGATAATTCCCTCGATAGTACATCTTCTTATTATCCACCTTGTTTCCTATGGTTTGATCGGCTTTTAGGTTTATATGGCTTTTGGATTGAATGATTTGTACCCCAATGGTCAAGAGGGACAGGATAGTTTTGGGGGCGAGAAAATGACTAACCCAAAAGACCATGAAACACAATTACTTACTGCTAAACAAAGGTTTGCTATTCCTTCTGATTTGCCTCGGAATGAGCGTAGCATCTGCAGCGGCACAAGGAAAAGGCAAAGCCAATGGAAATCCCTGTAATTCTTCAAATCAGTATCTCTATTGGACAGGAGAGGAGAATGATGATTTCTTTAATGAAAATAACTGGCGCCTGACCCGGGAAAAACCGAGTGCACCTAAGCCTCCGGGGCTGAATGGAGGAAGCGGGGAATCTGCAAAACCTGCCTGTCTTCCTGGGGCTAACTCCAAACCTTGGGAGATTTGCCCCAATGCCCAGAATCCTAAAAAAGATGCCCATCCCAACTTGGGGACTTTGGAGCCTGGAAAAGCCATCGACTACAATTTATGGATAGAAGGAGCTGAAATCACTGCAAGGGGCTCGATCCATTTTGCTTGTGACCAAAAAGGAATGACGGTGGTTTCATCTCGGATGATGGTAGAAGGCAGCCTTGAGCAGGGAGTACTTTCATTAGATGGAGAAAGTACCGTAAAAACCCAAAATGAGGAGTGGAACTCAAGTTTTTCTGTCAATTTCCTCGATCCGGCTTCTTGGCTTTATGTCGGTGAAGTTAATCCTTTGGAGCTTCAAGAGCATCTTGATCAGGTGATGATTTCCAATGAGATTGGAATTTTGGATCAAAATTTCCGGATCAATCAATACTATCAAAAAGGAGCTATAATCCGTCCACTTAATGGGAATTTTTCTCCTCTTGAGGGGTATGCCTCCTCAGGTGGAGCGGGAGCGCCTTTTCAGGAAGACATTATTTATAAGGGTGGAGCGATTCCATTGGGGGATAATTCACTTTCGTCTTTCATTTTGAAGCGTGGATTCATGGTCACTTTGGCCAATAATCCTGACGGAACGGGCAAAAGTAAGGTGTACATCGCTTCTGAGGAAGACCTAATGGTGGATGATTTGCCTGCTTCGATGCAAGGAAATGTGAGTTTTCTACGAGTGGTACCGTGGAACTGGGTCACCAAAAAAGGAACAGGTGGTTTTTTTGATGAATTGGACGCCGGATGGTATTACAACTGGGGCTTGAGTGCAGTTTCTCGACCTAATTACGACTATGTCCCCATGGCTTGGGGTGCTGGAGGCGCATCTCCTGCGAATATCCAAAATTTGATCAATAAGAAGAAGCCTTCTCATGTATTGGGTTTCAACGAATCTGATAATTGCAATGGAGAGTCTGGGCAATTCAACAATCTCTGTGAACCTGCTGTAGCAGTTGCCTACTATGAGAATTTAATGGGTCTAGGCGTTCGACTGGGTTCGCCAGCTCCTCGGGAAAATGGCCCCACTGGCTGGTTGAGAGAGTTTAATGAAATAGCCAAAGCTCGAGATGTTCGTTTTGATTTTGTGGCTGTTCATTGGTACGATTGGGGAAGCGGACCTGCTAATAGTCCCAATGCCAATCCTCAGGAGATCTTTAACCGATTTAAAGCTTACCTGAATAATGTTCATCAAATCTATAATTTGCCCATTTGGATTACGGAGTTTAATGCCAATCCCAACAGGGGAAATGCCATTCAAGAGGAATTTTTAAAATTAGCCTTGCCTTATCTGGAGAGCTTGGACTATGTGGAGCGCTATGCCTACTTTCAGCCCAATCCTAATAATTCCCAAAATGATGTTGAACCTGCTTTTTATTACGATGAGGCTGGTAACCTGACCAATATCGGGCTGCTTTACCTCAATCACGAATCTACACCTTCGATTCCAATGCCGACCTATTCGGCTCCGAATAATCTGGAACAAATGGACGAGCCTTTTGTGGAGATTCCATCCAATGTACTAGCCTTTGAAGCAGAGTGTGGGGATTATCTCGGAAATCAATGGACGATCCTGACAGATGAATCAGCCTCAAACGGTCTGTACATCAAAGGAGATCCTAGCAAAGAAGGGGAAAGTGCAAATGCTATGCGGGTTCACTTTGAGTTTGATTTGGAAAGTGCAGATGATTACCGGGTTTGGATTCGGTCCAAATCTGTCAGCGGAACAGCAGGGGCCCTTTTGATTGGGTTAAATGGAGAAGAGCTAGAGCGAGTGGCACCTTTTAATAGTGCCGAGTTTACCTGGTTTCAGATTCCAAGATTTTATGATCTTGGAAAGGGAAGACATCGTTTAACCTTGGAATTCCCCAATGCCAGCATTCAATTAGATCAGGTTGCGGTTCTAAATGGCCCAAGTGATTTGGAATCATTATTTCAAGAAGAGGGCGCCTGTATTCCTGAGGGTTTTGCATGGGGAAGGGTGTTGACGGATATTATCGATTATTTCGAAGCTGAAGAGGCTAATCAGGGTCCATGGTGGGAACTGGAAATCAGTGAATCCGCCATCGGTGGATTGGCTGTGAAAAGCCTCGAAGGTCAGCAATCTTTAGAGAGTCCCTCAGGTGCCAAAGGAATTTTGACGTTCAACTTCGAAGTAGCAGAAGCCGATGAGTATGAAATTTGGGCCAAAATCCAAGCAAAAGCAGAACCTGAAGCGGCGCTCTGGATTTCAGTAGATGGAGAGCCTTTTAGAAAATGGACAGGTCTTCAAAATTCACTTTTTAAATGGTATTGGAAGAAATTTTATCACAGTTACGATGCTGAGGATAGGGACTTTTCCTACTTCCTCAGAGAGGGGACACATGAGGTACGCATCGGGATTGGCAGTGGAGATGTTAAGGTAGATCGATTGGCCATTGCAAGCAAAGGAAAACTTCCTGAAGAAGAGGATCCCAATGTCATTGCCCAAGTGGAGGGACAGCTGGAATTTGAGGCAGAGGATGCTACACTCCTAGGAACTGCCTTTGTGGTGAATTGTGGCACATCTTCCAATGGTGAGCAGGTTAACATGCGAAATTTGAATACCAATGGGGTGAGATTTGACCAAATTATCACTGAGAGTGCAGGTACTTATGTTTTAAATGTCAGCTATATGAGTGCAGTCTCCAGATCTTTCCGATTGGTAGTGAATGGGGAGTTAATTGGGCAGCAAACGGTCGTCTCTTCAGGGGCTTGGTGCTTCGGGGGAGGTTCTCCCGCTATTTATCAAGTAGAGGTAGATTTGGAGGCTGGGATCAACAGTATTGAGATTACACCATTCAATGGAGACGCACCTTTTATAGATAAGATCAAATTGGAAAAAGCGACTTTCGAAACCATTTCTTTGGAAGCAGAAGAAGCTCAATTGATTGGGGCTGTCAATGTGGTAAACTGCGTGACTTCATCTAATGGCCAACAGGTTAATCCATTCTCAAGTGTGTCCAATGCCATTCGCTTTTCTGAAATCCAAATTGACCAAGCGGGGACTTATATCCTCGATATCTCCTACATGTCAAAAGTAAATCGCAGCATGAATCTTCTAATCAATGGTGCTACTCCTGAAAATTTGAATTTTGAAAGCTCCGGTAACTGGTGCTTCGAGGGAGGTTTGCCGGGCATCAAAGCGGTAGAAGTAGAACTGACAGCCGGTCAAAATAGCATCGAATTCAAACCGGATGGTTCCTCAGCTCCATTTATTGATAAGATATCCATTCGGCCTTTGGAAGCAGAGAACCTCCGCGTAGTCACAGTGGAAGAGCCTTTAGCAGAACAGCTATCCACAGATTGGATGATTTATCCCAATCCCCTTTCTCAAGGAAATACACTTCATATAGCTATTCCCGAATTTGATGGGCAGGCTTCGCTTGTTCAACTGTTGGATATGAATGGTCAAACTATTCTCTCTCAGATACTGCAATCAGGAAATCATGAAATAGATTTGCTAGATAGCCTGCCCTCTGGAGTCTACGTAATTCTGCTTAGACAAGGGTACATCTGGCAGAGTAAAAAGCTGATTGTTCAATAAGAATCTGCACATTTATAATTTCAATATAGGGCGGGAGAGTTTAGGCTTTTCCGCTCTTTTTGTTTTTTGTGCACATATTTCAACAGCTCAGCTAAATTTCTGAATGATTTATCCTCAGGCTTGACCTATTTCACCCCCTTGTAAAAGAACTCTCGTCGGTAGTTTAGCTCAAACATCAGATCTCCAATGGAGTTGATCAGGAATCGATTGACCCTTTGGTGTAAGATCCCTGTGTCTAGTCTTGAAAAAGGCTTAAATTTCCCATAAACCCAAATATGCCCAAACTAGTAAATGCGAACAGTCCTATTTACATGCTGGCTATTCTTTAGCCTGTCTTCTTCGGCTTTTTCATTTCAAAATACCAATGCTGAAGAATTTACGATTGATGTTTTAAATGTCAGGCGTGGATTATTGAGCAACTATGTCACCAAGGTGATCAGTGATGAATACAACTTCAAGTACTTCGCCACAGAGGGAGGGATCACCAAGTTTGACGGCTATGATTTTTCAGAATATAAACCGGGTCCTTCTTTTCAGGGCTTGGAAAATGAAAATATAGAAACCCTTTTCAAAGATAGAGATCACAAAATCTGGATCGGTACCAAAGGGGGAGGGCTTTCCAAACTTGACCCTCAGAAAAACAGCATCAAATCTTATAATGAAGCATTTAAAGATTACTCTGAGAAGCCGATGCGTGTCATTGCCATCAATCAATCCAACGATGGAAATATTTGGGTGGGAACTTGGGGTAATGGGGTATTTATTTTGGACCCACAACTCGAAAAGGTACTTGATCACTTTGCCTTTTCCCAGCCCGTGTACAACATTATCAATGATCAGTTTTGGAATATCTGGTTTGTCAGCGGTAATCAACTCATGAAATATGATCCTTCGGAAGAGCGTTTGTTACGTTTTTCTGCGGGGATGAATCCCAATAATTTGGTAGAGGATCCTGTTCGGCAAAAAATCTGGATGATCGGAAATGCTCAAAAAAAAGTGATCCTTCATGCCTTTGATCAGGAGAGTCAGAAGATTGAGAATCACAATCCGGCTATCACTGCCAATTTTGTAAAGAGTATTGCTTTGGATCCTCAGGGTAGGCTATGGATTGGTAGCTGGGGAGATGGCTTATTTATCAGCGATTCCGAGGTGGAGAATTTCAAAAAGGTAAATACCAATCCCCATAGTACGCTTGAAGAAAACATCAATTATTCCATCATCTTGAGTATAGATATAGATGAAAATGGAATCGCTTGGCTAGGAACTTCGCATGGAGGCGCGTTGATTCTTTACCCTAATAAGGGATTTGATTTTTCTAGTATAACTGCCCAAGAAGGGATAATAGACCGTAATGTGACCTCCTATCTGATCTCAAAGTCTGGCGTCACTTATAAGGGAACCCTTACAGAGGGTTTGTTTTCAAATCGTGATAATTTCGGCTATCAGCTGGTAGAGACAGTCAATAAATCAAAAGTTTACACCATCTATGAATGGGAAGATTATTTATTTATCGGTACTGGTTTGGGGATGTATGTCGCAAAAGCTGGAGATTTCACCAAAGTCCAGCGTTTTTTCCCTTATCAAAAAATCACAACAATTCTGGTAGATTCCAAAGAAAGACTATGGGTAGGGACGCAGCAGTCAGGCCTGAAAATGGTGGATTTCAATACCTACACAGATGTATCGTCGTGGACTACTTTTGAGGAGAATAATCCAGATCATCCTCTAGAAAATAATCGAATAAGCCAGATAAAAGAGGATGATCAAGGCAGGGTTTGGTTGGGGACCTTTTCAGGTGTCAATCGCTACGATGAAGGTAGCCGAAACTTCAAAACCCATACGGAGCTCTTAGGGGAGCAATGGGATCCGAATATTATCAATGATCTTTTTGTGACCGATGACAAATTATACCTTGGCACCCCTAACGGTTTGGTTGCATTAAGCATTAAGGATGATGAGCTGATAGTTGATGATTTTTTTGAAAAGAGTAATGGTTTGATGAATGATTTTATCTGTGCTATAGAAGAAGATAAATCTAAAAATCTCTGGCTGAGTACAACCACTACAGTGACCAAGTTTGATCCTGATTCTAGGAATTTCATTAATTATGACCGAGAAGATGGGGTGTTGATCAACTCCTTTCACAGTGGGGCCTCCTTTAAGGATAAATCGGGTAAAATTTATTTTGGAGGATCAAATGGTTTAGTGGGGTTTCAGCCTGAGGCCATCACTGAGGAGTTTAGCGTGCCCGAAGTTGTCCTTACCAAAATGACAGTCAATAATCAAGTCTTGCATGTAGGTGACGAAGTGAACGGGGCGATTATTCTGGAAAATTCCATTCAGAATACCCCAAAAATCAATCTGGATTATTCACAAAATCACCTTTCCCTGACATTTGCTGTGAATGATTTTTTTGGTCCGGATAATGTCTCCTATGCTTACCAGCTCAAGGGAATGAATGAGGAGTGGGTCTATCTTGGCACCTTAAATCAAATCAGTTTTACGGGCTTGCCTTGGGGGGATTACGAATTATTACTGCGTGCTAGCCGAAACAATCAGGATTGGAGTCCCGAGCGCTCCTTATTGATTTCTATTCAGGCACCACCCTGGCTGACTTGGTATGCTTTTGTGCTTTATGCTTTATTGGCATTGGGAATCGTGCTGCTGATTCGCTACATCTCATTGAGGCAGGCTAAGCTTCGTGCAGAACTCCAAATTATACAGATCGAGAAGGATAAGGAGCATGAGCTCAATGAGGCCAAAATCACGTTTTTTACAAATATTTCCCATGAATTCAGGACGCCGCTTACCCTGATTCTCAGTCCGGTGACAGAGCTACTGGAGCATTTTGATTTTAAGGAATCCGTGAAAGAAAAGTTGCTCCTCGTGGAGTCCAATAGCAAACGTATGCTCAGATTGATCAATCAGCTTCTAGATTTCCGAAAGTCTGAGCATGGACTATTGAGTTTGAAATTGAGTTATTCGGATTTTGTCGGATTTGCAAAGGAAGTATACCTGAGTTTTCAAAGTTTGGCAGCCCAAAAGAAAATCGAATATCACTTTGAATCTAATGTGGACCAAGCTGCCCTAGAGTTTGACAGGGATCAAATGGAAATCGTCCTCTGTAATATTCTTTCCAATGCCTTTAAATACACCAAGCAAAATGGCGTAATTACTTTTACCATTCTGGTAGAATCAGGAGAGCTGCAGGTAAAGGTGAATGATTCGGGTATCGGAATGAGTAAGGAGGAAGCAGCTAAAGTATTTGATCGGTTTTATCAGGTACAAAATGCCGAGACATCCAATTTGGTCGGCAGCGGGATTGGGCTTGCTTTTTCTAAAAATATAATCGATTTGCATGAAGGAGAAATTAGTATTGAAAGTGAAAAAGGAAAGGGAACCCAAGTACTGATTCGACTGCCGGTCCCTGTGGATCAAAGCGAGGACCTCAGTCAATTTGAAGAGGAAGGATGGGATCTGATAGCTGATTTTAAAATCAGTCAACAAGGAGATTTGAAAATCAACCAAAGTCAAAAAGCAGCTACTATTTTGATAGCAGATGATCATGAAGATATCCGAAAATACCTGAGGGGCTTATTGGAGAATGAATACCATGTGTTAGAAGCAGAGGATGGAGTGGCAGCATTGGAACTGATCAATCAAGAGATTCCGGATGTCATCATCAGTGATGTGATGATGCCCCGGATGGATGGCATCCAACTCTGTCAGGAAGTCAAAAAGCAAATCACTACTTCGCATATTCCTGTTATTTTATTGACGGCCAGATCCTCGGTGACTTATGAGATGGAAGGCTTGAAAACTGGAGCGGAGGATTACATTACCAAGCCCTTTAACCCAGGGATAGTCAAAACAAGGGTTTCCAATATCCTAGAAAATAGAAATAAGCTGAGAGAATATTTTTTGAATAAGGTACGGTTTGAGCCCGATACCCAAGCTGCCCCTGAATCTGATTTGGATGCACAGTTTATAGAAAAAGCGATTCAGCTAGTCAACGATAACATCCAAAATGAGGAATTTGGGATAGATATGATGGTCGATGAACTGTATATGAGTCAATCCACACTGTTTAGAAAGATTAAATCGCTGACTGGGCTTTCCATCACCGCTTTTATACGCTCCGTTAGACTCAAAAAAGCAGCCCAGATCATTTTGGAAAGTAACCTTAAACTGAGCCAAGTGGCATTTGAGGTCGGTTTCAACGATTACAAGCATTTCAAAAAATCCTTTCAGCAGCAGTTTAATTGTCTTCCTTCAGAATACAAACAAAAGATTGTGGAGAAAGCCAAAGAAGCTTGATTTTTTCGAATTGTCGGAAAGTGACAGGGTCAAACTATAAATGAGCAAAAAAGCGGCTGTGGATCATTTCACCCCCTATTTTTTAATTAGAATGGCGGATTTGCCCCAA
Source organism: Algoriphagus faecimaris (assembly GCF_900101705.1). GTDB lineage: Bacteria > Bacteroidota > Bacteroidia > Cytophagales > Cyclobacteriaceae > Algoriphagus > Algoriphagus faecimaris. The sequence goes on along the minus strand of NZ_FNAC01000018.1, from coordinate 17,474 downwards.
GATATGCTCGATTCATACCCTTTAACCGGGCTTGGATTCAGCAAATTTGACCTGTGAATTTATCAATAACCCAAAACCTTCCTTCTATGGAACATAAAAAAAGCAGAGGAAATCTATCCGTCAGGATGAGCAGGGAATTCCTTTCTTACCAAAAAATCCTAATGCTGGGATTGCTGCTATGCTGTACATTTTCTACGGCTTGGTCATTTCAAGCTGTTTCTGTCAAAGGACAAATAAGTTCGTCGGATGGAGAGGCACTTCCTGGTGTAATTGTATTAGAAAAAGGAACCAATAACGGAACGGTAAGTGATATCGATGGTAACTATTCCATCTCCATTGCTTCACCCGAGTCGGTTTTGGTATTTAGCTTGATTGGCTTTAGCAATCAAGAAGTAGTAGTAGGAAACCAAACTACCATCAATATTTCTCTTGCCGAGTCGGAAGCATTGCTAGATGAAATAGTAGTGGTCGGATACGGAGAGCAAAAGAAACTTAACCTGACTGGTTCGGTAGAGACGATCAAATTTGACGATGCAGTCAATACGCCGGTGACCAATAGTGCGCAACTGATGTATGGAAAGTTTGCCGGAGTGCAGCTGACCCAATCTACCGGACTACCTGGAGCTGATGCTTCGGCGATAGTGATCAGAGGGATAGGGACATTTGGAGGTTCAAATCCCCTCGTTGTCATCGATAATATTCAATACGATGGCTTAGCAGAATTTAACAATTTAGCGCCATCAGATATAGAGAGCATTTCTGTGTTGAAAGATGCATCAGCTTCTGCTATCTATGGAGCAAGAGGAGCCAACGGGGTGCTAGTTGTGACTACTAAGAAAGGCACCAAAGGCAAGTTTTCCGTGGATTACAATGCATTTACGGGTTTTCAGCGCGTGACTGTTGTGCCGGAGTATTTGGACGGGGTCAATTATGCTACGCTTCTCAACGAGCGGACACGTAACATCAACGGACCCGACGCCCCACTGCGATACTCAGAAGAAGATATCGCGGCGATTCGTTCGGGAAGCAATCCCGATCAGTATGCCAATACCAATTGGGCTGAGGTGGCATTGAGAGATGCCCCGATCCAAAATCATTATTTATCCGCATCCGGAGGCACAGATCGTATGACTTACAGACTTTCACTTGGCTACCTTAATCAAGAAGCTGTAGTGAGAGGGAAGTTCAAATCAGACCGAGTCAATCTAGGAATCAACCTGAATGTAAAACCGAATGACTGGTTGACTATTACCAATGTCACCAATGCCTATTGGTCCAGATTTATGGGGCCAAGTGGGGGAGCAGGAGCCATTACTGGCGAAACCGGAATCATCAATCAGTTTCAGCGCTCGACACCTACTGTGCCAGTCTATTATCAAAACGGGGAGTTTGGAATCGTAGATGGAGCGTATGAAAATGTCAATTTCTCCTTTCCGATCAATAATGTGCTCTTGACGGGTACACAGGGAGATTTTTCCAGAGACAATATCAATATCAGTGAGCGAATTGGATTGACGGCAAAACTTGCCGAGGGCCTTTTCTTTGAGACCAGTGGAAGTGCCATTATCAATTTTGCCAATATATCCAATTTCAACCCTCGATTGACGACACGGGACTGGGAAGGAAATGTAGTCAATCAAAATGACTTGAATTCCCTGTCCAATAACCTGAATTTCAACTATCGATTATTGAATGAAAATATTTTACGCTACAACACCAATATCCAAGGCACGCATAATTTAGGCTTCCTTTTGGGCCATTCGGTGATTTATGACAAAGTCGATGGCTTTAGCGGTTCTCTACAGGGTTTTCCTTCAGATGCTATCCAAGAATTTGATGGTGGAGGAGTGCTTAACCCCTCAGTGAGTGGAGGAGCCTCCGAGGAAGCTTGGCAATCTTTCTTTGCCCGAGTGAATTACAATTACATGGAAAAGTACCTCTTCGAGGCGAATGTCCGAAGAGACGGTTCCTCGAAGTTTGGAGCGAATAATCGCTACGGTACATTCCCTTCACTATCTGCAGGATGGAATATCGCTCGGGAATCGTTCTTAGAAAACTCAAACTTCCTCTCTGACTTGAAAATCCGCGCCAGTTGGGGATTGAGTGGAAATGACCGAATCGGAAATTATATTTTCGAGCAGACCTATAATACGGGATTGGATTATCATTTGGGTCAAGATGTGATTGTGCCGGCAGTGGCTTTGACTTCTTTGGCCAACCCATTCATCACTTGGGAAACTATCGAGCAGTTTGACATTGGGGTAGATGTGGCCTTGCTAAGCAATAGGTTGAATATCACGGCAGATTATTTTAAGCGAATCAGCTCAGATATTCTGTACACCAATTTCCCGATTCCTAATTCTATTGGAGTCACTAACCTGGCTGCACAAAATGCCGCGGGGATGGAAAATAGCGGCATAGAGATGAGTGTGAACTACAGAGAAACCATAGGTAAACTCACGCTAAATCTCAGTGCCAATGTCACTAAGATGGCAGATAACAAAGTGACTGATTTGGGCCCCGGTGGAGAAGAAACCATCTCTGGTCAAACGATTATTCGAATCGGAGCTCCTTTCAATGCTTACTATGGCTATCAAGTGTTGGGTGTATTCCAGACGGAAGAAGAGGTAGATGCTGCTCCTCAGCAGTTTGGAAACAATCAAACCGCTCCCGGTGATCTTCGTTATGCGGATTTGTCAGGACCAGACGGTGAGCCAGATGGCGTGATTGACGCCTTTGACCGAACCATCATCGGAAATCCTTTTCCCAAGTGGATCTATGGATTCAATGCAAATTTCCAAATGTCAGGTTTTGACTTGAGCCTTGTCTTCCAAGGTGTAGGCAGAGTGGATCGTATTCTCAATAGTAATGGACAGCAACCCATGCCAGGTGATAGAAACAATGCACTTTCTTACTGGATCGATCGCTGGACTCCAGAAAATCCATCGGAGACACTTCCTAGATTGGGCGGTGTAAATAATACCGTAACCTCTACTTTTTATGTCCAAGACATGTCTTATTTGAGACTGAGAAATATCGAATTGGGATACACCTTTCCAAGCGATATTTCCAAGTTTGCCTTGATGAAGCGAGCACGAATCTTTGTCAGCGGACAAAATCTGCTCACTTTCACCAAAGTGAAGAACTTTGATCCAGAGAGACAACGTGGAGGAAATACTGATCTCACCACCCCGCTTTATAAAGTATTTTCAGCAGGTGTAAATCTCAAATTCTAATAAAGATGAAAAAGATAACCTACATATTCATATTTCTAGGGCTTCTCTCATTCTCTTGTTCGGAGGATTATTTGGAGCGGGGTTCCTTAACCCAATTGGCAGAGGGTAATTTCTGGCAGAATGAGCAAGATGCCTTGCTAGGCATCAATGGTATCTATGAGGTGCTGCAAGATAGAGTGCTGTATAGTGGTAACCTTAACGGAATCGCCGGATTGCCTCAGCACGATAGCTTTGCAGACAATACCTTCAACAATTACAAGTTTGAAGGTCCGGGAAATTTTGTAGAAGGCAGGGCTGACCCTTCTTATGGTTTTTTCAATTCCTTTTGGACTTCACTCTACAGGGGGATAGGTCGGGCCAACAATGCTTTGGCTAACATCCAAAGAATCCCGGATGAAAATATCGATCAAGCCAATAAAGATGCTTTGATCGGTCAGGTACGTTTTCTTAGAGCGTTATTCTATTTCCATCTGGCAGTTTATTTCGAGGATGTCCCCTTGATTGAGGAGTTTCAGACTTTGGAAGAAGCTTATGTGCCCAAGAATAATTATTCCGAAATACAGGCTTTTATCAATCAAGAATTGAGGGAAGCTGCGGAGGTACTTCCGGTAAGTTATCCCGCGACACAGTTTGGCTATGCGACTAAAGGAGCTGCATTGAGTTTGCTGGCTCGATTTGAATTGTACAATAAGAATTATGCCGAGGTGGTACAGTTAACTTCCGAAATCATGGGTTTGGGCTACTCGCTTCACCCGGATTATGGACATTTGTTTACCGAAAATGCCGAGCAGTCGCCTGAGATTGTTTTCTCGGTGAGATTTATCCAAGATCAGACTAATAATGGAGAAACCTTTTCTTCGACTTTCTTGGGTATTCCTAAAGTAAATGTACAGCCCATGCCAAACATGGTGGATGCCTATCTGGCGGCCGATGGTTTGCCTATTTCAGAATCACCATTGTACGATCCATCAGACCGAAGGGCAAACCGTGATCCTCGCCTGGGTCATTCGGTTTATTTCGAAGGAGATATTTTCCTACTCTACCTCAATCGTCCATTCAGAGGAAATACAGCTACCCGATTTGGCTTGAAAAAATACGTCCGGAACGATGTCTCTGCTGAAGGAATCGCTCCTGGTGCTCCGGGGGGACAGGACTTTTATGTCATCCGATATGCTGATGTGTTGTTGATGAGAGCGGAGGCTTTGGCTGAAACAGGACAACTAACAGAGGTGTATGACCTAATTGATCAGATAAGAGTACGAGCTGGTATGCCAACCGTAACAGAGGTCAATGGTACGAATCTGAGCCAAGAGGAACTGTTGGATTTGGTAAAGCTGGAGAGAAGAGTGGAATTGGCATTTGAAGGACTTCGGTTCTTTGATGTGAAGCGCTGGGGTGAGGTAGAAGAAGCATATGCCCGAGCCGCGGCTGACCCGGTAGGTCCTTACAATCCTGAATACAGAGGACGAAGGTCTGAGGTGTTTGCCTTGCCACTTTCGGAACTGGATGCCAATCCGAATTTGGTTCAGAATCCTGTCTGGAATTAATTAATTAGGGTTTTTACATAGATAGATACACTGCTCCTGCCTCTGGCGGGGGCGGTGTTTGGTTTTTCAAATGAAAAAATTCAAAGCATTCGTATTTCTATTTTACGCCTTGGCTGTCACTGCTTTTGCGCAACAAGGCCCACCCAATGTCGTGATCATTTTAACCGATGATCAGGGCTATGGGGATGTAGGCTTTAATGGAAGTAAAGAAATACCCACGCCTAATATCGATCGAATCGCTAGCAATGGCACCGTCTTTACCAATGGCTATGTTTCTTATGCTGTCTGCGGACCTAGTCGGGCGGGTTTAATTACCGGTCGGTATCAGGATCGTTTTGGCTTTTCGCGTAATCCATTGATAGCTCCAAATGACTCCACGATGGGTTTGCCTCAATCCGAGGAGACCCTTGCTGAAATGCTGAAAAAAGCAGGTTATCGGACGGGCGTTTTGGGGAAGTGGCACTTGGGTGCTCACGAAAGCCAAAGACCAAATCGACGAGGTTTTGATGAGTTTTATGGTTTTCTTTCTGGAGGCCATCGCTATTTTCCAGAAGAATATAGCTATCAAGACCTAACTGAGATCAAGGCCCAGTTTGATGCCTATCGAACCAAACTACTACGAAATGAAGAGCGAGTAGAGGAAACCGAATACCTGACCGATGCGCTTTCCCGCGAAGCGGTGAGTTTTGTGGACCGAAACCAAAATCAGCCGTTTTTTCTCTATTTAGCTTATAACGCACCGCATGCCCCCATGCAGGCTACCCAAAAATACCTGGATCGATTTCCGAATATCGCCGATGAAAAACGTCGGACCTACGCCGCGATGGTCTCGGCAGTGGACGATGGGGTAGGGGATGTGTTGGATAAAATCGAGGAACTGGGATTGACTGAAAATACGCTCATCTTTTTCCTTTCTGATAATGGCGGACCAACCAAAGACAATGCGTCAAGCAATGCGCCGCTACGAGGATTCAAAGGAGATTTCTTCGAAGGAGGAATCAGAGTGCCCTTTGCTGTACAATGGAAGGGAAAAATCCCCGCTGGAGCAAGCTACGAATACCCGGTGATCTCGCTAGACATCTTTGCCACTGCCGCCGCTTTGGCATCTGTAAATCCCAAAAATGAATTGGATGGGGTGAACTTGATTCCCTACCTGACAGGACAAAATCCAGGCAGGCCTCATGAGGCTTTGTACTGGCGAAATTACGATGCAAAGCGATTTGCGATTCGACACTTGGATCAAAAATTAATCACCCTACCTGACCGGAGATTTCAGTTTAATCTGAGTTCGGATTGGAGTGAAAAGCTGAATTTGGAGCAAAAAAATCCATCGCTTTCCGAGCGACTCCAAGGATTGATTGAGACCTGGAATGAAGGCTTGGAACTCCCCCGGTTTTTGGGTTTGATGCAGGATAAAGAATATTCCCGCTTAAATCCAGACCGATTTGAAAAGAAATAAAAATTCAATAAACCCATTTCTGTGAACCTATTTTCCTATTACCGATTGCTGTTTTCTGCATTCTTTCTGACTTGCTCACTCAGTACTTCGCTCTTTGCCAAAGATTATTATTTCCATCCCCGGTTGGGCTCGGATGCCCGGTCCGGCTTGACTGCCGAGGAGGCTTTTCAACATTTATCTAAAATCCAAAGCTTGGAATTGAAACCCGGAGACCGGATTTTATTGGCTTCTGGAGAAGAATTCAAAGGCAGTATTTTGATTGACAAAATCAAGGGTACAAAAGAAAATCCGCTTTTGATCCAGTCTTATGGTGACTCGGATATTCCTTTTGCGCTGATCAATGCAGCCGGAGAAGAAGCTGGAGTTTTAATCCAAAATTCGGCATTTATTCAAGTGAAAAACCTTCGGATTCAAGCAAATGGAAAAGGGAAAACTGAGAGATCTTTACCCATGCGGGTTGGAGTTTTGGTGAGATCCACTCAAGGGAATTCGACAAGCAATATTGTCTTGGATAAACTGCAAATCGAGCAGGTATTTTATGAATCGTCGGGCTTTCAACGTGGGGCAGATGAAGTCAAAACGGCCAATGGAACCCAAAAATACGGCTGGGGAATCCGATTGATCGCCAATGGGCAAGATCAGGAAATTGAACAGGTGGAGATCAAAAACTGTCAAATCCGAAACCTGGCGCACACTGGTATCAAACTCACCGGAAACAATCAGCAATCCATCCGAAATATTTCCATCACAGGGAATCAGGTAGAGCAAGTAGGAGGGCCGGGTATTCAGATGTCCGGAGTCAAATTTGTCTATGTGGCAGACAATCTGGTGAGCCATTCAGGCAGTAACGACGATAGCCGTAAGTGGGGAAGAGGAAGCGGTCTTTGGACCTGGGGCAGTTCGATGGTGATGATCGAAAAAAACCAATTTCTTTATGCCAATGGCCCCGGTGACTCTGCAGGCGCCCATATTGATTTCAACTGTGATAATATTATTCTGCAGTACAATCTGAGCGCGTACAATGCAGGAGGCTTTTGTGAGATTCTGGGGAATAATTATAACTGTGCCTACCGCTACAATATTAGCGTCAACGACGGACACCGAGTCAAAGGCGAAAATGGTGCTTTTCAGGAGGGCAAAACCCTTTGGTTGAGTGGCTACCAAGGAGGAAAGAAGCCGAGAAAAGGCCCTATCAATTCCTATATTTACAACAATACCATCTATGTGGGCGAGGATATTGTTTCCAAAATCGCCATCGACAATCGCTCAAAGGGCGTTTTGATCGCCAATAATATTTTCCATATCGAAGGAAAAAGCCAACTCGTGGCTGGAGACCAATACAAACCCGATGATGAATCTTCACGTGCGCTGGAGGATGTGTTTTTCAAAAGCAACCTTTTCCTCCATGCCGAAAACTGGCCCAAACAAGCCCTGATCCAACCCGAAAGGTTTCAGATTGGAAATGTAGAATTTATCAACCCGGGAGGAATGGAACTCAAGGACTACATTCCTCAAAAAAGCAATTTACTCAAAGGTATTGCTATTCCTTTTCTGCCTTCAGACCAATTTGGATTGGTCAATGGAATGGACTTGGAACACGATATTTTAGGAAATCCCTTAGGAGAAAATCCGGGCATGGGAGCCATTAAATTGATAGAGAAGCCATGAGAGAGCAACGAATAATCCTAGTGGGCTTCTGCTTGATTTTGTCAGGTTTAGGACTTGTCGGCTTTCAGACGGATTTTCAGCATTTCTTTCCCGGAAAAGAATGGAAGGATGATCAAGGGGTTCATATCAACGCACATGGCGGAGGATTTTTGATCCATGAGGATATCTATTATTGGTTTGGAGAGCATAAAATCGCAGGCAAGGAGGGGAACAAAGCCCATGTTGGAGTTCGGGTTTATTCTTCAAAAGATCTCTACAATTGGAAGAATGAAGGCGTGGCACTGGAAGTGCATGATGACCCGAATTCTCTGCTAGTCAAAGGCTGCGTGATCGAGCGTCCCAAAGTCATCTACAATGAGAAGACCAAAAAATTTGTGATGTGGTTTCATCATGAATTAAAAGGCCAAGGCTACGATGCGGCATTGACCGGAGTGGCGGTCAGCGATCAGGTTACGGGTCCCTATGCCTACCTCGAAAGTGTCAATCCCAATGCAGGAATCTGGCCGGAAAATTATCCGGATAGCTTAAAGTCCAAGCCTGTAAATTTGGATGAAATGGAAGCTTGGTCTGCAGAGTGGAGAGCTGCAGTAGTGGACGGAATTTTTCTAAGAAGGGATTTTGATCGAGGCCAAATGGCTCGGGATATGACACTTTTTGTGGATGATGATGGAAAGGCCTATCACTTTTTCTCTTCGGAAAACAACCAAACCCTCCATGTGGCCGAATTGAGTGAGGACTATTTAAGCCATACGGGGCGCTATACCCGAGTCCTACCCGGACAGCAAAATGAAGCTCCGGCAATTTTCAAAAAAGAGGGAAAATATTACATGTTTTCCTCGGGACTCACCGGCTGGAAACCCAATCCCGGGAAATCTGCCGTGGCCGATCACCCTTTGGGTCCCTGGACCCCTTTGGGTAATCCAACTCGAGGAACAGAAGAAGAAATGAATACCACCTTTTGGTCACAAAGTACCGCGGTGATTCCTGTATTGGGTAAGGAGGACGCTTTTATTTTCGTCGGAGATCGATGGACCCCGGAGAATCCCATTGATGGGAAATACATTTTCCTTCCGGTCCAATTTGAAGATTCCAAACCTATCATTCGTTGGCAAGATCAGTGGGATTTGTCTTTTTTTGATCAGAATGAAAGCACAGATGAATAAGACCATAGGCATATTTTTATTTCTGATCTCAGGCTTCATTTTGAGCGTTTTTGCCCAAGAGCAAAAACCCAACATCATTCTGATTTTGGCAGATGATCTGGGTTATGCCGATCTGAGTCTGACGGAGAGTAATCAGATTCAAACTCCCAATATTGATGGTATTGCACATAAAGGGGTTCAGTTTACACAGGGCTATGTTTCGGCACCTGTTTGCAGTCCTTCACGAGCAGGACTTTTGACTGGCAAAAATCAGGTCACCTTTGGCTATGACAATAATCTGGCGGAGAATCAACCGGGTTTTGATCCTGCATTTGCCGGCTTGCCGGTGGAGCAAAAAACCATAGCCGATAGACTAAAGGAAGCCGGGTATGCAACGGGCTTGGTGGGGAAATGGCATTTGGGTTCTCAAGAGCAGTTTCACCCGCTCAATCGAGGTTTTGATGAGTTTTGGGGATACCTAGGAGGCGGACATCATTATTTCAAATCCGAGGTTGCTGGAAAGGGCTACTTGGCACCTTTGATCAGTAATTACAAAGAACCTCAAGCGATTACTTATTTAACGGATGATAAAGGAGACGAATGTGTGGATTTTATCCGTCGGCATCGGGATGAACTCTTTTTTCTCTTTGCCTCATTCAATGCTCCACATTCGCCTTTACAAGCTACCGAAGCCGATTTGGCTTTGTTTGCAAACATCGAAGATTCCGATCGAAGGACCTATTTGGCCATGGTTCATCGATTGGATCAAAATGTAGGTAAGATTCTAAATGCACTCCAATCTGAAGGTTTGGAAGAAAATACGATTGTGGTTTTTCTCAGTGACAATGGTGGACCCGTGGACAGCAATGCTTCCCTCAATGCGCCTTTTAACGGTCAAAAGGGGATTTTACTCGAAGGTGGACTGAGAGTGCCTTTTCTGATGAAGTGGCCAGCCAAAATCCCCGCCAATTCCCAATACGATCAAGCTGTCACTTCCCTGGATTTGATGCCTACCTTTTTGAAAGCAGCTGGGATACCTGTCCAAAATGAACAGCTGGATGGCGAAAATCTGTTGCCTTATGTTTTGGGAGACAAAAGTGAAGCTCCCCACCCCAGTCTAAAATGGCGGTTTACCATCTCAGCGGGGATATTGGAAAATAATTGGAAATTGATAAGATTACCAGATCGGCTGCCCCTGCTTTTTGATCTTTCCATAGATCCCTCAGAGCTTGAAAATCTGTCCTTGAAGCATCCTGAAATCACTCAAAATCTGCTAAAAAAACTGGGCGATTGGGATTTAGCTTTGCCGCATCCGCTCTTCTTAGAAGGTGCCGAATGGAAAGCCCGACAGCGGGATCTTTACGACAGGTCTTATTCTTTGACACAACCCAAGAAAAATTAAACTATAATCTATGCAATCGAGCAAGAAACAGACTTCATGCATTTCTATGAGCCTAAGCCTTGCTAGATTTCAATTGGTTAGTAAACATTAATAGATAAATCGATGAAAATAACCCAGACATTCTCACTTGCAGGTTTGCTTTCCGGGCTGCTCTTTTTCAGCTGTCAGGAGGCCAATAATAAAGAAGAGACCCAAGAGGTAAAACCCAATATCGTATTCATCTACCTGGATGATTTGGGCTATGGAGATGTGAGTGCTTACGAAGCCGGTACTTTAGAAACTCCCAACATGGACCGGCTTGTGGATGGAGGAGTGAAATTTACCAACGGCTACGCTTCCTCAGCGACTTGCTCACCTAGTCGCTATGCGATTTTGACGGGAACGTATCCTTGGCGAAATGAAAACGCAAAAATTCTCCCCGGCACCGCCCCGCTGTTGATCGACACCGCACAATACACCTTGCCCAAAATGCTGCGGGAGCAGGGCTATGCTACTGGGATCGTAGGCAAGTGGCATTTGGGCTTAGGAAGCGGAAATGTGGACTGGAATGAGGAAATCAATCCGGGTCCCAATCAGGTGGGCTTTGATTATTCCTATATTTTGGCGGCAACTCAGGATCGCGTTCCGACGGTGTATATCGAGGATGGGCGTGTGGTCAATTTGGATCCCAATGATCCCATCGAAGTGAGTTATGATGAGAATTTCCCGGGTGAACCTACGGCTATCGATAATCCAGAACTAGTGGAAATGAAATGGCATCATGGTCACAACAATAGCATCGTCAATGGTGTTCCCCGGATTGGTTTTATGAAAGGCGGCGAGGCAGCCAAGTGGAGTGACGTGGATATGGCAGATCACTTCCTGGAAAAAGCACAAAGCTATGTCAGGGAAAAGGCCGCAGCCGATCAGCCCTTCTTTTTATACTATGCCTTGCAGCAGCCTCATGTACCGAGAACTCCCCATCCAAGATTTGAAGGGAAATCCGGCATGGGGCCTCGCGGAGATGTGATTTTGGAGGCAGATTGGGTGATAGGTGAATTTTTGAAGACGCTGGAGGAAGAAGGGGTTTTGGAGAATACGCTGATTGTCTTTAGCAGTGACAATGGTCCGGTTTTGAATGATGGCTATTACGATGAGGCGGTGGAGAAATTGGGAGATCATACCCCGGCAGGCCCGCTTCGTGGAGGGAAATACAGCTTGTTTGAAGCAGGGACACGGGTGCCTTTTGCGACTTATTGGAAAGGGAAAATTCAGCCTGGAGTTTCGGATGCCTTGGTGACCCAGATTGATTTGATGGCTTCGATTGGGGCATTGATTGGAGTCGAATCAGAGGCTCCGGATAGTCAGAATTTGCTTGCAACTTTTATGGGTGAAAGTCAGGAGGAGCGTTCGGAATTTGTCTTGGAGGCGACTACCAAAACAGCCCTAAGACAAGGAGATTGGGTGATGATTCCACCCTATCCCGGTCCAGCAGTCCAAAATCAGGTCAATATCGAATTGGGAAATGCGGAAGGCTATCAACTGTACGATTTGTCCGAAGACATTGGTCAGCAAAACAATCTGGCGGAAAGCAATCCAGAGAAGCTTCAGGAAATGATACAGCTATTTGAGCAGATTCGTGGTACGGGCGCCGGAAATGTGGAGCAATTAGAGTTGAAATAAGGGGATTAATTACCGAGGTTAAAAAACCATTCGTGCATTCGTGGTCTCATTTTTTAGCCACGAATGCGCGAATTTGATTTTTTGAATCGAAATGTAGGGTTAGGTTTTAAGCCTCAGCGAGGCGTTTTGATGATAGCCTCAGGTGGAGGAGGGTGGAAACAGAGCTTCGGAGAAGCGATTTGATTGGATTTCACCAATACGAATTAATTCGTTTTTAAAGGAAACAAACCTAGGCGATCTCTTTCTTCACGTCCGAAAGTGAGAAAAAAAATCAGACATTTCCCGTCAATCCCTCGTTTCCCCCTTTTTCTTTTCTCCAATTCCCATATCTTTAAGAGTCAGTTTTCATATTTTTAGAGGAAGACTAAGACCAACAACAGAATCAAAGAATGGCCAATAAAAATTTGACGGCTGCCAAAAGGGCAAAAAACGACGAATTCTACACCCAATACCAGGATATTGAGAAAGAGATCAATGCCTATCTTGATTACAACCCAGATGTATTTCGGGGTAAAACCATTCTTATGCCCTGTGATGACCCAGAGTGGAGCAACTTCACCAAATTCTTTGCGCAGAACTTTGAGCGCTTTGGCTTAAAGAAGCTGATCAGCACTAGCTACGCCGTGGATAGCAAGCTCTACAAAGGCGGATATCAGGTGACCATGTTTGAGGAAAGTGCTGCACACTACGATGCCAAAAAAACCAAAAAGCACGGCAAGATTTTCACCCTAGACCATGATAGCAGTGGTGATGGTAAAATCGATGTAAATGATCTGGAATGGCAATACCTCGAAGGGGATGGGGACTTCAAAAGCCCGGAAGTAAAAAAACTCCGGGATGAAGCCGATATCATCATTACCAACCCACCTTTTTCTCTATTTCGTGATTTCTTGACTTGGATCATGGAAGCCGGAAAGCAGTTTGTCATTATTGGCAATATGAATGCTATTACTTACAAAGAAGTATTTCCATTGATTATGAACAATAAGATGTGGTTAGGAGCAACCGGTAATGGCAATGACATGGTTTTTGCAGTTCCTGAAGGAACTGAGGTGGATGAAAAAGATAGACAAAAAGCGGCAAGAATGGGTTACATAGGCGATTATACCCGTCTTGGAAATTCTTGCTGGTTTACTAATTTGGATCATGGTAGAAGACACCAACCTTTACAATTAATGTCTATGGCCGATAATAAAAGGTTTAATAAAAAAGTCCAAAAAACCATTTTTGCATTTGAAAAATATGATAACTACGACGCTATTGAAGTTCCGTTTACAGATGCAATACCGAAGGATTTTGAGGGAATTATGGGGGTTCCAATCAGTTTTTTAGATAAATATTCTCCTGAACAATTTGATATCGTTGGGCTAACAAAAACTTGGTTCGGAAGTGCTAACAAAATATATCCTCCCCAAATCCAGGTAAGTTCAAATGGAAAGAGAAGTGAGGTCACCAAGTTAAACGATGGAGCTACTTTGAAAGTAAAAGAAATTCCAATTGGACAAACTTATTACATCGTGAATGAGGATGCCTTTATCCAAGTCTACGCTAGAGTTCTCTTAAAACACAAGAAATCACAATCATGAAAACTACCCTAAAAACTGATATTACGATAAAGGATATCTGTGAAGGCTTTGTTTACAATGAGTTGGAGGGAAAGGGATTATTTGGATTAGCGGGTAAGCTCACCATACAGCCTGAGTATCAGAGAAACTACATCTATGCCGATGGCAAAAAGGATGTGGCTGTAATCGAATCGATTTTGAAGGGCTATCCCTTGGGCTTGATCTATTTCAATACCGTCAGTCCGGGGAAGTATGAAGTACTAGACGGACAGCAGCGGATCACCAGCTTTGGACGATACGTGACGGGGAAGTTTGCCATCATGGATGAGCGCGGCATGCCCCAATACTTCGGAGGTCTAGCCGCTGATATGCAGCAAAAGATTCTTAACACCAAACTGCTCATCTATGCCTGTGAAGGGGAAGAAAGTGAAATCAAAGAATGGTTTAAAACCATCAATATTGCCGGAGTGCCTCTGAATGATCAGGAATTGTTGAACGCCGTGTATTCGGGTCCCTTTGTTACACTTTTAAAGGAAGAATTCAGCAACTCTCAAAATGCCAATGTGCTTAAGTGGAGCGCCTATATTTCTGGCACGGCCAATCGACAGGATTTTTTAGAACGGGCATTGGATTGGGTAAGCCAAGGTTATATTGGAGAGTACATGAGTCGGCATCGTTTTGATACTTCGATTTTACCAGTCAAAACGTATTTCAATACGGTGATCGATTGGGTTTCGGGTGTATTTATCGATGTGGAGAAAGAAATGAGAGGTTTGGAATGGGGTAGAATTTATGAAACCTATCGACGAAATCCCTACGATCCAAAAAAGGTATCTGAGGAAGTGCACCGACTCTATGCCGATCCCTATGTGAAAAACCGGAGAGGGATATTTGAATACATACTAGGCGGAATGGCAGATGCCAAACTGCTGGATGTACGTGTATTTGACGAAGCCACCAAGCGGACTGCCTATGCTAAGCAGAAAAAGGAAGCAGAAGCCAAAGGAGTTTCTAACTGTTCCTATTGCGCCATCGGTTCAGAATCCAATAAAACTAAAATCTGGGCTTTTGGTGATATGGACGCCGACCACGTCACCGCTTGGAGTAAAGGCGGTGCCACTGACTCATCAAACTGTGAGATGCTTTGTAAAAGTCATAATCGAGCAAAGGGGAATAGTTAATAAAATAAAAATAAAATGGCTGAAAAAGAGTCGGAAGGGAAAATATATTTCCCATTTAGTTCATATGATTTCTTTGGATATTTAATTCCTGGAGGAATATTCTTTCTAACAGTTTTCATTTTTGATTATTGGGCGTATGATTCGATGACCTTTAAGCATAACCCAATTTGGACACTAGTTAGATTGTTTAAACCAATCAGTGAAAACAACCACCTTAACACGTTTGACTCTATTGCATTTATTTTAGCCTCACTATTAGTGATCTATGTAATAGGCCATATTATAGCTGCATTATCAAGTTTTTTTATTGATAGAATGCTAATAAAAAAGGGGCATTTTTACCCTATTAAATCAATTTTAATAGGCCAAAGCAGAAATGACGAGGGTGAAAAATCAATAAAAGGACTATTTGTTCTATTTAATTTATCCTTAGGGCTTTTATATGGATTATCATCTGTTTATTTAGCAATTGCATACTCGGTATATAAACCGATTACATTATATTGGCACATAATATTAGGGGTGATATTTTTTCTTTTAATTTATTCTTTTGTATTTATGTTTAGTTACAGCTTAACTTTAAAGTTTACTCCAAAATTTTACATAATTTACAATTGGCTTCTAAACCGATTGAAGTCGGTAATAGGCAATGATGATGAACTGTCAAAAAAAACCCTAAAAAGGTATAAAAAATTTTTAAAATATGAATTGAAAATCAAGCCAAGAAATATATCTTCTGACCCATATTGGTTCTCCTATAGCTATATCATGCGGAAATCTCCATCTTCAAACAAATTATTAATAAACTGGTTACATCTTTATAGTTTTTCGAGAAACCTATCAACAGGTTTTTATCTCTCATTTCTATATTGTACTCTTAGCATTGGTTTTAATTCTCATTTCGTTCAAACAAATTCATTTGGCGAAATTTACAAATTCAAAGTTCTGGTAGGTATTTTAATCCCATTAACTTATTGGATTTTATCAATTTTATTCTTATTGAGATTTTATTATTTATATCGATCTTATTATAGTAAATACGTGATAAGAGCTTGTGTTTTTTTATATGATCAATCTAAGAGAAATTCTGAATTATAGATTCTTAAAACAACAAGTATGAACCTAGGCCGCTTACGACAAGTCGAATTAAAAGAAATCTGGAAGCATGAAGCTTACAATTTTACCACTTGGCTGGCAATGCCAGAAAATCTAGAATTGCTAAGTGAGGAAATTGATATTGAACTTTCTTTGATTGGGATCGAACAATACGTAGGAAGATTTAAGGTTGATATTTTTGCTGAGGAATCTGTAGGAGGCAGGAAGGTAATCATTGAAAATCAATTAGAAAAAACAAATCATGACCATCTAGGAAAATTAATCACTTACGCCTCGGGGCTTGAAGCAGAAATTATTATTTGGATTGTAAAAGATGTGTTGGAAGAGCATCGTCAGGCTATAGATTGGCTAAATGAGCATACAGATGAGCATATCAACTTTTTTGCTATCCGAATGGAAGTTTGGAAAATCGGAAATTCTGATCCAGCACCTAAATTCCATATCGTTTCAAAGCCAAATGATTGGAGCAAATCAGTCAAGTCATCTGTTCAAAGCGCTGAAATCACGGATTTGAAGGCTCTTCAACATAAGTTTTGGGAGGGATTTAAAGAATACGCACAAAAGAAAAGTTGGAAATTAAGGTTGAGAAAAGCCTATCCACAACATTGGTATGACATTGGTTTTGGTAGATCAGACTGTTATATTTCTCTTACCTTAAATTCACAAAAGAACGAATTAGGATGTGAAATTTATATACCTGATTCTAAGGAGACATTTGATTCTTTCTTAGCACACAAAGAAGAAATCGAATCAAGGACCCATACCTTGGATTGGATGGATCTTCCTACAAAAAAAGCTAGTAGAATAAAAAAGGTCATTTCTGGAAATATTGAAAAAGAATCCAAATGGGAAGAATATTTTGAATGGCTGGGTTCACATGCTTTGGAGTTCCAGAAGGTTTTTAGTGAGTATTAAGTTTATGGTTCGTTGATTATGATAAAGCTTCTAGACTTCATTTTTAAAATAAAATACTTTAGAATGCCTATTTTTTTCTTTTAATAGGTCCACCTCATTTAAGGCTTCAATTTGAGTTTGTTTAGTTTTCTCCTGTATTGAAATCTGCTTTGTTATTTCTTGAGCTTGGATTGCTTTGGTTTTTTCTTGTTCTCGAACCTGAAAAAATAAGGTTATATGATTAATCAGAGAACAGTTGAAGATTAGGATTGAAATTATTACCCCCGTCTAGGAGTAGAATTATGGTTGGGACTAGGTGTAGATTGCCTACCCTTCAATCTGGCCCAATCCTATAATGATTCAACTGAATCATTTATTTACGGATTGTCCTGCTTTTATATTTTTTGGAATCCCATTTCCCACAAGTTCAACCGCCTTCGGGGTTGTTCCCCACCAAGGTTTGTGGATCGATCAAACCCCCGGTTCCACCGGGGGCTATTCAAAGGTTCGATCCTTACAGGATCGTTTTAATTCCATAATGTGTTTCAAATAATGACCCTGGCAGGGGTCAAACCTTGAATAGCCGCGGGTGAAACCCGTGG
>NZ_FNAC01000001.1 GCF_900101705.1 Algoriphagus faecimaris | reverse complement strand
AGGCAGTGGCAGTTTGCAGCAGCCGAAAGGAAGTGAGAAAGTTGAAAGTTTGGTTCATTCCTATAGCCTATTAAAAGTAAAATAATGAATGTCGAATCCCGAATATCGAAGTAGCGAAATGCGCTGAAGGCGCAACCGTTGACAGCCCCAAATGCAATTTGGGGAACTGAGTTCGGAAAAATAAATCAGAGCGCTGAAGGCGCGATCATTAGCTCCATAAGGGTAAAGAGAACAAAAGAAAAAGGTATAAAGAATAAGCAGTAAAACACAGAAAGTAATGAATCATATCCTCAAAAATATCAGTGCCTCCCTTTTGCTTTCGGCTGCTTTGCTGTGGTCGGGAGAGGGTTATACCCAATCGCGGAAATACATCAGTCAGTTTTCTCATTTTCAGAGCTACTTCAATCCGGGTCTGACGGGTTATGAGGGGAGTACGGTGAGAGGCTTTGTGCGGAATCAGTGGGCAGGGATGGAAGGCTCCCCGAGAACCTACTTTTTCAGCACCGAACTCGACTTCGGGCAGTTGGCCGGAGAAGAGGATCCGGATCTGATGGGAAAGAATGCGGTGTCGGTGAACCTGCTGCATGACACCTACGGAGCCTTCCGTGAGACCGAGTTGATGCTGGGTTATGCCTCAAGAGTACGGATCAGCGAAACCCACAGCCTGAGACTGGGAGCGGGGATCAACTATCAGCAGGTGAGATTGGACGGTAATGTGCTGAGTCCGGAAGAGCAGAACGACCCGACTTTGGGACAGTACCTGGGGCAGTTTACCGACATGCAGGTACTGGACTTCAACCTGGGCTTGGCATTGACCCATGCGAAGTACTATGTGAGTTATGGGATGCACCGGGTAAACGGGGGTAGAATCACCTCGGGGGATGTGTTTATGGACGGCTACCCGGCGAGCAAGATGCTTCAGGCGGGCTACAGGGAGCGCTTGAGTCCGAACATGGCTGTGATGGCCAATGCTTTCTACAGAACCCAGAAGAACCTGCCTGACCAGTTGGATATGAATCTAAAAGTACTGCTGATGGACAGAATCTGGGTTGGCGGCGGTCACCGGCTGGACTATGCGAGCAATGTACAGTTTGGGATAGTGACCGATCGGCTGAGACTGGGCTATGTGTTTGAGTTTCCTGTGGCCCGCTCCTACCAATTGCCGGGAAGAATCCATGAGTTTACGGCTGTGTTTAACCTCTTCCCCAAGGATGACAGAGACAAGCGGGATATTTTACCGATTTGGTAGGATAAAAAAAGGTGGGGATAAATTGGAAATGCCTACTTCCCCCAAAGCCCCTTCCTTTTTTCTCGAGCCTCTTTCTGAAGCCGGACAAAAAGGCTTTCGTATTTTACATTTGGTGGGAAGGTGGCTACAGTGGCATAGCCTTCCTTGACTAGTAGTGCATTGAAAAAAGTCCCATTCTCCAAGTAAACATAAGCTAGTGTACGCTGATACCGATCTTTGCGCTGTACATCGTATTCCAATCGTACTTTTCGCCCTGTCAGTACTTTCTTGGCAAAATCCGAACTTTCCTTTCCAAAATATTCAACTCGGGTTCTACCTGTATTTCTTACCTCAGGGGTATCTACCCCGATCAAGCGGATTTTTTCTTCTTTTCCCTCAGGTTTAAGAACCCAAAAGGTATCCCCATCCACTACTTTGCTTACCGGAAAGAAACCGGTAGGTTTTTGGGCTTTAGCCTCAGGTAAATAAAAGAATAGAAGCAAAATGAGAAGAGGAATTGCAGTTTTATTCATGATACTAGAAGGATAGGAGACTTAAAAAGTAGTCAAATAAATCCAAACGAAAATCATAAATACAAAGGTTTGCAGAGAACCTAAAAATAATAGGCGGGTAAAATGTGATTTCCACCCGCCTATTTGAATTCAATCAGGTGCGATTACCATTGTATTTTATAACGGATAATAATAGGGTCTTCTTCATCAAATAATTCATTTGAAGCGGCTTGAAGAGATTGCGTATGCTTCTCACCCAATTGTTTGTTCTCCAGCAGTCGATTCCAAACTTCTGTGTATAGTAAGCGATAGAAATACTCTCCATCAGAAAATGCGAAACCAGACAAACCCGGGACAATCTTACTTGCTTTTATAGCGCGCTTTTCTGGATTAATGTAGACTTCATACATTGGGAAATCGTCAGGAGCTTCATCCATTTCCTGTATGGCGGCCAAGTCCAATGGCATGGGTTTAATACCGAAAACGTGAGTTCCAATGGTCTCTCCAGCCACCGCAATGCTCCCCATGTTGACATCATAGGGCTGTGTGGCGATCATCTGCTCTAGCTCTTCATCCATTTTGTCCTCAGTTTGTATCCGCTTTTCCATAGGCAAGCTTCGATCTCCCGAATTGATGCTTGCCAGGGGCCTAATTTTCCCTTCGGAGTAATAGAAAATGGTGTCAGATAACCCAAAATTCAGCAAATACCCGGATTTATAGGGTGCAATGGCTCCAGATTCTCCGCTTCCTGATGCGGGAAAAGTTTTTAAAGGGAGGAATTCATAACTAAGAGAATCCTTGTTGAATAGAGCGAAGGTTTGGAAGTATCCCTCTTCATCAGGGGCAGGCCCTCTCAAGGCGAAAAACCAATGATTTTCATCCCAAGGGTGCAGACTTATCGGGGCGTAGTAGCTTCCGTCTGAAGTGAGGCTTAGCCGATTTTTGATGTCCATCTTTTCGTCAAACTCCAAAAGGGCATTTTGTGATACCATCGCCAATTGACCTTCTTTTGTGACGCCCATTTTGCTGATACTCCCATACTCATTGGGTCCTCCTCCTTGACGTGCGATAGTTTCAAGATGATTCCCTTGGTAATCAAATGCATGAATAGTGGGTTTCATGTAAGGATCGGTATTGAGAAAAATTTTGTCCTCAGCAAAAGAAATATGGGGATCAAAGCCGAAAAACTGAACGGGAGTACCTTCAGGGAATTTTAAGGGGATGAATTCCACGTCTTTTAAAACTTCCTCAGGCTTTTGAACAATGGATTCATTGAGTTGAAAGGAAGGGAATTCATTTTCTACGGTGGAATCAGAGGGACTCGAACAAGAAATAAAGCTGAAAACCACCATTAAAATGGTACTAAATCGAATGAGCATAATTATATTTTTTAATGAAATCGAGCATGACATGGCCTTCACACACTAGTATGCCCCGATCTATCGGGGCAACCATGCGAGATTCCATCCCGATACTCGGGGCAAGTTATGACCTTTAAAATTCAATTATAGACAAATGAAAAATCAGGACTACTAAGTTCTATAATCGATTTTAATGGTCAAAAGGTTTGTTTAAAATCTTCACTTTTTTAATTGATAAAAATAAAAGCGATGATAGTTAAACTCGTGTATTTGCCAATATTTCAGAAATGAGATCTACTTCACTAACCTATATCTAATAGTATGGTCCTAGCGAGTAATCGAAGGAAAAATTGATTGGGGATAAAAAATCAGGTATTCAAAATAATAATCTTTCTAAGTGGAGAGTAAAAGCGCATACTTCCGACAGCACCTAAAACTTCTCATATTATTCTTTTCCCTAAATTTGAGTAAGATAATAACAAGTACTCTATCCCTAGTTGGAAATGATTCGTTTACCGTAAGGATCAAAGAAGAAGAATTTTAGATGAATAATCCGGTTTTCAAGAAAAACAACATTAACATTTTTGGTAAAGGTACCCAACCCATGCTATTTGCCCATGGCTACGGATGTAATCAGGAGATGTGGCGATTGGTGACACCGGCATTCGAGGAAGACTATCAAATTCATTTGTTTGATCATGTGGGCTCCGGGGAGTCTCAAGTAGGAAAGTATGATTTTTCCAAATATAAAAGTCTCCAAGGATATGCAGATGACCTCATCGATATCTGCGATTCCCTATCACTTAAGCGATCTGTTTTAGTAGCCCATTCGGTCAGTAGTATGATTGCGACTCTAGCTGCTGTTTCAAGACCGGACCTTTTTGATAAGTTGATAATGATCGGACCATCTCCGCGATACATCAATGAGGGAGAGTATTTTGGGGGCTTTGATCAGCAGGATATCGATGAATTGATAGAGACTTTAGAAAGTAATTATTTGGGTTGGTCTAGCTTTATCACTCCAGTCATCGTTGGTAATCCAGAGAAAGAGGAATATTCAAATGAGTTGCACACCAGTTTCTGCAGTATGGACCCTGCTATTGCCAAGCATTTTGCCAAGGTGACCTTTACAGGGGATAACAGGCAAGATCTTCAAAAGCTAAAAACCCCTACCTTGATTATACAAACCCACCCTGATGTCATTGCGCCAAAAGAGGTTGGAAATTACGTCCACAGCCAAATCTCAAATAGTGAACTAGTTCAGTTGGATTGCTCGGGGCATTGCCCCCATCTTACAGCTCCTGATTTGGTGATTGAGGCCATTAGAAATTTTCTTAAAACCTAGCAAAGTGAAAAGAGTAATCAGCAAGGAAGAGTACCTGGACCTCTACGAAAATGCCCCTTTCGGCTATTTTTCTATTAATATGGATAGGCAAATTGTCGCGATGAATACTACCTTACTCAACTGGCTAGCGCTTGAGAAATCTGAAGTTATCGGAGTAAAAAGTATTCAGGATATTTTTCCTGTAGCTGCAAGAATCTACCTTGAGACGCATCTCGTGCCCTTATTGGAGGTAGAAGAGGCGTTTTCAGAGGTGAACCTGGAACTTTTTACAAAAGAGGGAAAGCGTATCCCCGTTTTGGTCAACGGTAAGCTGGTGAAGTCAGAAAAAAGAAAGGAAGCGCGCTACCGCTTTTCAGTTTTGGATATTTCCCAGCGTAAACGCTTTGAAATGGAATTGATTCAAGCTAAAAAAAGAGCAGAAGAAAAGTCTAACATCCTTCAGGAATTTAATACCGCTTTGGAGCAGTTTGCTTATACGGCCTCACATGATTTACAAGCTCCTTTAACTACCATTACCGGACTATTAGGCATTTTAAATAAAAGGGGATTTATACCTGAAGAAAGTGAAGAGGCAACTTATTTTAACCTTATCAATAAAAATCTTCACAGAATGAAATTGATGATTTCTGATCTTTTGGCTTATTCTAAAATTGACAATGATTCTGCAGAAATGGAGAAAGTTGCTCTTAAAGAAATTTGTGAGGAGGCGCAGGAATTACTTAGTCATTCGATCAGAGAAAACAATGCTGTTTTCGAATTGGGGGAGCTTCCTTCAATAATGGGGAATAAAATTCAGTTACTTCGCCTGTTTGAAAATCTATTTTCCAATGCCTTAAAATACCGGTCTGATGAGGATCCAAAAATTAAAGTTTGGTCAGAAAGGAGTCCCTCGATTGTCACGGTCTACGTCCAAGACAATGGATTGGGTTTTGAGCAGGAATATGCGGAGAAGATTTTCGAATTTATGCAAAGACTTCATCGCCATGACGAGATTCCCGGAACAGGCATCGGCCTAGCTTCCTGTAAAAAAATAGTACAGGCTCATGGAGGTGAAATTTCCGTTCGTTCGGAAAAAGGCAAAGGAAGCACCTTTTTTTTCACATTCCCACTTACCTGATTCCTGAGATTTAATTTTTTCTGGAATTTATCCTGCCTCAATCGCTTCAGGGCACAGTAGCGACTTTCTGATTTGAATTACTTGGGATGTTTATAGGGTTCTAAATCAAATAGTTGTACTTTAAGGGGAGTTTTATTCCACAGTGTTAAATTCTTTTATTATGGAAAATTTACTTCAAACTGCCATTAATCAGATTGGTGTCAGAGAGATCCCAGGGGGACAAAGTAATCCCCAAATCATGAGATATGCCGAGGAGGCAGGTTTCCCCGAATATGTATCTGATGAAATGGCATGGTGCAGTTTATTTATGAATTGGGTGGCGCTCAAGTCCGGTTTGGAGCGAACCCGAAGTTTGGCTGCGCGATCATGGTTGAATTTCGGTATACCCATTCATAATCCCGAACCCGGAGATGTGGTCGTTTTTTGGAGAGTGAGTAGAGATTCTTGGATGGGACATGTAGGGGTTTTTATGGGGTTTTCGGCTGATCTCAAGCGGATTTATTGCCTAGGTGGGAATCAGGGTAATCAAGTATTTGTGACCGCCTATAGTGCTGAAATGCTTCTTGGCTTTCGGAGATTAAGACCCGTCTCGGAGGTGGTGTTTTCGCAGCGAAACCTAAAACAAGGGGATGCAGGGCAGGAAGTAATTTATCTGCAAGATGCATTAAAGCAATTGGGCTTTGATCCAGGTACTTCAGATGGATTTTTTGGGCCAAAAACCCACGAGGCCTTGATCGATTTTCAGTCTACTAACTCCGAATTGACCAGATTGGGAGTTTTCGATAAAGCGACGAGGGAATTTCTGACCGAACTGCTCAACCGTCAAAGTTTTAATTAGGAAAGATAGAACAGGAAAAATTTCATTTCTTCTGATTTTGACTTAAAAAGTGGAAATGTACTAAGCTCTGTTTTGATTTAAAGGGCCGATGGAAAACTACTTTTCAAATTAGGTGTGCACTGATCTCTAGCCTATAAGTAGTGGTATAAAATTACAATATTTCATTAATCGGTCTTTTTTCTTTTTTCTTCCATTTCCTTACGCATCCGCTCCCTTTTCTCTTCCTTGATTCGAAAGATTCTTTTTCTAAAAATTAAAAAGAGAATTAGGATGATCACAGGAATGATGATGAAGATGACTAAATCACTTTTATCAGATAGATTTAAAGGCTCGCTAGGGCCGGGGATTCCCGGTTGCTTTTGGGAAAAAGAAAGTAGGGGGAGGAAAAAGATCGTCCCAAAAATAAGTGATGCCAATTTTATAGATTTCATGAGATTGCTCAGATTAATTAATTCAATCATTTCTTAAACTAATGAAATTCTCTCGTAAAAGAAAGTTTAGGTAGAATTCATTAACCAAAGTCCTTCAGTTAACTTGAACTATTTTTTTTTTTTTTTTGCTTTTTGTTGCGAGGTGAGTAGCGTACTGCCACTGGAAGAGAGTCGTGCGTTTTTGATTAAGTCTTCGATCATTTTGTTCCTAGTTTAGGCAACAAAACTGGTTTAGTTATTTAAGCGGTTAAGAACATAATGCTTTTGATTGGATCCTGTCCTATCAAATAGGATTTGCCTGATCCAATGGGGACCTTGGTAGGAGGGGAAACGTAAGGGGAATTCCGGTTTAGAAATTGATCAATTTGATCGAAGTCAACTTCCCATATGGAAGATCTGAGAATAAGTCAATGTCAACGGAGAGTCGATGACCAATTTGCAAACTCAAAGATGTCCCACCTACAAGGCGGAATTCGGCAAATTGAGGACTTGATAACAGCAGGATTAAACTCTCCTTCAAGATCTCGTTTACGGTATTCCAATATAGGCCGGAGGTCATAGATGATCGGATTTTGTCAAAAGCCTCTGGTTATAAAATTTTTTGATTTCTTCCTTTTCTATTTCGTTGCCTCTTTCCTCAATCCGTTCAATGATAAATCTCTGGTTCTTTATCCAATCAATCTTGGTGATGTCGGTGTCCCAGAAAAGTGCAGGCCTGAGTTTGCTCAAATCTGGGGTTTGCTTGGAATGCATTTTTGCTTTCTCAAGCTTGATGTCATGAAATGCTTGTAAAACCATTAGCGTACCTTCCTCCATACCCAAGGCCTCCTCAATCCTAATGGCTAAAGAAGGATTCATACCTCTTTTCCCATGAGTAATTGCACTAAGGGTGAGGGTATTCACCAATAGACAAAGCAAATGGCCCTTTAGCTATGCCGCGTTTTTTTGAGTTCTCGCTCAAGGTAAAGTCCAGGATGGATACCTTTGATTTGCTGTATGATTGGATTCATTGAAAAAAAATAAACAAAAATGTTTACATGATAATATTTTAAACTTAAAGAAGTTTTAAATTGAAGTCTTGTAAATCAGAGGTTTGTGTTCTACACTTAGAGCCAGTCTACACTTTAAATTTTTTCCAGTACTCAAATCAACTTCGAAAAGGAATTATTTAAAGCCTTCAGTCTGGTCTGATACGTGTCCAAGTAAAGTTTCTTGCAGGTTTCGTCCAGATAGCTCCTTTCGGTCAAATCTCCAACTTCTGATTTTGGGGTTCGGAATTCATACAAAATCTTTGCAAGCCTGGATTTAATCAGGCCAATTTTCAGACCAAATTCCCAAAAATCGTCATAGGCTAAAAACCCATTGGCTTCGTAGCTTGGGGTGTAGTAGTCATCTTTGAACATGCCATCTTTCAGCGCCAATTCAGGATCCTTGACATGAAGCCGCGTATTGATCAAATCATACGCCGGGCTTAGCACATAGTCGCCTTGGGCAGTCTCCAGTAAACTAAAATTCTTCAAATGTGCGTCTCCGTTTGAAAACAGGAAATTGAAAACAACCAGTTTGTAGAATTCTTCCAAAGCCACTGGATAAGCTCCAACGTACTTTTTGATCAAATCGGCAATCGCTTCGTAGCTGGAATTGTACTTGAATTCTTCGCCATCTGTTTCCTTGGTTTTGCCTGCAAGTGTGGCAAAGTCTTCTACGCCGAGCTTTTTGCCGGTTTGTGAATCAATGTCAAATCGCTTGGTCAAATAAGCTGGTTCTCCATTACTGTAGAATATCAGACCATTTTCTGCAGTCTTCAATCTATATACTTGCTTTGCAATCTGCATGGTCAAGTGTTCATTAGCAGGGACCATTTCGATCCGATCCATATCACGGGGAATCGGTTTGAGGATGTAGGTTCCTTTTTCTCCTTCCTTTGTCAAGCGAATGTTTCCTTTTTCCCAAATCGCAGAAAGCTTTTCCTGTGCTCCGGAAATAGATATTCGTTTTCTGTTTTCCAGCATTTCTTCCATTTCGGATTCGTTGGTTGGCTGGTGACTTTCGTATGGAAGAAAACAGGAAGTCTTGCGTCCACCGAAAAGTTGCCGTAGTCCTAAAGGACTGTATTGGTCAAAACCTTTGGCAAGGGTAATCGGGCAAGAGGTCAGTTTTAATTCCATAGTTCAGAGTTCTTTTAGAGTAACAGCCCCGATGGTGTCCGTGGTGGAAGTTTGGAGTAACAGGGAGAAAAAATCGTTTTCATCAATCTGTAGCCTTCTGGCCTGGAGTTTCAGGTTTACACCTTCTGAGAGCATATTGAAGAAGAATGGAAATAAATGATCCGAAACAAATTCCTTTTGGACTTTGGGAAGAGTAAGACTGATCGAGGGCTTGGTAGGATCATTAAGCCAAGCTTCGTCATAGACAAATCGATATTGTTTTGGACTTTCTTTTATCAAAAGTCCAACCAGTTCTCCATTTCGTAAGACTGCGGCTCTTCTCATCGGTCAGTTTTTTTAAGACCAAGACTGAGCTCCAACCCCAATACTTCTGCCAGTTGGTTAAGGATTTTCACCGAGGGATTAAACTCACCCCGTTCCAATTTGTAGAGCGTGTTTATACTGACTTGTGCCATTTCCGCTAAGTTCGGCTGGTTAATTCCAAGCAGCTTTCTCCGCTCCCGAATAACAGTTCCAATTTCCTCAATTGTCATTATAATGTGATTTTTATGCTAAAATATTGTTCATTTATTTAAAATCAAACATAAATCACATTATAGTGTGAAATATGATGGAATAAGGGATTGAATTGATTAAAACACCCTTAATATCACAATATAATGTGGTTTTGTGTGCTAAGTGGAGATAGATGAAGATAATCTCCGCAGATTTTGCGGATATAAGGACGATTTAGGTTTCAAGTTGTCCGTAAAAATGCCCTGAAAAAATAATACCCTATACAATCAGTTGCTGACCTCGTTTTGCTCTTTCCCTCTGATCAATTCCTTCTTATATTCCCATTTGGTGGGCGAAATCGCTACCTTGGTAGATACTTCGGATCGGGTACCATTGATAGTGATTCGAAGATAGACCGGTGCCTTTCCATCCTTTTTAATTTTTTTTCCTGAAGGAGGAATGTCAGTGTTGGTATGTTCATAGCTAATCATTTGATTTATGACAAAGCTATTTGAGTAAATCCACTGAGCCCAGCGAATTTCCATAATCACCAAAAAGGTCACCAAAAAATAGGTCTCGATTGGAATTGGAATAAGTCTCGATTTTTCCGCAAGAAATCCGAATAATATGATTAAAAATAAGTCAAGCGAAAAATAAAAAAGCCCCAAACCATTAAAATTTGGGGCTTTTCGAAAGATTTAAATAACTAAAAGCAGAGGAGGAGGGATTCGAACCCCCGGTACCTTGCGGTACAACGGTTTTCAAGACCGCCGCATTCGACCACTCTGCCACTCCTCTATGATTTCTGAAGATTTTTGAATCCTCAAATTCCCAGCAAGCTTGTTCTCTTACTCGCTTTTACTAATGGATCATTCATCCATTTGGGAATGCAAAACTAGTATGAAACTCTACTTTTGCAAAGTAATTTTCAGCAAATATTTTTAAGTCTTTGATTCATTTTGACTTAATTTTTCAAAAAAGAGAAATCCTTAGCAAGATTAAGCCTCTTTCTATCAGTCCACCGCTACATCAGCCGGATGCTTTTCATCTTCCTGACTGTTGCGCTCTTCGATCAAATCCAAGGTAACATTGACCTCAAAAGCAATCAAGATGATTAGGGAAGTGATATACAGCCATAGCATCAAACCAATCAATGTACCGATCGAGCCGTACAGTTTGTTGTAGCTTGCAAAGTTGTTTAGATAAAATGTAAATCCATAAAATGCAGAGGTGATAAGGAGACCTGCTAAATTGGCTCCAACGGAAAAGAAATGCCACTTATCATGCACTGCAGGTGCATGTCTGAAAATAAATGCCGTGGTGAAATAAAAGACCATGAGCAGGACCAAGAATTTGAGAAAGTTGAATAGAAAAATTAGAAATTCAGAATTGAATAGCTGCATCTCCTCTATTCTAGAAATCAATATACTCCCCAAAATCATAATACTACTGGCCAAAACTACTGCCATGGCCAAACTGAATACTATACTGACTGCGATCAATCTACTCCTGATAAAGCCTCGACTCTCTTTGGTCTTGTAGACCGAATTAAAAGAACCCATCATTGACATGACTCCCTGGGTGGAAGCAAAAAGCGCAAAAAAGAAACCAATAGAGAGCAAACTTTGCCTAGGCTTTGAGACAATATCCATAATGGTACTCTCCAGTTCGATGTAGATATTGCCTGGTAAAATCTCTTGTACAAAAAGCAGAATGTTTTCGGTAGTCACATAAGGAATCAAATCCTGTAAGTAGGGGATAAGGTTCAAAAGAAATAGCAGCAGTGGGAATAAGGCCACTGTAAAACTAAAGGCCATCGAACCTGCTCTTTCTGCAATATCGTCTTTGTACAATTGCCGAAGAAAAAGCTCCCCGACATCGTAGACATTCTTATCCGGATCGCCAAAGTGAATATGTCGTAGACTTTGGGCCCAAGTCAATAAGCGGTCTTGGATGTCTTGAATTTTTTGTTTTACCACGGGGTAAATCGTCTAAAAGTAGGGTTTCATTAAATCTAATAAATTTTGTGGAGGTCTTGTGGGTTGATGACTTTCTTTTTTCAGAAATGCCAAAGTAGTCCATCCTTCTGTGATGAGCTCTTCCTGCTCGTTAAAAACCTCATATTCAAAGCGAATCCTTACACCAGGGAGTTGAGGGATACTTGTCTTTATTCGCAAGAGTTCATCGTACTTTCCGGGTTTGATGTAGCGAAAGTGACTTTCCAGCACAGGCATCATGACTCCCTCCTCTTCCATCTGTTTATAGGAGAAACCTATGCTTCGCATTGCCTCTACCCGAGCTACTTCAAAATACATGGCATAATTACCATAGTAAACGTAACTCATTTGATCGGTCTCGGCATACCTTACTCTGAGTTGTGTTTCTGCTTGATACATCATTAAAATATTTTAGCAGCATTTAAGGCCGCTTGATAGCGCCGTGCATTGGCATTATGCTGTGCCAAATTGGTGGCAAATGAATGATAGCCCGAAAAGTCCTCTTTAGCACAAAAATAAAGATACTTATGGTCTTCTGCATTCAAGACCGCATCTAGGGAGTTGATATCAGGCAAGTTAATAGGGCCTGGAGGAAGGCCGGAATATTTATATGTGTTGTAGGGACTCTCGGTCTCTTTATGAATATTTAGCACTCTCTTGATACTGAAATCCCCCATCGCAAAAACCAAGGTGGGATCAGCCTGAAGTGGCATATTGAGCCTAAGTCTGTTCAGGTAAACGCCTGCAATCTTTGGCCTTTCATCTGATTTTTGACTTTCTGCCTGTACTATGCTGGCAAGGGTAGAAACTTCCAAAGGACTAAGCCCTAATCTTTGAGCTTGGGCTTTTCTATTTTCCGTCCAGAAATCATTGTACTCCCTGTACATCCTATCAAATAGCGCTTCGGTGCTGGTATTCCACCAGACTTCATAGGTGTTTGGGATAAACATGCTCATGATGGACTCTTCTTCAAAACCAAACTTTCGGATGTTGACCGAGTCTTGAAGCAGTTCTAAGAATTGATCTTTAGAAACCTCAAGATTCGCTGTGATTTTTTCAGCCAAATCCTCTTTGGTTCTTACATTATTAAATGTGATACGTACGGGAGTTTGGTTGCCTGAGCGAAGAAGCCGTACCAATTCTAAATTGGTCATTTTCGGCATGATGGTGTATAATCCTGGCTTGACTAGTTCCTGGTAGCCCAATATCTTGGAAACAAAGGCAAAACTTACGGGATCGTCAATAATCTGATCGTCATAGAGTTTGTCTGAGACAAATTTATAATTGGCATTGCTCGGAATCCTCAGCGCAATGGGTTGATCAGACCTTATCAGGACATTGGGGTTGTAAAAGACCTGATAGAAGTAAAAGGACATGGAGATTCCCAAAACTGAGAAGGTGATTATCAGGATGAGCAGTAGTTTTTTCTTTTTATCCTCAAGCATAGGGGCAAAATTAAGTAATCCTCTTTAATAGAACGGCTAAAAAGGTGTTTTGATAGTTTAAATTCTGAAATGCACTTTTTGTTACTTTTTTGTTGTTCGTACAATGACAAAATCCAACTAGTCCTATTTGCAAAATTAATTCGGGTTTTGGACCTTGCCTTTATGGAAATCAACTCACATAAGCCTGTGAATGTAGTCTGCGCAGTCATCATACAAGATGACCGTATTTTAGCAGTCAAAAGGTCTTTAGACATGGATTTAGCAGGATTTTGGGAATTTCCTGGAGGAAAGATGGAGCAAGGGGAGCTTCCTCAGGACGCTCTAATAAGGGAGTTGTTTGAGGAACTGGAAGTCAAGGTGAGCGTCGGACAAAAGCTATCTCCTGTGGTATTTGATTACGGGGATAAACTTATCCGATTGATTCCTTTCCTAGCGTGGGTTCAGTCCGGAGTATTGAGGCTTATCGAACACGAAAAGGCAGTTTGGCTCGGGGAAAATGAACTTTTTGAAGTAAATTGGGCTCCCGCCGATGTTCCAATAGTGAAAGAGCTGGAGCGACGGTGGAATGAGTTTTTCACCTCCCAAAAAGGATTTTAAAATGACTGCCGAATTTATCAGATTATACGAAGAGAATCCAGATCCGAAAAGAATTAGACACATTGCAAGTCTCCTTAGAGACGGGGCAGTGGTGATTTATCCTACGGATACAGTCTACGGGATTGGTTGTGATATTACCAATCAGCGAGCGGTAGAGCGGATAGCCAAAATCAAAGGAATCAATCCCAAAAAGCATAATTTTTCCTTCATTTGCGCGGATTTGAGTGATCTGGCACAGTACACCAGAGTAGTGGGCAAACCGGTTTTTAAAATGATGAAAAAGGCTTTTCCAGGTCCTTTTACCTTTATCCTTGAAGCCAGCTCCCAAGTTCCCAAAATCATGCAGATCAATAAAAAGACCGTCGGAATACGAGTACCTGATCATAATGTGCCGAGGATGTTGGTGAAGGAGCTAGGTCAACCTATTCTCACAACTTCCATTCATGATGAGGACGAGGTAGTGGAGTACAGTACTGATCCAGAATTGATTTTTGA
This sequence comes from Algoriphagus faecimaris, assembly GCF_900101705.1. GTDB lineage: Bacteria > Bacteroidota > Bacteroidia > Cytophagales > Cyclobacteriaceae > Algoriphagus > Algoriphagus faecimaris. The sequence continues at coordinate 216,132 of NZ_FNAC01000001.1, read as the reverse complement.
AAAGTACCAGAACTTAGTCGATGTGGTCATTGACGGGGGATACGGCCAAAATGTAGGTTCCACCATTTTGGATTGTACAGGTGAAGAAGTGGAAGTGGTTCGTCAAGGTTTGGGACTATTGGAGGATATTCTCTGAGTTATATTATCTGAAAATCCTAGAAGCCTCAGGGAATTTCAGGATTTTAAATTGAGCATTTAGATTTTCCTTGGTTATTGATTTCCGAGACTATCTACTTTATCACCTCTTTCTCGATGTTCTAAATTTCGCTCTTTATTTTTGTCATTACTTTTCTAGCCGAATCAAAAATCATCCATGTCCAAAATCGCTATTGATCTTCAGTACCTGCCCAATCTTGAGTTTTTTTGTGCCATTTGGGAAGCCGAGGAGCTATGGCTTTGTGCAGGTGATACTTATCAGAGAAAGTCTTGGTTTAATCGAACTCAAATAAGGCTTTCAAATAAAGTAGAAATGCTTTCCGTTCCGATTGTCGGAAGGAGGCCTAGGGTTTCCTTGGGTTCAATTAAGGTAGATTACCAGCAGAAATGGCAAAAAAATCACCTGAGAGGAATCCAAAGTGGCTATGGAAAGGCTCCTTTCTTTGAATATTTTTTTCCTGAAATAGAAGGTGTTTTTCAAAAACAGACGAGCCATTTATGGGAGCTCAATCTGGAATTTCTGACAATCTGTCTGAAACTTCTGCAGCGGCCTGTCAAATTGCGAGTGGTAGAAAATTCCGAAATTGAGGGGGTAGATACAGACCTGAGAGGCCTGCTTAAGCCCGGAGAGCCTTTTTTGGAGCGGAGTATCTATCAGGCAGTTCCGTATCAGCAGCTTTTTGGCTTAGACTTTGAGCCCAATCTATCCGTGCTGGATTTGCTCTTTTGTGAAGGACCTTCTGCTGGTAGTATAATAAGGAAGTCAATAAAAAAAGAATGAACAATCGTTAAAAGGATTGTGTTTTTAAAACAAATTCGGTAACATACGTACAGGATTAATAACAATCAGAAAGGATTTAAATGGAAGCAAAATTTTCGAACAGAGTCAAAGAGGTGATCTCCCTAAGCCGCGAAGAAGCCCTTCGTCTAGGGCATGATTACATCGGTACAGAGCACCTCTTGCTGGGGATGATTCGTGAAGGAGAAGGTGTGGCTGTTTCCATTCTTAAAAAGCTTGGGGTGCCCTTGGACGAATTGCGATCTTCTATCGAGAGAGCGGTAAAAGGAACTGCAAGCCATAATGTAAAGAATATGGCAAATATCCCTCTGACTAGACAGTCGGAGAAGGTGTTGAAAATAACCTACTTGGAAGCAAAAATATTTAAAAGTCAATTGATAGGAACGGAACATTTACTCCTTTCTATTCTAAGAGACGAAGAAAATATTGCGACGCAGATTCTCAACAAATTTGATATCAACTATGAGTCGGTGAAAGAAATGCTGGAAATGCAATCTGACCCTGGAATGACTCCGCGCTCTCGTGCAGAGGCGGAAGATTCAGACGATGACGGCTCCAAACTATTTGGAAATCCCGGAAGCGGATCAGGTTCTTCTAAATCTGGAGCTGAAAAATCCAGAACTCCAGTGCTTGATAATTTTGGCCGGGATCTGACCAAAATGGCAGAAGATGACAAATTGGATCCGATTATTGGGAGGGAAAAAGAAATCGAGCGAGTAGCACAGATTCTCTCTCGAAGAAAGAAAAACAACCCTATTCTAATCGGTGAGCCTGGTGTAGGTAAGACAGCAATTGCCGAAGGACTGGCATTAAGAATTATTCAGAAAAAGGTTTCTAGAGTGCTGTTCAACAAGCGTGTTGTGACCTTAGATTTGGCTTCTCTTGTCGCAGGTACTAAATACAGGGGGCAATTTGAGGAGCGAATGAAGGCAGTCATGAATGAGTTGGAAAAGTCTCCCAATGTGATTCTCTTTATTGATGAATTACATACCATAGTAGGAGCGGGAGGAGCTTCAGGTTCTCTAGATGCCTCCAATATGTTTAAGCCAGCCTTAGCTAGGGGAGAGATTCAATGTATAGGCGCTACTACGCTTGACGAATACAGACAATACATCGAAAAAGATGGTGCTTTAGCTCGTCGATTCCAAATGGTAATGGTAGATGCTACCACTCCGGAGGAGACTATTCAGATATTGAATAATATCAAAGATAAATACGAGGATCACCATAATGTCAATTACACACAAGAAGCCATTGAAGCTTGTGTGAAGTTATCCGACCGATACATTTCAGATCGATTCTTACCTGATAAGGCCATCGATATTTTAGATGAAGCTGGGGCAAGAGTTCATATCAACAACATCCACGTCCCTGAAGATATCTTAAAACTGGAAGAAGAGGTAGAAAACATCAAAACCGAGAAAAATCGGGTGGTGAAATCTCAAAAATATGAGGAAGCCGCACAGCTGAGGGATAAAGAAAAGAAACTTCTCGAGCAGCTGGATCAAGCTAAGATCAGATGGGAAGAGGAAAGCAAATCCAAGCGTTTCACCGTAGACGAAGACAGCGTTGCAGAAGTGATTGCAATGATGACTGGTATTCCGGCCAAGCGAATTGCTCAGAATGAAGGAGCGAAGTTGCTGAACATGAATACCGAACTTTCTGGAAAGGTGATAGGTCAGGATGAGGCGATCAAGAAATTAACCAAAGCTATACAAAGAACTCGCGTAGGTCTGAAGGACCCTAAGAAACCGATCGGTTCCTTTATATTCCTAGGACCAACTGGTGTAGGTAAAACGGAGTTGGCAAAAATGCTTGCCACTTACCTATTCGACAAGGATGATTCTTTGATCAGAATCGATATGTCCGAATACATGGAGAAATTCTCCGTTTCCCGACTGGTGGGAGCGCCTCCGGGCTATGTGGGCTATGAAGAGGGTGGACAGCTGACTGAGAAAGTCAGAAGAAAGCCGTATTCTGTGGTCTTACTAGACGAAATCGAAAAAGCTCACCCGGACGTGTTTAATATACTACTTCAAGTATTGGACGATGGGATTTTGACTGATGGATTGGGACGAAGAGTGGATTTCCGAAATACCATTATCATTATGACTTCCAATATTGGAGTTAGAGATTTAAAGGATTTTGGTGCGGGTATCGGTTTTGCAAGCAAAGCAAAGCAGGACAATCAGGATGATATCATGAAATCCACGATTCAGTCTGCCTTGAAAAAAGCCTTTAGCCCTGAGTTCCTCAATAGATTGGATGATGTGGTTGTGTTTAATTCCTTGACACAAGATCACATTTTCAAGATTATAGATATCTCTTTGAAGAAGTTATTCCACAGAATTACTGATTTGGGTTACAATATTGAACTTACCGAAAAAGCCAAAACTTTCTTGGCAGAGAAGGGCTACGATCAACAGTACGGTGCAAGGCCGCTTAACCGAGCGATTCAAAAGTACCTAGAGGATGCAGTGGCAGAGGAAATCCTAAAGGGCGACTTGTCTGAAGGAGATGTGATTACCGCTGATTATCCTGGGGAAGGTTCAGAATTGACCATTGCAGTTAAAAAGAAAGAGAAGGCTGAAGAATAAGGGTCTTAATGATAAATATGACTCTTCGGAATTCTACACGTAGCCAAATATTCTTCGACAGCTAGTGACAATAGTTTCCGTAGTCGTGAAGATAAGCGGTACTTGTGTAAAAATACACAAGCGCATGAATATCATAGATTTTATCCACCATTTTCCAAACGAGGAAAGCTGTGAGATCTTTCTGAAAGACTATCGGCAAAAAGCAGGGATTTACTGCAAAACATGCAAAGGCTTTCCAAAGCACTACTGGTTTTCGGGCAGGAAGTTCTTTGAATGCAGCGTATGCCGAAGGAGGACATCTTTAAAAGCCGGAACAGTAATGGAATCCAGCAATCTATCGCTGCATACTTGGTTTATTGCATTTCTGTTGATGTCAGCTACCAAAAAAGGCTTCTCCTGTTTAGAGTTCCAAAGACAGCTGGGGCTCAAGCGATACCAAACAGCTTTCAGTCTGATGCATAAGATCAGGGCTGTCATGGGAAAGCGGGACAGTCTTTATTTGCTCAAGGGGATGGTGGAATATGATGAGGCTTATGTTGAAAAGGCAACCCGTAAAAGGGTTCAGGAGCAGCTAAAGCGAGGAAAAGGCAGTCAGAAACAGGCGATTGTCGCAGTGGCTTCCGAATCCACCCCTTTGGAAGATCCTGAATCCGGTAAAAAAGGAAGCCATTGTGGCTTTTTCAAATTGAAAGTGCTTAAGGATTCAACCAGTGATTCGGTGGAACAGTTTGTGGAAAACAACATTGATTCTTCCTCGGTGTTATTTACCGACAAAAACACCGCCTATGTCGATCTGGAAAAAATGATAGAAGAGCACATCAAAGTGAAATCCTCTAAGGATTCAGCAAATGGAACGCTCAATTGGGTTCACACGGCGATCAGTAACCTGAAGAAAAACCTCCTGGGTATTTATCACATGGTTTCAGAAAAATACCTGCAAAACTATCTGGATGAATTTGCTTACAAGCTCAACAGAAGATACTTTGGAGAAAAATTATTTAACAGACTCGTTATTGCGGCCGTCTATCCATACGTGCAACATTACGAATAGTCATAATGATAAATTAGAAAATCCCTAGACGGAGAAAGTCTAGGGATTTTTTTATGTCCTAATGGCGCAAGGTCTTCAAGTCTACCTCTTTCTCTATCGCAAAGTATTCAGAAGTGTTCTTGTGCTCTTCAGGTTTATCTGCCGTAGGCAGACTCATCGTATAGTCTATTTTTGCCTTAAATCGAAAGAATAAAAAATAACAAAGAAACTGCCAAAATCAGGGTCATAACTTTGGCTTTTTCTACCGTTTCTTTACTGATTTTTCGCTTTCGAAGGACCAACACAGAAAGACTCAAACCAATGAGTTGGAGCAAAATGGCAACCCCGTTAAGTGGTCCCATAGGGGCTTGATAAAGCAGAAGATGGGAATTCAGAAGAGATAAAGTTCCTAGCACAATACCGGTAATTCCGAATAAAAATGAGCGCTGTAATAAAACACCTTCAGGCTGATTGGTCCATTTCATTTTACTTGACTTAGATTTTGCTTCGAAGATAAGGAAGCCAACTTCAAAAGTAGATTTTGAAAAGAAATTTCTGATCAAAAAGGGCTCATATTTAAGGTATAACTTGAATTTGTTAATTTTTCATCAATAGCTTAACTTCAAAAAACACTTTCTTTATGTCTAGTCGTAGAAAATTTCTTCAAACCTCCTCTCTAATCGGAATAGCTATGAGTATCAAACCCCAATCAATTTTTTCCATTCCATCCACGATTTTAGGTCATGGAGACTTTACCTATCGGGTAGATGAAAAATGGGGTATGCTTGACCCTTCTAAATTCCCAGTGAACAATTGCCATGAAATGGTAATGGATAGAAAAAAAAGGATGATTCTCCTCACTGACGAACCGAAAAATAATGTGATCATTTACGACCAATCCGGGAAGTATCTGGACTCTTGGACTTTGAATTTACCCGCCGCCCATGGGCTTACTTTGGTAGATGAGGGTGATGCTGAGTATTTGTGGATTGTAGATAATGGGGGTAGAGTCCTTAAGACCACTCTTGGTGGCCAAATAGTCACAGAAATAGCTTCGCCGCAACAAGAGGGTATTTATTCGGAGGGAATGCGCTATGTTCCTACAGAGACAGCTGTAGCTCCAAACGGGGACTTATATATTGCAGATGGCTATGGATCCCAGTACTTTTTACATTACGATTCAGCGGGTAATTTTACCCGGAAATTTGGAGGAGATGGACATGAAGATCAGCAGTTTAAAACCGCTCATGGCATTACTGTAGATCAACGGAGGGGAAAGGAGCCGACTTTGATTTGTACTTCTAGAGGTCACAATTCTTTTAAGAGATTCACCTTGGATGGCAAGTATATAGAAACAATTTTCCTGCCCGGGGCCTTCGTCTGCCGCCCTGTGATTGATGGGGACGAATTATACGCAGGAGTATGCTGGTCACGTTTGAAATACCTAGAGCAAATGGATAATTCTGGCTTCGTTACCATTCTCAATGCTGAAAACAAGGTGGTCTCTAATCCAGGAGGAACAGCGCCTACGTATATCGATGGAGAACTGCAACTCATGGTCCAAAATACCCCCGTATTTAAGCATTGTCATGATGTCTGCATTGATCAGGATAAAAATATTTATGTATGTCAATGGAATGCCGGAAAATCCTACCCCATCAAACTGATAAGAGTTTAATTTCGTTTGTATTATCGTTTTTGATTTTTATATCTTAGTTTTAGTCTTTCAAAAATTTTTAATATGAACTTGTCGAGAATTGACTGGCCGGATTCGCTCAATGATTTACAGGCTAAAATCTCAGAAACACTAGCCATTTTGGCGGCAATACTGTTGGTGTTTTTGGGAATATCTGATTATTTCTTGGGCTTGGGTGACTTTATTATATCGGTAAAATTAATCCTTGCAATTCCCTTTCTCTTTAGTTTTTTCTGGATGAGAAAAAAGGGAGATCATTTTCTGATCATGCAGCTTTTATTGGGGCTTGGTTTGCTTACTATTTCTTTGAATTACTTTAATAATGAGGGGTTTAGAGGACCTACTAATTACACTATTTTTATCATTATTGTCTCCATTGGAATTTTTATCAAACGAAAGACACAGCAGTTTATTTGGCTTACTTTCACCATCCTGTTGTATTCCTCCTTTTTTTATTTGGAGGTCAAGGAATTAATTGCTGTAGATCAGCATTACACCGATTTAGAAAATTTGTTTTGGGACCATATCGTGACCCTGATATGGTGCGGGCTTTTTGTGTTCTTTGGTGTCTTTGTGTTTGTGAGCAATTACCAAAAGCAGAATCTAACCCTTGAGTACCTTCGAAAAGCGAATGAAGAAACATTAAAGGAGCTTTCAGAGGTCAATTTGAAAAAGAATCAGCTCTTAGCCATGCTTTCACATGACCTTAAAAACCCCATAGGTACACTTAGCTCCACCCTAGAGCTAATGGATACCTTAGGAATGGAAAAGGACGAATTGGACATCATTTTTAAAGACCTTAAGCATCAAAGTTTTCATTTGAATAATGTACTGAATAACACTCTCAGCTGGGTAAAAACAGAGCTTTCTGATCAGCGCGCAGAGTTAACCGCGTGCAGTTTGCTAGAGTTTAGTACCGAACTGATGCAGACTATGCAGGTTCAAGCAAACAGAAAAAATCAACTGATTAAATTGGAGCTGTTTGGGGAAGATCAAACTCAAGAGATAGAGGCCAATGAAATTCGGATTATTCTAAAAAACCTATTAGATAATGCCATCAAGTTCTCCCCTGAAAATACAGAGATTTTATTTCAACTCAGTATCAGCAAAGAGGAAGTCCGATGGGATGTTTGTAATTTTGGAGCACCTATTCCCCAAGAAATTCAGAAAAACTTATTCGAATTTCAAGTTAAATCTTCTTTTGGTACCAAGCGGGAAAAGGGTACAGGTCTAGGCCTTCATTTATGTAAAAAAATTGCCGATAGCCTTGAGATTACGTTGGGCTTTGATCTTTCTGAAAAAGGAGAAAACCGTTTTTATCTCATTCGGGAAAATCAATAATTTACTAGTCATGCCAAACGACAAGCAGACTTTTTGATCCATGTGCTCCGATGACTAGGGATTGCTCAATGTCGGCAGTTTTCGATGGACCGGCCAAAAATAGTCCAAACCCCGCCTTTGATTCTTGAATTTTGGCATAGGCAGCATGCATGTCAGAGACCAGATTTTTGCGACTCAGGAAAACAACCAAATGCTCAGTGATAAAAGGGATGGCTCTCAACTGTAGGTTATCATCTTCCAGCCAAATCGCTCCATTTTCTGCTGTTCCAAATTGTCCATCCAAAATCGCAAGATTCAAATGAGCCAAATCATGGGCATCCGAAGGAAGGGCTATGGATTTCTCCTCCTGAAAATGCTTAGAAAGGCAGAGAATAGTCTGAAATACTTGTTTGGTCATCCATATTTCAAAATCTGCCAATTCCATCACCTGACCTTTATTTGCCTGGATGGCAGTAGTGAAATGAGCTTCCAAATCCCCATCAAATGTGGAGGACTCCCATTCGGGCAAGGGTCTTTTTGCGCTCTTAGTTTGACTTCCTAGCCTTTCTAAAATTTTGGATTTGCTGTTCATCATCGGTTCTTTTTGTACCAGTCCCGAAAACTTTCCGCAGGGACTTTAGGAAGGTCTCGCTGTTTTCCCCAGGTGTTTAAAGGATGGTAAATAAGTGAATTGGGGAGAGTTTGAATGGCTTTTCGCATGATGCTTCCTGAAAATCTATAGGCTAGTGGGCTTTTGAAAATTCCTGAGGCCAGCTTCATTGATAAGCTTTTGGCCCATTTGGGATTAGCCTTGGTGATTTCTTGCCGCCATTCATAAAGTTGCTCATGGATGTTGATCTTCACCGGGCAAACATCAGTGCATGAGCCGCAAAGTGTAGAGGCAAAAGGCAGTGTGCTGTGCTTTTTAAGGTCTTTCCCGGGAGAAAGGATAGAACCAATCGGACCGGGGACTGTGCTGCCATAACTATACCCTCCACTGCGACGATAAATGGGGCAAGTGTTCATGCAGGCTCCACATCGGATGCATTTAAGTGAATTTCTGAATTTTTCCCGTTTTAATTGAGCTGTTCTGCCATTGTCTAGGAGGATCAGATGAATTTCTTTGCCCTGAGAAGGACTCCGAAAGTGGGAATTGTAATTGGTGATGGGTTGGCCGGTAGCCGATCGGGCTAGCAGCCGTAAAAAAACACCTAGGTCTTTTCTTCTAGGGATGATTTTTTCTATCCCCATACAAGCGATATGGGTATCAGCAAGATGCACACCCATATCAGCATTGCCTTCATTGGTGCAAACGACAAATTCACCGGTTTCTGCCACGGCAAAATTCACTCCGGTGATGGCAACTTTAGCCTGAAGGAATTTCTCCCGTAGATGAATCCTCGCCGCCTGAGTTAGGTAGTGTGGGTCTTCATTTCCTTTTTCTGTTAAAAGTTTGTCATGAAAGAGTTCGGAAATTTCCCGTTTTCGCAAATGAATAGCTGGCAGGACTATATGACTGGGAGGCTGATCGAGAAATTGGACGATCCGCTCACCCAAATCTGTATCCACCACCTCTATTCCGTTTTTTTCCAGATAGGGGTTCAGGTGACACTCTTCGGTGAGAATGGATTTGCTTTTGACGATGTAGGAACTGTTGGTTTTTTGAATAATTTGAAGGACAAGTTGATTGTGCTCTTCGGCATCCTTCGCCCAATGAATTTGAATCCCATTTTCGCTTGCTTTCTGCTCAAACTCTTCCAAATAATCCCCCAAATGATCCAACACATGATCTTTGATCTGAGAGGCTGTTTCGCGCAGGGATTCCCACTCGGGGATGGTTTTGCTGACCTGATCGCGCTTTTTTCGAATTGCCCATAGCGTCTCATCATGCCATTGGGTCTTCTCGGCATCTCGAATAAACGCTGCCGCTTCTTGAGGATGATTCATGACAGGGCTTGATTTAGGATTTCCGCGATATGCATGAATTTTAAGGGCTGATTTTGTCTTTTGGCTAATCCTTCCAAGTGCATCAAACAGGAGACATCGCCTCCGGTGACAATTTCCACTTGATTTTGAATGTGGTCTTGGAGTCGATCTTTCCCCATCCTGACGGAAATAGCTTCCTCGCTCGTAGCGAAAGTGCCACCAAATCCGCAACATTCATCCTCCCGCTCTAGATCGACCCATTGCAAACCTTCCAATTGGGTTAACAGTTGCTGAGGTTTGCTGAAAAATGAGGTATTTAGCTCACTCGCTTTGCCCAGTTTCAGTCCTCTCAATCCATGACAAGAAGAGTGATAGCCCACCCGAAAAGGGAATTTTCCTCTTATATCCGCCTTTAGTACATCGGTGAGAAATTCACTTAGTTCAAAGATCTTATTCCTCATATTTTGAAATTCTCGGCTTTGCCGAATTCCCTCCGGAAAGTGCTCTTTGACATGCAATACACAACTTCCTGTGGGGGCTACGATGTAGTCAAAATCCTTGAAAAGTTGAATAAAATGCAGCGAACTTCCTTCTGTATCTCTTTCATAACCCGAATTGGCCAATGGCTGTCCACAACAAGTCTGATTCAGCGGATAGCTGACCTGGCAGTCTAGTTTTTCCAAAAGTTCCAGGCAGGCTATGCCTACCTGCGGGTAAAACTGATCAATATAACAAGGGATAAATAATCCTATATTTTTTTTGTTTGGCATGGTTAGGTCTTGAAAAACTATTCTTACAATTGAAATCCTAATACTAAGGGAATAGCAATTCTTTACTTATCAATATCCGTTATCTATTTTTCAAAGCCAAAGCCATTCGGGATCTTATTTAAGAATAAAGGGATAAAAGCTCAAAAACATGCTTTGGGCGGGTTTTATCTCTACTTGATAAGTGTTTTTTCGGAAGAAGGGGAACCCAAAATCGATAGTTTTTCTGGATAATGCTATTAGTCGAAAGTATACTTTGTGATGTAGCATTTTATTGCAGCCCAGGCTATTCAGCCCCTTTTATTTTAGTCAAGCCGTTTTTGCCTTATATTACAGGCACAACCAAAAACTTACTACCTATGCGGATTCGATCAATTCTGGTCCTGTTACTTTTAAGTCTATTTTCTTGTGAGCGCAAAGCTTCTTCTGAGGCTGAAATTCAACCCAAACCCAATATTATTTTCATTCTGGCAGACGATTTAGGATATGCGGATGTAGGATTTATGGGCAATGAGATCATAGAGACACCCCATATTGATCAGCTTGCAGGGGAAAGCTTGATATTTACCCAACACTATTCAGGAAACACCGTCTGTGCCCCCTCGCGATCGGCTTGGATTACCGGGCTTCATACGGGGCATACGCCTATCAGGGGGAATAAAGAAGTAAAGCCTGAGGGCCAATATCCAATGCCGGACACTTTGATGACCATCCCCAAACTGATGAAGCAAGCAGGCTATGTGACGGGTGGATTTGGAAAATGGGGCTTGGGTTTTATAGGAACAAGTGGCGACCCTATGAGTCAGGGATTTGATCAGTTTTATGGATACAACTGTCAGCGCTATGCACATCGCTACTATCCAGGTCATATTTGGGATAATGATCAGAAAGTGGAATTGCCCGAAAATGGCTGGGAAAATAAAGTGACCTACGCCCCTGACTTGATTCATCAGCAATCCTTGGAGTTTATGGAAGAAAATCGAGAAAATCCCTTCTTTCTTTTTCTTCCGATCATTATGCCTCATGCTGAACTAGCCGCTCCTGAGGATGCGCTGTTGGAAAAATACCGCCAAAAAATAGGAGAAGAGAAGCCTCACGTGGGAGGAAAAGCCGCAGACTACGGTCCGGACATGAATATTGGGGCTTATCAATCTCAGCCTTATCCAAAGGCGACCCATGCCGCCATGGTAGAGCGGATTGATCGCTATGTGGGTGAAGTCATTCGGAAATTGGAGGAGTTAGGATTAAGAGATAATACTTTAATCTTTTTTGCCAGTGATAATGGTCCTCACCAAGAAGGTGGACATGACCCGGATTTTTTTGATAGTAATGGCCCGTATCGAGGCTATAAAAGAGATTTGTATGAGGGTGGGATTCGAACTTTCATGATAGCCAATTGGCCCGGTGAGATCGATGGAGGAAGGCAAACGGACCATCCTTCCGCTTTTTGGGATATGATGCCCACCTTAGCCGAACTGACGGGCCAGCCTGTTCCGGATACGGATGGCATTTCTTTTTTGCCTACGCTGCTCAATGAGCCCGGTCAGGATACTCACGAGTACATGTATTGGGAATTTCATGAGTTAGGAGGCAGGCAAGCGATTAGACAAGGAGATTGGAAACTGATAAAGCTAAATGTGAAACAAACTGAAAGTTTGAAAGTAGAACTGTATGATGTTGCAGTTGACCCTGGAGAAAAAAAGGATCTTTCAAAAGAATTTCCCGAAAAAGTAGAGGAACTCTCACGTTTGATTGATAAAGCTCACAGGCCGAACTCGGTATTTCCACTTTTCGAAAGCGAAAAATAATAATATCTGGCAAATCGGTGGATAAGTAGGTAAAATATGTTAATAACCTGTGTTTTTATAACCTTTTATATGGGGATAAATTGTTAATAAAAAATTAGGTAAAAACTTGATTTGAATCATTATTATAGGCAACTTTATAACACCAAGTCAGAGATAAAAGGAAGGGGATACGACTCCTACATCTTGGTTTGAAATAAGAAGTCGGGCATGAAGGAGATTTTGCTTTAGGGTAAAATTTTGAGACGGTTTACCGCAGAAATGCAAAAACAGACTGGCCTACGGTATACTTCTCGTAAGTATGCAGAAAGTGAGCAAAGGGGCAGAATGATTAATTCTGTCTGAGAGGGGAAACCACAGACGCATAGCTGACTGTTTTGCCAAAGGACGTACTCCTCGGAGTCGATTTCAGGCTAAAGGTGAAGCACCTGGGTAACTGGGGAAAATCCATAATAACTGTAGCTTGGCGCAATTAGAAATTACGGTTTCTATTTGTGAAACGGGAAGTGATCGAAAGATTGCTTCCCGTTTTTGTTTTTAGGGAGTTTAAAATCTTCTGTCTCCGGTCTTTAGTCTTCCTGCTTTCAAACCAATTTCTTACCTTCTGTATTGAAATCTCTGGGAGAATTGACGGGTTTTTGATTGCTTCTCCCAAATATTCTCAAACCCTAAATCACCATGTCCAATCTAAACCTAAAAGCCAAACAAGAAAACACCTACGATGCCATAGTGATCGGTTCCGGCGCAAGTGGAGGATGGGCGGCCAAAGAACTCTGCGAAAAGGGCCTTAAAACACTCGTACTCGAAAGAGGCAGAATGGTTCGTCATATCGAGGATTACCCCACTGCATCGAAGGCTCCCTGGGAATTTGAATTCAGAGGAACTGTCCCCATAGAAAAGCGTTCCGGAATCGGTGCGGCTCGATGGGGAAGAGAAGAAACCATGCATTGGGCTTTGGCAGAAGATGAGCAGCCTTACATTGAGGAAAAACCATTTCGATGGTTTCGAGGCTACCATGTAGGAGGAAAATCACTGCTTTGGGCTAGAGGCACTCAGCGCTGGTCGGATTATGATTTTGAGGGGCCGGCAAGGGATGGATTTGCGGTGGATTGGCCGATTCGATACAAGGATCTGCTGCCTTGGTATGAGCATGTGGAGCGCTTTGTAGGCTTTGCAGGTAGCCGGGATGGACTTCCCGAGCTCCCCGATCAGATTGTGCAGCCAGGTTTTGAATTGAGTTGCATCGAGAAGCATTACAGTGAGCAGTTAAAAAAAGTATACGGTGACCGACATTTGATTCAAGGGCGCTGTGCTCATCTCACCGACCCGCAGGATATTCATCGAGAGCAGGGTAGAAATAAATGTCAGCATCAAAACATGTGTAATCGAGGCTGTGTCTATGGAGGTTATTTTTCAGCTAATGCGGCAACTCTTCCTTGGGCGCAAAAGACCGGTAATCTGACTATTCGACCTGACTCTGTGGTAGAGTCTATCATCTATGACGAGCAGAAAGAGAAAGCTATTGGTGTACGTATCATTGATCGCTTAAGTCAGGAGGAAATGGAGTTTTATGCCAAAGTCATCTTTGTCAATGCCTCTACGATCAACTCCAATGCGATTTTGCTCAATTCCAAATCCAATCGCTTTCCCAACGGGCTTGGTAATGACAATGGCCTAATGGGGAAATTTATGGCTTGCCATAATTATAGAGGAAAAGGATATGCTACTTTCGAGGGCTTTGAAGATAAAAAGACCGAAGGGCAGCACCCCGGTCATGCCTACGTTCCCCGCTTCCGAAATGTATTCAAGCAGGATACCGATTTTCTTAGAGGCTATGCTATCGGAATGTCAGGAGGAAGGCAACTCAATTCGGACACCGATGCGATTGGTCATCAGCTGCGAGATAATCTACTCAACCGAGAATACGGCCTATGGACAATGGCAGCTTGGATGCAGGGGGAAATGATCCCCGTAGAATCCAATCATATGAGATTAAGTGAAAGCGAAAGAGATAAATACGGCATCCCAAAAATCGTCATGTCAGTCGAATGGACAGAAAATGATGAAAAAATGACACGAGATTTTCTGGAGCAACAGACTGAAATGTACGAGCGATTGGGCTTTAAAAATATCAGCGTCTCAGACTCTCAAGCTCCTCCAGGATCGGATATTCATGAGATGGGTGGAGTACGGATGGGGAATGATCCTAAGACATCTTTGCTCAACAAACACAATCAGCTCCATCAATGCAAAAATGTCTTCGTCACCGATGGTGCATGCATGACGAGTACAAGTACTCAGAATCCTACGCTGATGTTTATGACCCTCACTGCTCGAGCTGCAAACTATGCTGTGGACGAGTTGAATAAACTTAATCTTTGAAGTATTCTCTGCCGATTCCCGCCGACCTTTGACTCCAACTGTATAAAGAAGCTGTTTAAGAACTCGGTGTTTTGTTGTGGAAATTTAGACGAAATCAAACCCAAAAACCTATGAAAAATAATTTAATCATTATTCTAATTGCCTTTGCTTGGCTAATTTTTCCGAGCGAGTCACAGGCTCAGAAAAAGGGCGAAGCCCTATATAAGGCTCCACTTGGTATAGCCTCCTATACCTTCAGAAACCATTGGGAACATGGAGTGGAAAAAACCCTCGATATTATTCAAGAGATGGGATTCAAGGAATTTGAAGGGGGAGCTCCACAAGGTGTCGAGCCAGAGGTATTTAAAAAAATGTTGGCTGATCGAGGGATCTCTATTCCTTCGACCGGAGCGGGATTTGAGCAGATCGAATCCGATCCGCAGGCAGTAGCAGATCGTGCAAAGGCACTTGGAGCCAACTATGTCATGTGTGCCTGGATTCCTCATCAGCGGGGACAATTTTCCAAGGAGGATGCGGACCGCGCTATCAAAGCGTTCAATGAAGGAGGAAAAGTGTTGAAAGAAAACGGTCTCATCTTCAAGTACCATGTACATGGCTACGAATTCCAGCCTTATGGCGATGGAACCTTATTTGATTACTTGGTCAAAAATACTGATCCGGAATACGTTTCCCTCCAAATGGATGTAATGTGGACGCATTTCGGTGGAGGGGATCCCGCTGGATTGCTGAAAAAATATGGAGACCGGTGGGTATCCTTGCATTTGAAAGACTTCAAAAAGGGTGCACCCAGAGATATGACTGGATTGACAGGACCTGAAAATGATGTGCCTTTGGGTGAGGGGGAGCTTGATTTTCCTGCTATTCTGAGAGAAGCAAACAAAATTGGCATTAAGCACATGTTTATTGAAGATGAAAGTGAACATGAAATCGAAGCACTGCCAAAAAGTATTGCTTATCTGAAGAGTTTGAGGTACTGAGAATCTAGTATTCCAAAAAAAGAAGCGAACTCTTAAAATTGGTGCAGAGGCTCAGGGGAAGCTTGAAATTCCCCCGATTTCCTCTGACTTGGATCAAATTGTATAAACCAAACTGAATTAGAAATTCATTAAGTTATACGCCTGGAATTGGGTTTTGGCTAAAATTTTAGATGAATTAATCTTATCCAATTCATAAGCAAAACTCAGGCATCGGATGTCTGCTCAAATTGTAGCTACCAACTTCACATCTAATTTGACCTCATCATAGATCATTCGATCTCCTAGGTTTTCAAAGAAATTCCCTGAACGAAACTTAATGTCATAATCTGTCCGGTCAAAAGTTAGCCCTCCTACAGCAGTGATTGTAGTTGTAGTTGCCGTAACCTTGGCAGGAAATGAAGCCGGATGAGTGATTCCTTTGATCGTCAAAGTCCCAGAAATGGTGTAGTCCGTCCCGTTACTGGTTTTTGCTTCGGTGATGTTAAAAGTAGAAGTATTGAATTTTTCCACAGAGAAGAAATCGTCTGATTTCAGGTGATTGGTCAGATTGCCATTGGACTTGGGATCGGTGAGGTCTTCTACTGTGAGATTGACCATATCCATTTCGAAAACTCCGCCAGTGATTTTTCCATCCGAATAGTCCAATTCGGCATTTTTGATTGGGACATAGCCCCAATGTGTACCAGTAACTTTGGAGGCTTCCCAGCGAACTTGGCTTTCGGAGAGATTGACAGTAGCAGGGATTTTGGCCGTCTCTTGCGTAAAAGCTATAGATAAAGCAATAACTAAAATGCTTAATAATTTCATAGGTGTAAGAGTTGATTTGTGAGTTTTAGGTTTAATTCAGAATCCCTTTTAAAACGTAGGAAAAAGCTATCGGTTTGATTTAATAAATAAGAGGTAAGAATACAGGATTATTGGTGTAAAAACCTGTTTTTCAAGCGTTAATGTGGCTGTTTTAGTAAGGCGTTCAAAAGGGTTCTACGAAATCGAATTTAATTTTTTCTAAAATAACTTTCAAAATCCCACTTATTTTCTCTTCCTATTTTGCTCAATTCCAAAATTCTTAGCTGTTTAAGGGATGAATTTATCCGGCCTACTTCCTCTACTTTACTTTTTCAAAAGGAAATTCTCCCAGGCGAAACTTTGGCTTTGGATTAGACTGGGCTTGGTCAAGTCGGTGATGATTCAGCCCTATTTGGGTTTTGGCAACGAGCGGGAGGTTTACTTGGCAGGAAGAGTTTTGGAAGATAAGGGGATCATTCCGGCCTCTCCCGAGGATACTTTCTGGAGAAATTTCCGCACTATGCGCAAGCGATTTTTGACCGTCATTATTCCCGGCGTGGAAGTGAAGGCTAATTGGAAGGGTAAGCAATTCTTTTCACAGACAGACGAGGAAGGCTACTTTGAGTTTCGGATTCATCCTCAGACTGCGCCTAAATCAGGCTGGCAGTCCATTTCTCTTTCCTTAACTCGTGCAGTTTTGACTCATCAGCAGGAAGTGAGTGCAGAGGCTATGGTTTTTATTCCTTCCTCCAAAGCTGATTTTGGAGTTATTTCAGATATTGATGATACGATTGTACCTACAGGGGCAATGCGACTTTGGGATATGCTGAAAACGACTTTTGCCAAAAATGCCCATTCCAGAATCCCTTTTCCGGGAGTCTCAGCTTTTTATGCCGCTCTTCGCAAGGGTTCGGACGGAGTAGACAGTAACCCCTTATTCTATGTGTCAAGTAGCCCTTGGAATCTCTACGACTTTTTAATGGAGCTGATGGAAGTTCATCAGATTCCGCCTGGCCCTCTTATGCTGCGGGATTTGGGTTTGTCTAGGGATCAATTGATCGCGGGAAGTCATCGGGATCATAAGCTCAAGCAGATTCGCCATATTTTGGGAGTCTTTCATCATCTTGATTTTATTCTAATTGGAGACAGTGGGCAAGAAGACCCGGTGATTTATCAGGAAATCATCGAAGAGTTTCCGGGAAGGGTTCTTGCCGTGTATATTCGAAATGTCGCGGATAAAGCACTCAAACAGCTTCAAGTTGAATATCAAAAAATAGGAGTACCATTGATCTTGGTCAAAGACACGATGGAAGCAAGTGAACATGCCGCTCAAAATGGATGGATCCTAGAAACTGATCGAAATAAAATTCGGCGTCAAAAAGTGGAGGATGAGGAGGATTAAGCCTTGCCCATTACCTTTCTTCATAATCTTGTTTGAAATCTCCCTTGATTTTATTCATTTCCCTAAAAATTCCCAAATCATGAAAAAGCTATTTCTCCTATTATTTCTGATTTCACCCTTGGCTTTTGCCCAGAATCATTCTGAAAATATCAAGACCATTTTTAATCTTGAACTCACAGAAGGTCATACCTACGAAAACCTCCGCTACCTCTGCAAGGATATCGGGCACAGACTTTCCGGTTCACCACAAGCTGCCGCTGCAGTAGAATATACCCGACAACTGATGGAAAGTTATGGATTTGATACGGTTTATTTACAGCCCGTGATGGTCCCGCATTGGGTCCGAGGTGGCAAAGACGAGGTCAAAATCGTTAATTCCAATAAACTGGGGACCCTTGATTTACACGCTTTGGCTCTTGGAAATACGCAGGGAACAGGGCCTAGTGGACTATTAGGAGATGTAGTGGAAGTGAAAGGGCTGGATGGCTTAAATGCTCTAGGCGAAGGTGTACGTGGTAAGATTGTCTTTTTTAATCAACCCATGGATCCATCACTTGTCAATACCTTTCAAGCCTACAGTGGAGCAGTGGGACAGCGAGGTTCGGGGGCAGCTGAAGCCTCTAAATATGGAGCAAAGGGAGTTATCGTCCGATCCATGAGTAATCGAATTGATCATATTCCACATACCGGTAATCAGCGCTATAACCCTGACTATCCTGAGATCCCCGCCTTAGCGATCAGTACTGCCGATGCAGAATTATTAAGTGATTTGCTCAAGGAGCAATCCGATCTCAAAGTTTTTTTAAAATCTGAAGGAGAGATGAAAGGGGAAGTCTTGTCTTACAATGTCATTGGTGAAATCCGAGGAACTGAAAAACCGGAAGAAATTATCGCCGTAGGTGGCCACTTAGACTCTTGGGACGTAGGAGAGGGGGCTCATGATGATGGTGCTGGCTGTATGCAGGCTATTGAGGTATTGAGGATTTACAAGAAATTGGCTTGGAAACCGAAGCGGACAATACGAGCGGTTATGTGGATGAATGAGGAGAATGGATTGATGGGAGGAAGAGAGTATGCCCGCGTAGCCAAAGAAAAAGGTGAAAAGCATATTGCAGCCATCGAATCTGACTCAGGAGGATTTTTACCTATTGGGTTTTCCTCCACAGGTACGGAAAATCAGCGTGGGAAATTGGCCTCATGGCGAGAGTATTTTACGCCCTATAATATTTGGAAACTGGATGTGCCCGGAGGTGGTGCTGATATTGGACCACTTCGGGATCAAGGCCCGATATTGATCGGTTTGCATCCGGATTCCCAGCGATATTTTATCTATCATCATACTCCTGCGGATGTTTTTGAGGTAGTGGATCAGCGGGAATTGGAGTTGGGAGCAGCAGCGATGGCTGCATTGGTATATTTGATCGAACAGGAGGGGATTTAAGTGAGTAATTCCCCCAATTCATTTCCTGAGATCAGTGTATTGATTCCATTTAAGGATGCTGCAGATTGGCTGGAGGAATGCCTAGACTCTATTTTGGATCAGACCTTTGCGGATTTTGAAGTCATAGGAATAGACGATCATTCTACAGATCAAAGTAGGGAAATCTTTGAGCACTATATAAAAAAGGATGCTCGCTTTTTTCTCTTCCAAAATCCCGGAAATGGAATTATTCCCGCGCTGGAATTTGCTTTTTCTCGTTCCAAAGGAAAAATGATCACTCGTATGGATGCGGATGACACCATGCCGGAGCGGCGACTGGAGCTGATGAACAATCGCTTGAAGCGATGTGATTTGCGGACTGTGGTCACTGGGAAGGTGCTTTATTTCTCCGAACATGAAGTAAGTCCGGGATATCTGGACTATCAGAGTTGGCTCAATGACATCAACATGCACGGGGATCAATACGCCAATATCTACCGGGAATGCGTGATTGCTTCGCCCAATTGGCTGACTTATCGGGAGAATATCGAGTTGGTGGGCGGCTTTGGGAGTTTGAGTTATCCTGAAGATTACGATCTGGCGATCAAGTGGTATGAAAAAGGGGTGAAGTTTGAGGCCATTCAAGACTTGACGCTTTATTGGAGGGAGCATCCAGGTCGAATATCTCGGAATTCCAATTCCTATAGTCAAAAAGCCTTTTTTGAGCTAAAAATCAATGCTTTTTAAAACTGGACTATCGTGGAGGGCCTTTGGCTATTTGGGGGAAAAATCCCAAATCCAAGTTGATTTCCAAACTTCTCAAAAGAAAGGGAATAGCATTTGAAATCCAGGATTTGGAAGACTATGAAAGCATAGAAAAACTGGAGAATCCTCAGCTTTTGGTAGCGGTGTATCCGCCTGAAAAGGAACGAATCGAAATCCAGAAATACCTGATGCTGATCGGGATGAAGGAAGGGACCGATTGGTGGTGGGTTTGATTCAACTAATTTCTTTAAACAAAAATACTTGCTTCTTTGAGTTCAGTGGCTAATTTGTGCAATGTCTGTTCGATTTTTTTAGCCTGTTCGAGTGAAGGATTTTTAATTCCAGATACATACTGCCTCAAAAGTCCAGGATTCATTCCTGCTTGTTGAGCCACATTAGAAATTTTTAAAAAATTAAAGCGTTGAAATAAAGCTGAAATATCAAAATGGTGCTCAAATTTGACGGCATTTGGATTTAAGTTTTCAATTTCCAGCAGCAAATTTTTGATTTTTTGTTCGAGTTCTGAAATGGTACTTCCAAAATCGGTAATCAGATTTTCTTCAAACACTACTCGGCCCCAGAGTAATTTGTCTTTGCCTCTTTCAATAATAAGCGGGATTTTTACAATTTTCATTTTTTATACTTTCTGATTTGGCTGTTTATTATTTGAGTCCTGCTTGCTTCAAAATTGAGTTTAATGTCCCAATCGGGATATCTCCGCCATGAACTGGAACAGTTATTTTTCCTTTCTTTTCGGAATGGATAAGTTGGAGATGACTGCCTTTTTGAGCTTTGATGACCCAACCTTTTTGATGAAGTAATTTGAGCAAGTCTTTTACTTTCATTTGCTAAAAGTAGCGAATTTGCTACATATTAAAAAGATTCAAAGAGAAAATCAATGAGTTCAGGTCATCCTCAGTCTAAAAAACGAAGTAAGAATAGGGTTTTTGGTGGAAGGAGGCTATTGAATGATAGTAACTTTTATTTTAAATTATTATTTACAGCAAACTATTCAATCGTCATCGAATAGCTAATAAAGATTTATAAATATTTGAATAAATTCTTGTTCGTTTAAATTATGAAACTTAGATTACTGCCATTATTTAATCAAATTTTAATCTTATGAACAATTACACACACACACACACACACACACACAGCGGGTAAACTTAGTTTTCCCAAAAGCTTCTGGAATGGGGGCTTGTTCTCTTTTGGTCTTCGATTTTTAGCGTTGATCACAATTTCCTTAATTTATTTCTCTTGTAGTGAATTAGAGGAACCACCGCAACAGATAAAAGAATTGGAAAAGATTGCAAAAAAATCCAATATCAATCTTAATGAACCCGGGTTGAATTTTGCGGCTTCTTTGGCGAATGGATTAAAGAGTGAAAATCTAAGGACTTTTGTTTATGATAAAATCCAAGAACAATTCGATGGGGATTTTAATTTTTTGTATTACACAGAAAAAACCAGCCCCATCGGAGGTCCAAATTCGAAGTCCATTACTTTTGAAGAGGCGTTATTTGGAAATCAAAACAATTTTAAGGTCAATAATTCAAATTTGGATTTTGATCCGCTGATGCAGGTGGCTTTGCGGGGAGCAGATGAAGATCTTGTTGCAATGAATGAAGTTGGAGAGGGTATTCCTGTCTTTTATATCTCTCCAAATCAAGATCTTGAAGAAAATCCAATTGTTCCTGTTTTTTATGCCTCAGGCGAAATTGGGGAGTGGAATATCCAAAATGTTCCAGATAATCCGGTATTAGTTGTTAGTTTGAATGAGCGACTTGTTAAAGTCAGTCGAGGACAAAATTTAAAAATTGCTTTAAACGATTGTATCGGTGAGTCTGATCCATACTTCAGTGATGAGACCGATGATTATTACTTTTATGATGATTATTATTGTGGAAGTACTTCTGGAGGTGGAGGAAGTGGAGATACAGGTGGAACTGGCGGTAATTCTGGCTGCGATCGGGATATGAATTCTAATTGGGATAGAATAGATCGAGTAAGGTTTATTACTATGAAGAACTTGAAAGATGCAGAAGAATGGGTTCATGGTGCACCGGAAGTTTATTTTATCATCTTTACTGGATCAAGTCAATCACATCTGGCCCAGATTAGAAAATCTATTCCAGAGGTAGATCGAAGTAAGTGGAAAGATTGTGGTATCTTTAGTTGTAACACTGAATGGGTCTTTCCAAGTAATTTGGAAGTTTTTAACTGGGAAAAAATGGCTTATTCACAGATTATCACAATTCAATGGTACGAACGTGATCCCGGTGACTCCGAAACAAGACAAACGGAAATTTCTTATAAAGACCCTATAACTGGAATAACCTATACAGAGAAGGAAACAGTAACTATCTCTAACAATGATGAAGATTTAGATATGACTTTTGTGGAATATTGTCATGATGCCACAGGATCTGACGCAAGGGTTCACACTACAGGGAAAATTGAATTTGTTCTTCGGGTAGATTAATGACATGAGACATATACTGATAATGGTTTTCTGTCTGGGCTTGAGCTTTGAATCCTTTGGGCAAAACCTAAGGATAGGCTTTGGTCTTGTCGATGAAACTTCGTTTAGCAATTCTGTCGTTCAGATCGATTCTGTAACTGTCTTTGAAGATCCTCGTCAAGGGTCTTCTGATTTGATGCCTTTTATCAAAATAGAATTGCCATTTTCTAAACGGTTTTATTCGAGTATTGGTGTTCAGTTTTATCAATCTTGGGTTGACCTTAGGGCAAAATATACTTCAAAATCATTCCCCGAACATATCCCATATAGTTCAAAAGGTTGGCTTGGTCCAGTCAATAATTTCGAATTTCCTGTTGGAATAAGTTATTTACTTGTACAGAAGAATCAATTCAAATTATTCTTAGAGTTATCTGCAGTTCCGGTCTGGTCGATTCAGGATTTTGAGCCCTTCGATCTCGAAGTACCACAGGGAATAGACTGGACACAGGAAATACTGGATGTAATTAATGCGGTTGAAACAATTCCAGACCCTTTCTATATGAACTATCAGTATGGAATATCGGTGGAATATAAACGCTTTGGATTGACACTCTTCCGTACGGCAAATATGAGTCGATCGATCAGTACGGATTATGAGCTTTATGGTCAGAGTTATAATTTCCAAAGAAGAATCCGATCGACGAGAATCGGCTTATATTATTCTTTTGGAATGCAAAAGAAAGAAAAGAACTAGATGGTTAAAGTCAATAATTCAGATTTGGATTTTGATCCGTTGATGCAGGTGGCCTTGCGGGGCGAGGAGGAGGATCTGTATTCCATACAGTCTTTGAGTGATGATGTGCCTGTGTTTTATATTTCACCTGATCAGGATTTGGATCAGAACCGTATCGTACCGGTCTTCTATTCAGATGGAGAAGTAGGTGAATGGGATATCAATCAAGTGCCGGATGAGCCTGTATTGGTTATAGGACTTAACGAACGCCTGATCAAAGTAGAGCGAGGAGCTAATCGGCGAATTGCTCTTTCTACCTGTTTGGATGCTTCTGATCCCTATTTTAGTGATGGGATGAATGATTATTATTTTATCGATGATTACATGTGTGGAGGGACTTCCGGAGGTGGAAGCGGAACAGGAGGTTCAGGAGGAAGCGGAACTGGGGGTAGTACGGGATGTGACCGAGATATGAATTCCAATTGGGATAGAATAGATCGGGTGAGGTTTACTGATATGGGATGGTTGAGCGAAGCTACAGGTTGGCGGGATGGTGCGCCGGAAGTTTATTTTATCGCCTTTACTGGATCAAAAGAACCACATTTGGCTCAAATACAAAAATCTATGCCTTTATTAGATAGAAGTAAGTGGAAAGATTGTGGTCTTTTTAGTGAATGTAAAACTGAATGGGTTTTTCCAAATAATTTAGAAGTTTTTAATTGGGAAAAAATGGCTTATTCGCAGACTATCGCCTATTATTGGTATGAGTACGATGGTGGTGGTACCAAAACTACAGAAACAGAACTGTCCTTTAAAGATCCAATAACGGGGATCACCTTTACAGAGAAGCAAACAGTAACTATCTCAAACAATGATGACTATTTAGGAAAGACTCCTGTAGAATATTGTAATGATGCTACAGGTACAGATGCTAAAATGTTCACAACAGGTCAAATAGACTTTGTTCTTCGAGTAGATTAATCATATGAGAATTTCATTATTAATAGCTGTCTTACTGTGTCTAAGCATAAAGTCCATTGGACAAGACCTGAGGATAGGGCTTACCACAGTGGAAGAACGCTCATTTAGCAATTCCTTAGTTCGGTTAGATTCTGTCAATGTTTTTGAACAGACTCAAAATGGAGCTTCCTATTTAATGCCTTTTGTCAAAGTAGATTGGACGCTTTCAGAGCGATTTTATTCGAGCTTCGGGATTCAATTTTATAGGTCTTTCGTTACCTTGACTGCGAGCTATACCTCGGAATTATTTCCAGAACACTCCCCCTTTATTTCAAAAGGTGGGCTTACAACCACAAACAATTTCGAATTTCCTGTTGGAGTAAGCTATTTACTTATTAAGAAGAAAAAATTCAAATTATTCTTAGAGTTATCTGCAGTTCCGGTCTGGTCTATTCAGGATTTTGAGCCCTTCGATCTCGAAGTACCACAGGGAATAGACTGGACACAGGAAATACTGGATGTAATTAATGCGGTTGAAACAATTCCAGACCCTTTCTATATGAACTATCAGTATGGAATATCGGTGGAATATAAACGCTTTGGATTGACATTCTTCCGTGCGGCAAATATGAGTCGATCCATCAGTACGGATTATGAGCTATATGGTCAGAGTTATAATTTCCAAAGAAGAATCCGTTCGACAAGAATAGGATTATACTATTCTTTTGGTCTGAAAAAGAAAGACAGGGAATAAATGAATAAAATCAAAGTCATATTGACTGCCTGCCTATTTCTGATAGTGGGGCAGGCCGTTTTTTCCCAGAGTTTAAAAGTGGGTTTTGGGTTAATTGATGAGCAAAGGAGGTTCGCTTCCCAAATCTCTTTGGATACTTTAATTGGATATGAACAAACAAACGGATCTACAGATTATCCCATGCCTTTTATAAGTTACCAATACCCGGTTTCTGAAAAGATTCAACTTAACATTGGTATCCAATACCATGTATCCAGAATTGCCTTTGCAGTAGAATATACATCAGATTCTTGGCCGGATCATATCCCTTCAATAGGTAAAGGCTGGGGTACTGCCACTCGAAATATTGAGATTCCCTTAGGTGGAAGTTATCAGCTCATTGGTTCAGAGAAGGTGAAATTATTACTTAACCTTTCCGCTGTTCCTGTTTTTGCAATTCAAGATTTTGAAAAATTGAAGATAGAGCCTCAAGGAATTGATTGGACTCAGGAGGTGATCGACGTACTGAATGCCTCGGAGACTATCCCGAAATCCTTCTATATGAATTTTCAATATGGACTTTCTCTGGAATACAAGCGCTTTGGGCTGACTCTTTTCCGAACGAATAATATCAATCGGTCAATTAGCAATGGATACAATCTTTATGGGCAAGACTATACATATCAGCGAAGGACCCAGTCAACAAGATTGGGTTTGTATTATAGATTTGAATTTAGGAAGGAAAAGGAATAATACTGACTAGTCCTGAATATGCGTTACAGTTTTTAAGGATAAATTTAAACAGCATCGAGTTTCGGCTCGGTGCTTTTTTTACTTATCAGTCTTCAATATCCTCCGCTCCACCTGTTGCTTCAAAATATGATCTTTAGCAAAGGGAATACCCACAAATTCATCATTGGCCCATTTAGGGAAGAGATTTTTGTAGAACGGACTTTCCGGATTTCCGGACTGACCAGGGTTGTTGATGCCAATGGTTTTTTCCCAGTCTTGGGTATCCACAACGATGCGGAAAGAAGCCCCCGAAGTGTTATTGTCTCCGTAGGCATTGGCTCCTGGAGTGAAACTGTATCCTCCTCGTGGTAAGGTTTCGGTATTGAGTTTGGTTTGCCATTCGCCATTGACCACTTCGCCCAGAGGATGACGGATTTTGGCATGTTTGTAATCCGCTTGTCCGTATTGCCAATCAGATGGGTTTTCGCCCAGCTTTTCTTCCAAGGCTTCGATGGCTTGTTCAAAGCTTTCTGCCAGGAGCTGATCCCGGTTTTCGACAGGGTTGCGGTCATACAGCATTTCGGGTTTGTCCATCCATTCCAAAACCCGAGTCAATTGAATACTTCCCAACCAGGGTTTGGCTTCATCAGGAATCATCAATTCGGAAATGGTTCTTCGCAATATTCGCTCCCACATCACATAAACTCCAGCTGCTACTGAGTTTTTGTCCAACACAAAATCCCAAGACTGCAGCACTTGATTTAAGGAATCTGCTCGTTCAGTTTCCAAGGATACATTCTTAAGAAAGGGTACCAATTTTCTTGCGGGCAAAGCCAAGTAATCGTTTTGCAGAGCTCCCAATTCCTCGACCGTGAATTTCTTATCCTGACCCAATACCTCTTTGATCCGCTCTCCCCGGAAATCATCTGCCCATTCAAAGCCTAAAGCTTCAGGGTAAGCATAATCATCCGGTGCTACATTTTGATTGGCTGTAGCGATGAAGCCGGATTCGGGATTGACAGCATGTGGTCGGTCGGCGATGGGCAAATAATCCTCCCATTCGAATCGACCATCGCCCATAGTAGCGACCAATCCGGAAAAGCCTTTTCGGATCGGTGCGATTCCTGTTGCCTGCCAGCCGATCGTTCCGTTTTTATCTGCCCAAACCATATTTTCGGCTGGAATATTATTGTAGGTACAGGCATCTCTGAAATCCTCCCAAGTCGTGGACTGATCCATTCGCAGACTTGCCAGATAAGGCGCTGAACCCGTTTCCAACCAAGCGCATTCCACGGCAACGGCTTTATCCAGCTCTTCATCGATAAAGGTCACCGGACCATGGATGGTATAGTGATGTGTAACTACCTCGTCTTCCCGACCTTTTACCCGGATCGTATCTTGGATGCTTTCCATTTCCAGCCATTCATCCCTGTATCGGTACTGGGATGGGTTGTCGGGATTTAGATCATAGACCCGCAAATCTTCATTGTCAGTAGAAAAAATGGTCAGTCCCCAAGCTCCATGCTCATTGTGGCCGATGGAAACTCCTGGGATAACGGGTTCACCAGCACCGATGACATTCCAGCCCGGAGCATTCAGATGCACCCAATAGCGCAAGGAAGGAATGGCTTGCAGGCGATGCGGATCATTGGCCATCATGGGAAATCCGCTTGCAGACTTTTCCCCGGCAACCACGAAATTATTACTGCCCTGAGCGAAAGCATCTGATTCCAAAGTGAAGTTTAATTCCTCTTCTAAAATAGCTGTGGCTTCTTCAAATTCTTCGGCTTCTCTTCGGAATTCTTCCCGAATATCTTCAGGCTGGAAACGAACTCCCCGTCTAAAAGCCCGATAAGGTGCCAAAATATCCTTCATCAGCAATTCCTCTGGGATTCCCGGATCCAATTCTAAGACGGGTTCATTGGGGTGGAAATAGTAAAGTTGTTTGGCTTTTTCGGTACCAATTTGACTGACTACGCGGCTGATGTTGAGTTCGTCGCTGACATTTTCGAGCAAGCCTTGATGACGGGAAATCACCACTTCCCAAGTCCAAGGTTCGGGTTGGATTCCCAGCATTTGAAACTCGATCGGAAGACTTTCTGGATTTTGTCGCGCTTCCTCGATGTAGGTATTGATTCCAGCGACGAAGGAATCTACGATTTCTACACCACGGGGATGATAATGTCTGAGTTCGGTTTCTTTATCCCCTCGAAATTTAAAAAGTCTCACTCCACGATCTCGTTCCAGTTCCCGCTCGCCGAGAATCTCAGCCAGCGTTCCAGTAGCTTGCCTTCGCCAAAGTTCAAATTGAAATAGGCGGTCCTTAGCGGCCAAGTACCCTTGGGCAAAGAAGAGGTCTTCCTCGTTTTGGGCAAAAATATGATTGATTCCATTCACGTCTCTGATGACCTCGACTTCTTCTTTTAGTCCTTGGATGCTGTTTTTATTTCCTTGTTCCTGACAGGAAAAAAGCAGAATTGAAAGCATTAGAAAAGGAGTGGATAGCAGCGTTTTTGTGTTCATGGGAGATCAATTTGTCAAGGAATATTTGATTTATCAAGATGCTTTCCAATGAAAATGTGATGGATGGGATTCATTCTGGAAAAAAAGAAAAAACCCCGGCTATCCAACCGGGGCTTAATCAAACCATAAAAAATAGCTATGTATGAGAAATTCTGAGATCCTTTCAGCCGACCTCTATTGCTTTTTTGTTGTCACTGGCTTTCAGTGCATTTTTTGGAAGGACGATTTTTAAGAGTCCGTTTTCATACTTGGCGTCGATAGCTTCTTGCCGGATATTTTCAGGTAGCGCAAATGCACGTCGGATGCTGGAGTAGGAGAATTCTTTCTTTCGATAGTTTTCCTTTTCCTCTTCTTTTTTGTGCTCCTTTTCGGCTGAAATACTCAGTACACCCTCGTTGACTTCTACTTTAAAGTCCTTCTTGTCAAATCCCGGTGCCGATAGTTCGAGTTTGAATTCTTTTTCATTCTCGATCACATTGGCAGAGGGAACCTCCACGGTTTTATCCGGGAACCAAAACTTCTCCTCCCAATCGAAGGGATTTTCTGCTCCAAAGAAGTCCTGAACCATCTTGGGCCAGAAACCTCCGTTTCTTTTTGCTAAAGTGCCCATAGCTTTTCTTTTTTTCGTTAATCTAATTTCAGTTATTTATGCTGGATGAGCTATGATAAAAGTCACATTTAGAACTGATTGAGGTCAAAAATCTGGACAATTTAAAATAGGAAGGTATCTTTGACTTCCACGATTTAAAAATCTTTATCACAAAAATTTTTTCTTAAAACATGGCATACAGTGATTCTCGACTCGCAGCAGTGAGACTTTACCGGAAGATTAAAACTGGTTGGGTTTATGCTTCTTCAACTTTTATCGGGAATTTTGGAATGGCTCTATTTATGACCTCCTTATTCAGACCACTGGGCTATGGAGTGGATGTCAATTATGTTTTTTTTCTGACTATACTGGCTATTGGTTTATGGGTTACAGAGGCCATTCCTCCATTTGCGGTAGCCATATTTACTATTGCTGGGCTTTTACTGGGCTTTGGTACGGATTTTATTAAAACCGAGATCGAAACCCCTGTCGAAATGTACTTGGGAACATGGACCAGTAATGTCATTTGGTTGCTTTTGGGTGGTTTTTTTCTCGCAGAAGGCATGAGTATGGTTGCTTTGGATAAGGCTTTGTTTCGATTCACTTTACAGCGATTTGGCTCAAAACCGGATCGCTTGCTTCTGGGTCTTATGCTGACCACTGCTTTGGGAAGTATGGTCATGTCTAATACTGCCACCACCGCGATGATGGTTTCCTCGGTTCTGCCCTTGGCTAGACTCATGGGCAAGGATTCTCCTTTTACTAAGGCTTTACTAGTTGGAATTCCGGCAGCGGCTACTTTGGGTGGTATGGGGACGATTATTGGTAGTACACCCAATGCGATAGCGGTGGGAGCGCTTCAGGAAAAAGGAGTAAATATCACCTTTGTGGAGTGGATGATATTTGGAATTCCTGCAGCTATTATTTCGATTTATTTCTTTTGGTATTTTCTGAAGCGCAATCTTCAGCTGGAGGCACTAGGTGTAGATTTGAATGAGTTTTTGGGCTCCAACTCTAGTTCCAAGGGAAGATTTGAGCGGGGCGCTGTAATTTTTACCTTGGTTCTGACGGTCGGCACGTGGTTGACAGAACCGCTACATGGTATTCCAATCGCAGCGACATCGGCGATTCCTATTGTGCTGCTGACCATTTTTCAGGTGATCAAAGCCGAAGATGTACGAAGGCTTCCTTGGGATACCTTGATGCTGGTAGCAGGAGGATTGGCACTGGGAATAGCCATGGTGGAGGTAGGCTTGACTGATATTGTGATGGAAGGGATTTATTCCTTGTCCATCCCTACTATTGGTCTTGCGATTATTTTTGCCATCATCGGTGTCTTGATTTCCAATATTATGAGCAATACGGCTGCCTCATCCATTCTCGTGCCTTTGGCGCTTTCTCTTCCAGGAATCTGGGGTTTTTCAGTCCCTTTAATTGTCGCTTTGAGTTGCTCCTGTGCACTGCTACTTCCTGTCTCTACTCCTTCCAATGCCATTGCTTTTTCGACAGGAATGGTCGAACAAAAGAGTTTTAGACCCGGAGGATTGATAATGATGGTGGTAGGGCCAATTTTAGCATTTTTCACCGTCTTGATTTACGGTTTCTTTTTCTTTTAATGGGAATAAGACAGATACTGACTAAAAAGTCAGACTTCTACTTGAGACGGTAAATTTTGACTCGCGATAAAAAGGCTGTATTTTGAATTGAAAACAAAGAGGATATATACCTATGGATAATTTTTCAAGAAGAGAATCGATCAAGCGCTTGGGTCTACTTTCCGGGCTTTCATATTTGGCTCCATTGAATTTGATGGCTTGTAGTCAATCGGGGACAAAAAAAGATAGGTTAGGAGTAGCCTTGGTTGGTTTAGGGTATTACAGTACGGACCTTTTAGCTCCTGCTTTACAAATCACAAAGCATTGCTATCTCGCGGGAATAGTGACAGGTACT
This sequence comes from Algoriphagus faecimaris, assembly GCF_900101705.1. Lineage (GTDB taxonomy): Bacteria > Bacteroidota > Bacteroidia > Cytophagales > Cyclobacteriaceae > Algoriphagus > Algoriphagus faecimaris. Next base: position 185,620 of record NZ_FNAC01000001.1, on the reverse strand, counting down.
CCGGAAAAGGAAAAAATCTGGATGGATAAATATGACATTCCGGACAAGAATGTTTACAACTATGAAAATTTTGACTCCATCAAGGATAATCCTGACATCGATGTCATCTATATTGTTTTGCCACCTTCTATGCACCGAGAGTATGTGGAGCGGGCCGCTGCTGCCAAAAAGCAGGTATGGTGCGAAAAACCCATGGCGGTTACGGCCAAGGAATGCCAATCTATGATCGATGCTTGTAAAGCGAATGGAGTGAGTTTATCCATAGGGTATCGATGTCAGCATGAACCGAATACATTGGAATTTCAGCGAATTATCAAGGAAGGGTTACTTGGCTCGGTAGAGCGTGTAGAATGTGCCGCGGGCTATCGGGAGAACCGCACCAATCACTGGAAACAAAAACGTGAAATGGGAGGAGGTGTCATTTATGACATGGGGGTATATTCCATTCAAGGAGCTCGTCTGGGCAGTAATATGGAGCCCATTGCGGTCAAATCTGCTAAAATTTGGACGGAGCGGCCTGAAATTTACCAAAATGGCTTAGGTGAAATTGTGGAGGCCGAATTGGAATTTCCGGATGGAGTGAGCGCCTGGATCAAAACAAGCTTTGCAGAAAACATCAACTTTTTGAATATCCACTGTGAAAAAGGAACTGTAGAAATAGCTCCTTTTCAAGCTTATGCCGGAATCAAAGGGAAAAGTCCGCTCGGAGAAATCAATTTCCCCTATGAGGTACCTTGGCAGCAAGCCAATCAGATGGATCAGGATGCGTTGGCCATCATGAATAATCAACGCATGAAGGTGCCTGGAGAAGAAGGGAAACGGGATATTCGAATAGTGGAGGCGATTCTGGAATCAGCGGAGACAGGAAAACGGGTTGTGATCTAGGATCAGGATTCAATGTCCATTTTTACGATTACATTTCCGATTTTCTTTCCCTGAGAAACATAGGAATAAGCTTCTTTGATTTCAGCTAACCTAATCACCCGATCAATCAGGGGATTAAATTGTTTTTTCAGGAGCAATTCACTCATTTGTGAAAGTGAACCTTGAATATCTTGTGGTAAAGGGAAAATCACTTTTTTATTGCTCCAAATCGGAGTAGTCAAAGCGAGGAAAATATTTTCCCATTTGGGTCCCAATTCTGAAGAAAGATAGGATCCTTTGGGAAGTAGTAGAGGCTTACAAATGGAAAATCTACTTTTTCCCACAGCATCTAAAATAGCATGAAACCGCTCCCCACAGTCTAAAAAGTTTTCCTCCAATCCATCTATTACCTTATCGGCACCTAAGTCCTTGACGCGATCGACATTTCCTAAAGTGACAGCAGTAACTTCTATTTTTTGATTTTTGAGCAATTGAATCGCTGCAGATCCAATGGCCCCAGTCCCTCCGATGACCAAAACCCTGTCTTTGGGGTTTAGCTTAAGTTTATTCAAAAAATTAAGAGCGTAATGCGCACCCTCTATACTTGCGGCGGCAATAATGGGATCGATGCCTTGCGGCAGTTTTTGGATTAGTTTGAACGCATGGGTACAAAAATACTCTGCATGGCTTCCGAACCCATTGTCTTTCATCCCCCAGACCAAATCTCCAACCGAAAAATCCCGAATTTTGTCTCCAACCTTAGTGACTTTGCCAACGAAATCTACGCCAGGGATGGGATTCCTCGGTTTTGGCCAGCCTACAAAAAGCCTCATGATCCATGGCCATCCTGTCAAAACCGCCAAGTCTGTTCGGTTGACAGAAGTGGTGCTGACTTTGATTTGAATCTCATCGGTTTGAGGCTCCGGTATTGGGAGTTCTTTCAGCTCGATTCTTGAGGAATCGGTGTAAGTGGTGCGATAGACAGCTTTCATGTGAAAAAAGAGTGGGTTTAAACGTGCTGATCGATCAATATGGCATTTCCATCTGGATCAAAGAATAAAATACTGCCGGGTCCACTGGCAGAGGGGTCTGTTTCTTGGGCGAGTTTGATTCCTTTGGATAGGAGTTCTTTTTGGATATTTCTGACATCCTCGAAGTCTTCGACTAGTCCGGCCTCTTGATCCCAGCCGGGGTTGAAAGTGAGGATGTTTTTTTCGAACATTTCATGAAAAAGGCCGATCAAAGTCTGCTCATTTTTCATGATTAGGTAGTTTTGTTTTTCGCTGCCAGCAAAAACACTAAATCCAAGATGTTCATAAAATTCCTTGGAGGCTTGGAGGTTTTTGACAGATAGGCTAATGGAAAAGGCACCGAGTTTCATATTTGTTGGGAGTTTGGGTTCTGAATTTAAGCTTATTCAATTAAAATAAATCGTTTTCCCCTGCTCAGCACTTTTCTTGGCAGCTTCCAATATTTCCATCACAATCAAGTTGTTTTCCAATGAATAGAGATCAAACGGTGGGAGTTGAATTTCATTTTGGATAACGGCTTTCAGTAATAGAAAGGGATCGGGATAAGGCAGATCAAGCTCGGGAAGCTCATAGATTTTTTCCTGAAACCCATCATATCCCTCCGCCCATCGAGTTCGGAGTTGGTTGCGGTTATCGGCATAGATGGCTCCTTTTTCAGCATAGATTTCCATGTCTTTTCTGCCAATGGGCCAGTTCCATGAAGCTTGGATGATCAATTGCTTATCTGGGTAATTGACGATGATGGTAGCATCATCCTCTACCTTGGGATTATTTTCAGGTTGAAGCTGCTGAGTGATGGCGGTAACAGAAAGGGGGCGCTCCCCATTGGCAAGCCAGGTCATGAGGTTTGCTCCATAGCAGCCAAAATCCATCAAAGCCCCACCACCGTTGAGTTGGGGATCGGTCAGCCATTCCAAAAACTCCGGGCCGACCCCGATTTTCTTTGGACCTCGATGACCGTCTCTGACGATTACTTTTATTGCATTACCATATTCGCCCGACATCAAGATCTCTTTGGCCTTGTGATTGGTGGGGTACCAGCTTGTTTCGTAGTTGGTCAAAAGGTGAATCTGATGTTTTTGGGCCAAATTTGCCATTTCTTGGGCATGTTTGAGGCTTACAGCAAGTGGCTTTTCGACCATTACGTGAATTCCTCTTGGAGCAGCGGCTTGGACGATCCTTAAATGATCAAAGGTGTTTCCAAAAGCAGCCACAGCCTCAGGCTCTGTTTCCTCCAGCATGTTGTCCAAATCCGCAAAGATCAAATCCATTGAAAACCCGTATTGGATGGCATACTTACTTGCCAGGTCTCGATCCGGCTCAGCAATTCCCACCAACTCAAAATCGCCCCGATCAATAGCAGAAAGGACCCAGCCTACATGGCCGTGTGTCAGACCTGCCACTGCTAGCTTGAGTTTTTTTGCTTGGGCTGATGCGGTCATGATTGATCCAAAAAGAAGCAATAGAAAACAAATAAATCGTAGCATAAGAGGCTAATTGTACTGGTAAGATAAGGAATCAATCTGAAGTTGAAGCCAAGTCCAGTCTCCTTCAGGAAGTCTCCAGGTTGCCTTCATTTTACTGGGAATCCTAACACCTTCAAATTCTTGGTATGCTTCCACAGTTAGAATCCATGGAAAGCGCTTCGAATCAGGTTTATTTTCATAAAATCGCAAGGCTTCAAACCGAACAAAGTTTCCTGAATCATCGAAGTAAAAGCTTCCTTTGCCTGTAATTTGATTTATCTTCAGCGTGGCTTCAGCCGCGTTTTCACCTAATTCCTTCCAGCTGATTTCTGGATGAAGCGCCAAGCTAGGCATCCATACAAGTTCTCCTAAAAATCGCTGTAGGCTTCCCTCATCTATTTTTTCACCAATTTCATTGACAATTGGAAAAATGCCAGCGAGACGAATGAGCATTTCTCCATTCCCGCTCATAAATTGATCTCGGCCATAAATTTTTATCCCTGGAGCCATAGTCATCTCTACTTGCCAGTGAAATCCCGGAGGATTCAAGCTGCTGATTTGAAATGCTTTGGCTTCTTTCCATTCAGCTTGATCAGGCTTCATTTTTATCTGAGCGGTTTGGTGGATTTGAGCAGAAACCGGAGGCCGACTCTCTTCAAACCCTGAGTTTTTGAGCCAATTTTGAATGACAGAGGGTAGTTCTTCTAATTTCTTTAATTCTGGAATTTCCCTTGAATTTTGAAACATGAGCTTTTCTGCGCTCACTTTCTTTTCCCAATTGGCAAGAAAAATCATTTGAATCGCTGCTAGTAGGAGAATTAGATTAGCGATACTTCCGAATTTGGCATCTTGCCAGACTGTGAAAATGAGAATTTGGGAAAGTAGCACTGCCGAAATTCCAAGGTAGCTGGCATAGGGTTTTTCAAAAAATGCCCCAACAGCAAAACCCAAAAACAGCAAGGCACTCAGTAACCAAAGCAAGCCTGAAGAAGTGGAAATAGGTTGGGAGAGCGCAGTGATTTCTGCGAGTTTAAATGCCTTTACAAATCCCATCAAATGGATAAGTCCGTGGAGGCACACGAATAGAAGTAAGGCCGTTTTCATTGATAAAAAGAGAAATAAACGCATACCTAAGTTTGGAAATTTATTTTCATTATCAAATTTTGTGTAGCTTTCCTGAGAAAAATCATCCCTTTTTGTTCTTATGAAATCGAGCATGACGTAGCCGTCACACACTGGTATGACTATCAACCATGCGAGATTCCATAGCCTGCCCCGACTATTCGGGGTGACCTTTAAAATACAATTATAGACGCATGAAAAACCTTTTCTTTACCCTACTCGCTGTCGCAATTTTCACTTGGTCCTGTAGCCCAGAAAAAACTTATCAGTTTCAAGTCTCCGATTTGGAACCTCATATTGATACCCTGGCTTCTGATTATTTCGAAGGACGGATGCCATTCTCGGCGGGAGAGCAAAAGACGGTAGATTACCTTCTTCAGGAATTTCAAAAAATAGGAGTTGAGCCCGGAAATGGAGATTCTTTTATCCAAGAGGTGCCTTTGGTGTCTATTACAACCCAAGCTGCGACTACGATGGAGATCCGTTCTGAGCGGGAAGCCATCACCTTGGAAGGGCTTAAAGACTATGTGCTGTGGACACAGCGGACCGATTCGGAAATAGTTGTGGATGAGGCCGAATTGATCTTTGCTGGCTTTGGTATCGTGGCGCCTGAGTACGGATGGGATGATTATAAGAATATTGATGTGACAGATAAAATCGTGGTGGTTTTGGTCAATGATCCCGGTTTTGGAACAGAGGATGTTGATTTTTTCAAAGGAAATACAATGACTTACTATGGTCGATGGACCTATAAATATGAAGAGGCCATCCGTCAGGGAGCTCTGGGCTGCCTGATTGTACACAATACCATTCCGGCAGGTTATGGATTCAATGTGGTGCAGAATTCCTGGAATTCGTCCAAGCTGTATTTAGATGATCGGGGAAAGGCGGATTATAAATTGGCTTTTGAGGGATGGTTGACTTTGCCTGTTGCGAATCAACTATTTGAAGTGGCTGGGTTAAATGAGCGGGAGCTTTTGGCCAAAGCTAGAAAAGTAGATTTTGAAGCGATCCCAATGAATTTGAAAGCGAGTACAAGGATGGAAGTGCAGGCGAATTACAATACTTCTCAGAATGTAGTTGCCAAAATCACAGGTTCGGAGAAGCCGGATGAGTATGTCATCTACACCGCCCATTGGGATCACTTGGGGATTGGAAAGCCTGATGAGAAAGGGGATAGTATTTACAATGGTGCGCTGGATAATGCATCTGGAACGGCTGCTCTTCTTGCTATCGCGAAAGCCTTCCAAAAAAGTACGCAACCCAAACGTTCGGTGGTTTTTCTGGCAGTTACCGCAGAGGAACAGGGGCTTTTGGGTTCTGCTCATTATGCTCAAAATCCCATCTATCCACTGGAAAAGACCATCACCAACATCAATATGGACGGGATTAATCCTTATGGAAAAATGAAGGATGTATCGGTTATCGGTGTGGGGCAGTCTGAGATGGAAGATTTATTGGATGTGGAACTGGAAAAACTGGGAAGATATTCGGCTCCTGAACCTAATCCTGTGGCAGGCTACTATTTCCGCTCAGACCATTTCAACTTTGCAAAAGTAGGTGTTCCTGCGCTTTACTTCCATACGGGCATCGATCATGTGGAAAAAGGAAAAGAGTATGGGAAAAATTTACAGGCAAATTATACTGCCGAATATTATCATAAGCCTTCCGATGAGTACGATGCGGGACGATGGAATCTCGACGGTGCAGTGGATGATGTGCAGCTACTCTTCAATATCGGTCAAAACCTTTCTAATAGTAGCAATTGGCCTAACTGGAAGGCTAGTTCTGAGTTTAAGGCAGTTAGAGATGGGTATATGAAGAAGTGATTGGGAAAGGAATTAAGAGCTTGCTTTGAGAAAAGCGTCACCCTAATTCCTTGTATTTTATTCTTGCTCCTCTCCTTCGATCAGCTCTATAAGTGCTTTTAACTCTGTGTTTGAAATATTTTCTTTCTCGGCTTTGTCGTAAACTGAAAGTAAGAAAACGGTATTTTTATTAATTTTTACTAATGAAATAACCCTAGCGCCACCTGATTTTCCCTTCCCCTTGGATTTGATTGACATTCGGATTTTAAAACAATTTTTACCTAGAGAAATCCCTTGGATTGGAGTCTCTTGAAGACTATGGATTAGATCTGAAAAATCTTCCTTTAAGGAAGCATATTTTTTTGAAAGCTTTTTTAACTCCTTCCTAAAATTCGGAATAGCAACTATTTCATAATTCATCCAATAGTTCTTTGACTGAAATTAATTTTGTTTTACCTTCCTTAACTTGATTGTATTCTTCAATAGATTGCTTCAGGTTGCTGAAAATATCCGCCTTATAGGGGCTTAGGGTTTTGGCTTTTACAAATTTGAAATTTTTTAAAAGTTCCAAAATGAAATCCGCTTTTTCGTCTTCGATTTCTAATAATAACTTCATCGTATTAGTTTGTAGGTTAGGCTTTTTCCTTTTGATAAGCTTAATTTAACAAAATCAGGCAAGAAATTAAGTTATTTATCTAATTTAAAATTCAATCCATCCAATCAACTTTTCGCCAAGAGCAATTGAAACTCTAAAGGACTGCACGGCTGAAATTCATCTTCCGCCAAATCTTCAAAAATCTCTTCATCAAATTCCATTTCAGTTTTTTCGATCTTCCCATCCGGATGGACTATGAGTTCGGTTCCGGAAAAATCCTCCGGGTTTACCATCACCAAAACCTGATAATCGTCAAAAATTCGTTTGAAATACTGTGAAATTGTTTTTGCCATGATTTTCTTGTAAAACTACAATTTAGCGGTTGGATGTGATCGCATTATTTTGATAAATGATTTCTGTAGGGGGCTTTTGGGTTTCTTGGATTCTTCGAAATAAAAACATAGCCTGAGCCAAAAAATCACTTTCCTCATAAGTTTTTGTAGGAGTAAAAGCATGGTTTTTGACCAAGAAAACCGGTCCGTAAGTTCCTGTTATTTCATACCCATTAGCTGATTTTGTTCGCTTCAATCTGATCTCGGAACCGTCTACAAATTCAATTCGGGCATTTCCAAAGAAAAAACTGCCTCGTCCTCTTGCGATTTGCAAATCTGAATCTTGATCCACCATGCGGATATCTTTTATGAAGGGTCTATTTCGATGAAAGAAAAGACGATAATTCCTTTCTTCTGACTCCAATTCGGCATAGCGAAATCCCTGATCAACTTTTAAAATAGCCTGGTCACCATTAGGACCTTGATAATTAACTTCAATCATTGGGATTTCCCAAGGAGAGGAACTTTGTGCTTTTACCGAATAAAAAGAAAAGAGGAGGATAGCCGTCGATAGGATGGTTTTGGATTTCATAGTTAAAGAGTTTGAATTCAAAGTTTTTACGCAGGAGCAGATAAGTAAGTTTTCAGTACCGAAATGAGGATTTCCAATCCATGAATGTGGATTGAAAAAAAATGATCAAAATATATTGAATTTACTTTTTCTTTTCGGTTCCCTTCCTAAATTTGCCAAAGTCTTATGAAAACAACTACAAACAAATATTGGTGGTGGCATCCTTCAACTTTCCCTGGGAAAGCACAGAAAGCCCTTGCCTAAATTTGAATGCAAGAACTATATAAACGGCTTACTGGTTTCCCCCGGTAAGCCTTTTTTTATGTCAAAAATTAACCACCCATGAACCACGTCAAATTTCCGATTCTAACCACCTACAAGAAGCGATTAGCTGATACGATCACTCCTGTGAGTATTTACCTTCAAATCAGGGATCGATTTGCCAATCCCATCCTACTGGAAAGCTCCGATTACCACGGGCAGGAAAACAGCTATTCCTATATCTGCTTTAATCCGCTTGCGACCTTTTCTTTCAATGAAGGAAAGGTCTCGGAAAAGTTGCCCAATGGTGAAGAGTTGAATTATGAGGTGACTGCCGAAAAGTCTCTGATGGATCATTTAAGAGCTTTTGGAAATAAATTTGATCCTACTCCAGACAAATTTAAGTTTAGTACCAATGGACTTTTTGGCTACATTCAATACGATACGGTGGGCTGGTTTGAAGACATCAAGCTAAGTAAGACTCAAGCCAATGACATCCCGATGATGCACTACTCCATGTATCAAAACATCATCGTGGTGGATCATTATAAGAATGAATTGCACCTATTTGAGCATCGGGTGGCAGGGGCTGAAAACCCAGAATACATGCCCGAAATCGAGCAATTGCTCAACAATAAAAATATACCTGCCTATTCCTTCAAAAAAGTAGGAGAGGAGGTTTCGAACTATACGGACGAAGAATTTCTGAAAATACTCAATCAAGGTCGGGAACATTGTTTCCGAGGGGATGTATTTCAGATTGTACTCTCCAGACGATTTACCACCGAATTCAAAGGGGACGAATTCAACGTCTACCGCGCCTTGCGTTCCGTTAATCCCTCTCCCTATTTGTTCTATTTTGATTATGGTTCGTTCAAGGTTTTTGGGAGTTCTCCCGAGGCACAGATTGTGGTCAAAAACCGAAAAGCGACAATTTTTCCCATTGCGGGGACTTTCCGACGAACAGGAAATGACGTTGACGATGCAGAATTAGCCAAAAAGCTCTTCGATGATCCCAAGGAAAATTCAGAGCATGTGATGCTAGTGGATTTGGCCCGAAATGATCTTTCCCGATCCTCGGACTTAGTAAATGTGGATGTATTTAAAGAAATCCAATATTATTCTCATGTCATTCATTTGGTTTCAAAAGTGACGGGTGAATTGCCTGAAGGCACCAATCCTCTTCAGCTGGTAGCGGATACTTTTCCGGCAGGAACGCTCTCCGGCGCGCCCAAGTATCGAGCGATGGAACTCATCGATGAATTAGAAAATATCAGCCGACAGTTTTATGGTGGGGCCATTGGGTACTTGGGTTTCAATGGGGATTTTAATCATGCTATTTTGATCCGGTCTTTTGTGTCCGAAAATAACCAATTGCGATTCCAAGCGGGTGCTGGTGTGGTGGCTAAATCTTCCATCCCCTCCGAGCTGCAGGAAGTAGCCAATAAACTGGAAGCACTAAGAGTGGCCCTTCGTGCTGCTGAAACTATTTGAACCTATTAAACCATGAAAATACTGGTACTTGATAATTACGACTCCTTTACTTACAACCTGGTGTACATCATCCGACAGCTAGGCTATGGAGATCGTATGGACGTCTTCCGAAATGATAAAATTTCGCTTGAAGATGTCGCTCAATACGATAAAATCCTGCTTTCTCCCGGTCCGGGAATTCCCTCGGAAGCGGGGATCATGCCTGAATTGCTCAAGCGATATGCTGCCGAAAAATCCATTTTAGGAGTTTGTCTTGGACATCAGGCGATTGGCGAGGCATTCGGCGGTAGCCTGATCAATCTTTCCGAGGTTTTGCACGGGGTGGCTTCTCAGGTGAAAGTGGAAAGAGATTTGCTTTTCGAAGGAATCCCCGATACTTTTCCTATTGGAAGATATCACTCTTGGGTCATTGATGAATCCACCCTTTCGTCAGACTTGGAAATGATCGCTAAAACTCCCGATGGTCAAATCATGGCCGTTCGCCACAAACAGTTTGCGGTTCGTGGAGTTCAGTTTCATCCGGAAAGTATCCTCACCGAAAATGGAGTCAAAATCATTCAAAACTGGTTGGAATCCTGATTTCTGCCCAAAATCAACCTTAAAATGAAAGAAATTTTAAATCAACTGATCGAGCATAAAACACTGAGTCAAGCCCAAGCGAGAGAAGTGCTTAAAAATCTGGCTACGGGAGCTTACAATTCCTCTCAAGTGGCGGCATTTATGACGGTTTATTTGATGCGTTCAATCACTGTCGAGGAGTTACGCGGATTCAGAGAAGCCATGCTCGAGCTTTGTGTGCCTGTGGAGATTTCTGAATACGACGCCATGGATCTATGTGGTACAGGAGGCGACGGAAAAGACACCTTCAATATTTCCACCCTTTCTTCCTTTATCGTGGCTGGAGCTGGGCAAAATGTGGCCAAGCATGGTAACACGGGAGTTTCCTCGATTTGCGGTTCATCTAATTTGCTAGCTTATTTTGGCTATGAGTTTACCAATGATATCAGTGAAATCAGGCGTTCCTTGGACGAGGCAGGGATTTGCTTTCTGCATGCACCGCTTTTTCACCCTGCGATGAAAAATGTGGCTCCTATCCGAAAGGAGTTGGGTGTCAAAACCTTCTTCAATATGCTCGGTCCTATGGTGAATCCGAGCTTTCCCAAGAAGCAATTGGTCGGGGTATTCAGTTTGGAACTGGCACGATTGTATGCCTACCTCTATCAGGAAAGTGATGCGCAGTTTTCCATCCTTCATGCGTTAGATGGCTATGATGAGATTTCCTTGACAGGGGATTTTAAAATGATATCCAATACCGGTGAAAAGCTCTTTAGCCCGGAGCAAATCGGTCTTTCAAAGCTAAAGGCAGCAGAAATCAAAGGAGGAGAAACGGTCCAAGAATCAGCCAAAATCTTTGAGAACATTCTGAAAGGAAAAGGAACTAATCCCCAAAATGAGGTCGTTTTGGCCAATTCCGCTGCGGCTTTGGTCACAGCAAATCCAACATTATCATTTACCGAAGCAGTAGCTCAGGCAAGAGAAGTATTGATGAGTGGAAAGGCCCTCGAAGTGTTTAACGGGCTGGTCAATCCAAAAACTTCTGTTTCATTCGCTTAACCATTGATTATGAATATTTTAGAAAAAATAATTGCAGACAAGTACCAAGAAGTCGAAGAGCGGAAAAGCTTGATTCCCGTCAAACTTCTGGAAAAAAGTCCCTTTTTTGACGGTAAGGTGGTCTCCATGAAAAAATATGTGACCGATCCGGATAAGTCTGGGATCATTGCAGAATTCAAGCGGAAATCCCCTTCCAAAGGATTGATCAATGGCGCCGCTTCCGTGGAGCAGGTCAGTATTGGTTACATGCAGGCTGGCGCTTCGGCACTGTCAATTCTGACCGATCAGGAGTATTTCGGAGGAAATAATGAGGATTTGAAGATCGCTCGAAAATTCAATTTCTGTCCGATTCTCCGAAAAGACTTTGTCGTGGACGAATATCAAATTATCGAAGCCAAATCCATTGGTGCGGACTGCGTCCTGTTGATCGCAGCAGCTTTGGAACCAGAAAAACTGAAGTCCTTGGCCTACTTTGCCAAAAACCTAGGCATGGAGGTTTTGCTCGAGGTACACGATGGAGAAGAATTGGAAAAAAGCCTGAATGATGGCGTGGACTTGGTGGGGGTGAATAATCGAAACTTGAAGACTTTCGAGGTATCCATTGATACTTCTTTGGAGCTCGTGACTACGATTCCAGATACCTTTGTAAAAATCTCTGAAAGCGGAATTTCTGATCCTAAGACACTGATTGAGTTGAAAAAAGCGGGTTTTGACGGGTTTTTGATCGGCGAGAATTTCATGAAATCCAGTCGTCCGGAGCAGGCCGCTTACAACTTTATCAAGGAATTCAAACGATTGACAGCTAGCGAACTCTCCAAAGCCTGATGGAAATCAAAGTCTGTGGCATGCGTGAATTGGGAAATATCCAAAGCTTGATCGCTGAGGTCAAGCCGGATTGGATGGGATTGATCTTTTATCCCAAGTCACCGCGCTTTGTCACCGAAGATCGAGCGGTAGAGTTGAAAGGAATTGCAGTGAAAAAAGTCGGGGTTTTTGTCAATGAATCCGAGGTGGAAATTCTCAGGAAAGTAGGTTTATTTCAGCTTTCGGCCATTCAGCTTCATGGAAATGAATCCGCAGAATTTGTCAAAAAACTTTCGGAACGGACACCCTGTGAGCTTTGGAAAGTAGTTTCTGTTTCGGAGAAAATTGATTGGAAAAGTCTGGAAGCTTACCTGCCTTTTGTGAGTAAATTTCTTTTCGATACTGCGACTAAAGCGCACGGAGGATCAGGGCAGAAATTTGATTGGTCTGTTTTGGAAACTTATCCCTTCGACAAAGGCTTTCTCTTAAGTGGGGGGGTGGATGAGGAGAGTGTAGAGGAAATTGCAGCTTTGCGCAAGCGAATCTCGAAGCTTGAGGGAGTAGATTTGAACTCGAGATTTGAAGATGCACCGGGTTTGAAAAATATTGAAAAACTGAAAAAATTTAAACAAAAGCTTCTTTCTCAAGAGGCGATTTAAACGGGAGAAGATATGATCAGAGTGGATGAAAGGGGTTTTTATGGCAAATTCGGGGGTGCCTACATTCCTGAAATGCTGCATCCCAATATCGAGGAGCTGCGGGATAATTACGAGTCTATTGTGGCTTCTGAGGAATTTCAAGAGGAGTTTCAGCTGTTGCTACGAGACTTTGTGGGAAGACCAACGCCTTTATATTTTGCCAGTCGCTTGTCTGAGCAATTCGGTGCAAAAATCTACCTGAAGCGAGAGGACCTTTGCCATACCGGAGCGCACAAAGTGAATAACACAATTGGTCAGATCATTTTGGCAAAGAAGCTCGGCAAGAAGCGCATCATCGCTGAGACCGGAGCAGGTCAACACGGCGTGGCTACGGCGACAGTTTGTGCCTTGATGGGCATGGATTGCACCGTATACATGGGTGAGTTGGACATCGAGCGGCAGCGACCCAATGTGGAGCGAATGAAAATTCTTGGTGCGAAAGTAGTACCGGCAACTTCCGGTTCCCGCACACTCAAGGATGCCACTAATGAAGCCATGCGTCAATGGATCAATAATCCCGTGGATACGCATTACATCATCGGTTCGGTAGTAGGTCCGCATCCCTACCCAGAAATGGTGGCTCGTTTTCAGTCAGTGATTTCTGAGGAAATGAAATGGCAGTTGAAGGAAAAAGAAGGCCGTGAAAATCCCGATTTGGTGATTGCCTGTGTGGGTGGAGGATCCAATGCTGCAGGAGCCTTTTATCATTATTACAATACACCCGAAGTACGATTGATCGCAGCAGAAGCGGCAGGATTGGGAATCAGCAGTGGGAAATCCGCCGCAACGACGGTTTTGGGGACTCCGGGGATTTTGCACGGTTCGAAGACGATTTTAATGCAGACCGAAGATGGACAAGTAGTCGAGCCACATTCCATTTCTGCAGGATTGGACTATCCTGGAATCGGACCAGTTCATGCCCATTTATTTGATATCGGTCGAGGCGAATTCGTGGCTGTGGAGGATGAGGATGCGATGAAGGCAGGAATTCTCCTCAGCCGCACCGAGGGAATCATCCCCGCTATCGAGACCGCTCATGCCATCCATGCCCTGAATATGATTGAGTATCGAAAGGACGACGTGATTGTAATCAATCTTTCCGGACGGGGAGACAAGGATCTGGAGACCTATATCAAGTGGGGAGGATATTGATAAAAGTCCGGTGCGGGATGTCAGATGACCGATGTATGCTTATATATTCTCATCGGACATCGGGCAAAGGACATCAAACAAATATTTCATGAATCGCATACATTATTTATTCAAGAACAAACAGGAGCGGGTGCTCTCGATCTACTTTACGGCTGGTTTTCCCCATTTGGAAGATACCCTTCCTGTGATGGAAGCCATTCAGGCCGGAGGAGCGGATATCATAGAGATTGGGGTGCCCTATTCAGATCCGATTGCAGATGGTCCGACCATTCAAGACAGCAATAAAATTGCTTTGGACAATGGCATGAGCATGAAGGTGCTTTTTGAACAACTCAAAGGCTTTCGTGCTAAAATTCACATTCCTGTTGTCTTGATGGGGTATTTGAATCCCATTATACAGTTTGGGATGGAGAACTTTTGCAAAAAGTGCAAGGAGGTTGGGATTGATGGTTTGATCGTCCCTGATTTGCCCATGCAGCAGTATTTGGATGAGTACAAAAGCGTTTTTGAGGAATATGGATTGGTCAACACCTTTCTGATTTCTCCTCAAACTTCCGAGAAGCGGATTCGTGAAATCGATGAAAATACCGATGGATTTATTTATATGGTTTCCTCACATTCCATTACTGGAGCAAAAAGTGGAATCAGCGAAGAGCAAATCGCTTATTTCAAACGCGTGCAAGAGATGAATCTCAAAAATCCCCGGCTGATTGGTTTTGGCATTTCCGATGCAGAGACCTTCAGCATCGCTTCGACTTATAGTCACGGAGCCATTATCGGTTCGGCATTTATCAAAAAAATCAAAGAATCACAAAATCAATCTCAAGATATTCAGGATTACATCAAGGCTGTTATTAACTAGATTTCTTTTGAAAAAGCCTCGTAATTCGTAAATCGTAATTCGTAAATCCAAATGATTATCCAACTACAACCCGATATTTCTTCCAAGCAAAAGGAAACCCTCATTGAAAAGGTCAATGGAATCGGCTACAAAACTACTGAAGTGAGAACCCAATTGGGGGATTACATCATCGGCATCGGAAAAAAAGAATTTGATATCCGTAAAATCGGTCAACTTGATGGTATTCGGGATATCCATATTGTCTCCGATGAATACAAATTGGTTTCTAAAAAATGGAAAGCCAAACCTACTTCCGTGGACTTGGGAGATGGTGTATATATCAAGGATGGAGAAATGGCCATTATCACCGGGCCATGCTCCATTGAGTCTGAGGAGCAAATTCGTAAGGTCGTCAAGCATTGCGTAGAAAACGGAATCCGCATGATGCGCGGCGGGGTATTCAAACCCCGAACTTCCCCTTATGCTTTCCGAGGTATGGGTATTGATGGACTCAAGCTTTGGCACTCAATAGCCTCCGAGGCTGGAATCAAAATAGTCACGGAAGTGATGCAGACTTCCCAAATCGAGGAAATGTATCCGTATGTGGATATCTATCAAGTAGGGGCGCGAAACTCCCAAAACTTCAACTTGCTGGACGAACTCGGAAAAGTGGACAAAGCAGTGATGATCAAGCGAGGAATTTCTGGAACGATCGAGGAATTGTTACAGTCTGCAGAGTATGT
This sequence comes from Algoriphagus faecimaris, assembly GCF_900101705.1. Lineage (GTDB taxonomy): Bacteria > Bacteroidota > Bacteroidia > Cytophagales > Cyclobacteriaceae > Algoriphagus > Algoriphagus faecimaris. The sequence continues at coordinate 170,224 of NZ_FNAC01000001.1, read as the reverse complement.
TTTCTCTGGAGGAAATGAAAAGCTGATTCTCTGTGAGCGAGGAATTAGAACTTACGAAAAGGCATCAAGAAATACCTTGGATTTAAATGCGATTCCGATTTTAAAAGCGAAGTCTCATCTTCCGGTGATTGTGGATCCTTCTCATGGAATAGGTATTCGCTCTTATGTTTCACAGATGGCCTTAGCCGGAGTGATGGCGGGTGCGGATGGTATTATCTATGAATCACATGAGATTCCTGAAAAGGCCTATTCTGATGGACAGCAGACCTTGGACTTTGCTCAAAGCGCACGATTGGCTGCTTGGATTCGGGAAAGTTTTGCGATGCGAAAAGGGTTTGATTTGCTTTAAGACGTCTCATTTGGAACAATCTCCTAGGAACCTCTAAAAATCAAATTACAAACAGATGAAGGTTGTAAACTATGCGGACTAGAGTGTGAATCTAAAGAAATGGTTTGATCTGGTGGTAGATGATCTGGAGGAGGTCATTATAAAAGAAAAGGGTCTTTGTGCGATCATTTCAAAGCAATGAAATAAATTGTTGTAATATTTATCAGCTTGACTCATTCCAAATCTTTCTACCCCAAATAGGTAAATTCGAATCAAATCATTTTTTGCCTCATGGCTTAATTTATAGTCAGCCATTGATCAATTTCTTGGCTTCTTTCAAGATTTGGTCCTTGGTATGGTTGGTAAAGCCGCTATTTTCGGCTTTTTCTAATTTGGCTCTCAGCCAATCAATTTCTGCCTGTTGCTTTCTTGCCTGTCGAATCAAATCATTAACCAGTTCGCTTTTACTGCTATATTCCTGGTTTTCCACTTGTGCTTTTAGCCATTCATCATTTGGTTCCGTCAGTGAAATACTTTGTCTTGCCATGGTTCTTTTATTTGATGTAAAAAAACATCAAAAATGAATCACTTTCAATATCTTAGGTTTTGATGATGAAGGGATCAATTAAAAATCAATGGTTTTGATTACAAAGCCTTCATCATTTTCTTTTTGACCTTGTATAAGTTGATAAAGGGAATTTCCTTTTGTCGTCATCAGGCAAGGACTTGCTCCCAAAATTTTATTGGATTTATAGACTTGGGTCAGGTCAAAATTATCATTTAAGACGTAGTACTTATCAAATCTATTCGAACTGTTGGTGATCCCCTTTTGAGCATCGCCTTCATAGTATCCCACTTCGGAGACCAAAACCATCCCTTTATCTAAAGCGAAAATCCCCGTAACAGTGCTATTTTCATTGATGAACTTCACTGCTTGATTAAAATCCGAATTGACCATATCTACCGGGTTGGTTTTGATTTCACCAACCTGAAATTCCTCATCTGTAAGGCTTATTTCTTCGATAGATTGCATAGTGGTAAGGTCAAACTTGTTGATTTTAAGCTCATCCGAAGCGATGTAAATCAAATCATTGTTTTTTAAGTCAATTCCTCCCGAGCAGGAAAAAATATCTAACAACACTTGTTCGTTACTGACTTCGCCCAGGCTTTTTTCTAATTTCCCTAAACCTAAATCATACACTTGGATATAGGAGTCCATAAAGCCACCTTTGGTGTAGGCGATGAGTTTGTCTTCAAAAGGGGTAAAATTACTAATGGCCCGATCAAAAATTTTAAATTCTTCTATCGGATCACCGTCTGGGGTATAAGTGATGAGTTTTAATTGTTGACTACACCAAAGATAAATTTTCCCATCGTAATACTTTACAATGGAGGGATTCTGAAACTGCAAAGGACCATTTCCATCGGCCTGAATTACTTTTTCTTGATTGCCACCTTGATCGTAAATGATCATTTTGGGAGAATTCACATCAGTCAGGACAATCCTCCCGTCCTCCATGATGTCAAAAGATGAAGGGCTTCCCAGTAAAAATAAATTATCCTGAAGTTCGACCAGCGAATGGAAATTGGTTTCTCGTAGTTGGAATTTATCGCTATTGGTATTGGGTGTATTTTTGCAGGAAAAAATCAAGAAGATTATTAGAAGAAGAAAATTATTTCGCATATTGTTTCTAATTATATATTCATTTTTAATAAATGATAATATTTTTATATTTTCTTTAATGGTAAGGTTCCCATGAATTCATTTGATTTCATAGGAACCCAATAGCAGTTAATCAATTGATGATTTTGGTGGGCAAGAATTACAAATAAATTCTCCACCAGTTGTACAACTTGATGGTCCTTGTGAAGGGTATGTAATATTCCAATAAGGACAACAAACATCTGCGTAACCTCCTGGCTCACAATCTCCACCTTCCATTGTTTGAGCTAGGATAGGATTCTCCATATTAACAAATGGTTCTTCAAGATTGATTTTCACATTGAAAAACAAAGCCATAAAGAAAATTCCTATAGCTGTAATTCTTGTATCTTTTTGATTTTTAAGTTCATTATGGTTGTAATCTTAGTTTTTGTTTTTTATTCTTAGAACAATTTCGTCACTCTTAACGTATCAAAGTCTCCTAAAGGATATTCAATAATTGGGTTTAGGCTAAGTCATGATATACCTCCTTTCGATAAAGTTTGTAATTATTTTAAGATGTATGTAGTTTTACTCATTTATAATTTAAATAAATTGGCTTTTTTCTCCTAAGGTTCTCCTGATGCATGCCATGAAAATTCCAAGAAAATCTTATACCTACTGAAGATAAAAAGCAAAATTTCAGAATGAAATTTCTTCACCCGATTGGTCTTTACTGAAAACCAGTATAAGTTCAAAAATCGGTAAGCATTTCCATAAGAGTCAGTTGTTTTTTCTCATGAAATCGAGCATGACGTAGCCGTCACACACTGGTAGGACTATCAACCATGCGAGATTCCATCCCGATACTCGGGACAAGTTATGACCGCTAAAAGACAATTATAAACACATGAAATAAAGGTAAAAGATTTAATAATATTATTTTCGGACAATTTCGGACAATTTCGGACAATTTGATTTTCTAGTTGGAAGGAGAAGAGTTTACCCCTCTGAAGGATTCGGAGTATTTTTAATTTTCACAACTTTTTCTTGGATTAGTAAATGAGCTTTACTTTCTTAAGAACTATTTCATAGTTAATCCATCTTTTTAATATGAGAACGTACAGAGCAAAATACAGACAGGAAATCGCTGAGGAATTTGGAATTTCCGCCATAACCCTAACCCGATGGATTCAAAAGGAAAAACTGGTCATTTCCCGAGGTCTGATTTCCCCTAAGGAACAAGTACTGATTTATTCCAATGTATATTTATAAAGGGTAAAAGGGGCTTCATCATTGTCGTAAGTAAGACCATATAAGTAATTGTCTTCATATACTACAATTTGATACACTTCTTTATCCAGAATTATTTTTCTTATAGGTTTACCAGAGTGATCAAAAACCAGAACTGTATTCGATACGTATTTAAACTCTTTCTTATCAGTTATGTAAAGTAAATAAATAAAATTTTCGGTTATAATGCTGGAATAATAGTATTTTAATTCACCAATTAATTCATTTGAAGGTAAAGGATCTGGACCAACAATATTTACTTCTTGATTAGTACTTAAGTTAACTATTTGAAAAAGAGGAATATTGAAATATGAAATTAAGGCAATGTCTCTATGGTTGCTTATTTTGGCTTGATTTAAGGTCGTTTTTTGATCAAATTCACTTAACTTTTCGTAATTCAAATTTAATTTTGGAAAATTTCCAAATCTTCTTAAATCAGATAAAGAGTCCGTTATTTCCCCTACAATAAGCCTTGAATCCTCATTGTAATTCCCAAGTATATAGAATTTATCATCGAATACGATTACTCCATTGCTATGCATTGCTTCTTTTACTGTGTATTCACCTTTAAACCCTTTACCTTGAACTAAGGAATCTATGCTATAAACTAATATTTTTCCTATCTCATGGTCTAAAATTCCTAATTCCTTAAAATTAAACGGAAACAATCTCCAAGCATTAGGGGCTTCCCCGGGTCCCATCCCTCGACTCCCGAAACGTCCTAAGTATGCTTCATTTTTTAGATTGATGGTATGAACTAGATTACCTGGACTTCTTTCTGCTATGAATAGATAATCTCCCACCAGTCCAATTGATCTAGGAAGAAAAAGGGAATCTGATATTTCATTTAATGCTTGTCCCGTAATCTTTGAAACAGTTTCAAAGTCAGTATGGGAAAATTGAGTATCCTGGTTTAAGAGCTCTCTTCCATTTTGAGTACAACTAATTGTTAAAATTGAGAGAACGCTTATTAGAAGGCTTTTTTTAATAGTCATTATCTAGCTTATAAATTATGGTAATTTAGAGATGTATCTATATTTTTCAATCACCCTCCTAAACCAAAATCTCTGCTCATACCGATACATATTCCAATTATCGGTGTTCCATTAGGGTCAACTGTATTTATATAGCAATCTCCCTCAGGATCTATTCTACAGTTGCCGTAGCATGTTTCGGGTCCACCTGGAAGACTTGTCTGTGCATAGACAGTACTTCCAGATAAATACCTAAATCCATTTGCTCCCCCACCAAAATTTAAGAAAAGAACAAAAATGAATATTCTTAAAATAAAAGGCTTTCTAATGTTTTTAATTGTTGTTTTCATGATTATTTTATCCGAATAATGTTAATTTAATTATCTACTATTTATGAGATTTAGAATGTTTTAAATCTTATGTTTAATTTTACTTGACTTTTTCCTTTAAAATAAGATAGCTTTTGACTTTTTTCTCTTAAAATTCTCCTGATGCATGCCATGAAAATTCCAAGAAAAATATTATACCAACTGAAAAGAAAAAGCAAAATTTCAGAATGAAATTTCTTCACCCGATTGGTCTTTACTGAAAACCAGTGTAAGTTCAAAATCGGTAAGCATTTCCATAAGAGTCAGTTGTTTTTTCTTATGAAATAAAGGTAAAAGATTTAATAATTTTATTTTCGGACAATTTCGGACAATTTCGGACAATTTGATTTTCTAGTTGGAAGGAGAAGAGTTCACCCCTCTGAAGGATTCGGAGTATTTTTAATTTTCACAACTTTTTCTTGGATTATTAAGTGAGCTTTACTTTCTTAGGAAATATTTCATAGTTAATCCATCTTTTTAATATGAGAACGTACAGAGCAAAATCCAGACAGGAAATCGCCCAGGAATTTGGAATTTCTGCTAAAACCCTAACCCGCTGGATTCAAAAGGAAAACTTGCCGATTACTAGAGGTTTGGTTTCCCCAAAGGAACAATCACTGATTTATTTGAAATTTGGGGTGCCTCAAAAGGCTTCCTAACTTGCGTTTTCCAATCTCAAAACCAGAAACTTTAGACCATTTGTAAAATAGGCTTGTGTAGGGCCGTTTCCCTTTGTAAATTCACACCGTGAATCCAACCCCAAGAACTTATATTCATCACTCTCACTATCCGCTTCAATGATGGAATGGGATGAGTATGGTTTTTAGTGAACGATATCGAAGCCTATTCCAATTGCGGAATGGGCTTTTTTCGTTTTAAAGCCCATGGATTATAGGTAAACAAAACCCAATCGAGAATTAAAAGTTAGGTAAATATAAACCCAAATAGAAATATGACTGATAAACCGAAAGACTGGGTCTTCAGCGACCCGAGATTGCAAGACCTTAGGCAGGAATATGAAGCCTATACGGCAGAAGATTTTAAAGTGTGGAAAATCCTCTACGAGCGACAGATGCCTAATCTGCCCAAAGCAGCTTCTCAGGCCTATTTGGATGGAGTGGAAATCGTCAAGTTTACAGCTGATCGCATTGCTAATTTTGAGGAACTCAATGAGATTTTAAAAAAAACCACAGGATGGGCGGTTCAGGTGGTACCCGGTTTGATCGATGATGATTTGTTCTTTGGTTTACTAAACAACCGCAGATTTCCATCCTCCACTTGGCTGCGAAAAATGGAGCAGTTGGACTATCTTGAGGAGCCGGATATGTTCCACGATGCCTTTGCCCACATGCCCCTGTTGACTAATCAACCCTACGTGGATTTTCTGGAAAAGCTTTCCGGGATCGCTCTAAAGCACATCGATAATCCTTGGGCGATTCAGTTGCTCAGCCGCATTTATTGGTTTACGATTGAGTTTGGTTTGATTCGTGAAAATGGGGAGTTACGAATCTATGGAGCGGGCATTTTGAGTTCCAAAGGGGAAACAAAATTCTCCCTTTCAGATGAACCTGCACACTATCCTTATGACGTGCGGAGAATCATGAATCAGGAGTATTGGAAAGATAAATTTCAGGATAAATACTTCGTGATCGAAAGTTATGAGCAACTTTACAATTCCATTCCGGAAATAGAGCAGGTTTTGGAGGAAATGTTAGCTGAAAATAAGGTAAAATAAAAGCTAAATAGTAGCGCTTGGAAATATGATTGAAATACATCCTGACAAGTCAGGATGAAATAAGGTAGAAATATTTCTAATTATTTCGCCCCGGGGAGCCGGGGCTTATTTCTACAGTATTTCAGATTAGAATAAAATGAAAGTAGCCGTAATCAAATACAACGCGGGAAATGTGCAGTCGGTCCTCTATGCCTTGGAGCGATTGGGAGCAGAGGCTGAACTGACCGATGACCCGGATAAAATCCGCTCAGCCGATAAAATCATCTTTCCCGGACAAGGAGAGGCGAGTTCGGCCATGATTTACCTCAAGGCCCGCCAACTCGATCAAGTAATCCGGGAAATCAAGCAACCCTTTTTGGGGGTTTGCTTGGGTTTACAATTGCTTTGCGAGCATTCCGAGGAAAATAATACGGATTGCTTGGGGATTTTTCCGGTGAAAGTAAAAAAGTTTATTCCTGAAAACTCCCAAGAATTTAAGGTGCCGCATATCGGATGGAACGAGCTGGAAAATCTTGCTGATGATGTACTGCTTCGGGATTTACCCGACTCCAAATTTCTGTACTATGTGCACAGCTATTATGCCGAATTGAGCGAGGTGACCATCGCGAGTACGCATTATGTCCACGACTTTACCGCGATTCTCCATCGAGATAATTACTGGGCGATACAGGCTCACCCAGAGAAAAGCAGTACAGTTGGGGAGAAGTTGTTAAGTAATTTTCTAAGTATTTGAAACGCCCCCTTCGACACCGCTCAGGGTGACTAGACTTTGTTGTCAGCCTGACAATGATTACGGTCAGGTCGAGCGGAGTCGAGACCCTAAAAGATCATACCTTTAACCCTTAAATCAAAAAGTCTTGATTCTTGAATTTTGACTCTTCTTTCTAAACTATGTTCATCATCCCCGCCATCGACCTCATCGGAGGGAAGTGTGTTCGTCTCAGTCAGGGCGACTACAGCAGCAAAAAAGAATACCATGACGATCCACTCGAAATGGCCAAGCGTTTTGAGGATGCTGGAATATCTCGTCTGCATTTGGTGGACTTGGACGGTGCAAAAGCCAAAAAAATTGTCAATGGTGAGGTTTTGGAACGAATCTGTGCTGGAACGAATTTGCAAGTGGATTTTGGCGGAGGAATTCAGGCTGATGAGGAAATCGAAAGAGCCTTTTCGCTGGGAGCAAAGCAAGTGACAGGAGGTAGTATCGCGGTAAAAAATCCGGCCCTTTTCGAGGATTGGATTACCAAGTATGGTTCGGAGAAAATTATACTTGGAGCAGACGCAAAAAATCGAAAAATCGCTGTTGGGGGTTGGGAAGAAACCACTTCGGTGGATTTAATTCCTTTTATCAAAAGCTATTTCGACAAAGGAATTCGCTACGTCATCTGTACCGATGTAGCCAAAGACGGTCTGCTTCAGGGTCCTTCGGTAGATTTGTATCAAGAGATTTTGCAGGAAATTCCGAATTTGAGATTAATTGCCAGTGGAGGGGTTTCTTCCGTGAAGGATTTAGAAGATTTGGAGAAATCTGGGGTATACGGAGCGATCGTGGGAAAAGCCTATTATGAGGGAAGAGTTACGTTAGAGGAACTAGCAGCATTTAATTCTTGATAGAAATATTTTCCCGGTTTTCCCTTTCTACCTATTTCTAAGTATTTCATCCTGGCTAGTCAGGATTTATTTCAACCGTTTTTCGATTATATGTTAACCAAAAGAATCATTCCCTGCCTCGACATCAAAGATGGCCGTACGGTCAAAGGGGTCAATTTTGTGCAACTCCGAGATGCGGGTGACCCAGTAGAGTTGGCTAAAATCTATTCGGATGAAGGAGCGGACGAACTCGTGTTTTTGGATATCACGGCTACGGTCGATAAGCGAAAAACATTAGCCGATCTCGTAACCAAAGTAGCCAAGGCGATCAATATTCCTTTTACCGTGGGTGGAGGGATCTCCACGGTGGAAGATGTGAAGGTATTGCTGAATGCAGGTGCGGATAAGATTTCCATCAATTCTGCAGCCGTCAAAAATCCAGGTGTGATTGATGAAATGGCTAGGGAATTTGGTTCGCAATGCATCGTAATTGCCATCGATACCCGAAATGTGGATGGGATTGATTTTGTCCATACGCATGGTGGAAGAAAACCCACTTTGCTCAAAACCCAAGCTTGGGCACAGGAAGTCACTGATCGGGGAGCGGGGGAGATTTTGCTCACCTCCATGGATCATGACGGCACCAAGGCAGGCTTTGCCAATGAACTGACCGCGGAGATTTCTTCTGCCTTGTCCATTCCTGTGATCGCTTCGGGCGGAGCAGGGAGCATGCCTCATTTCAAGGATGTGTTTACCTTTGGGAAAGCTGATGCGGCTTTAGCAGCCAGTATTTTCCACTTTAAGGAAATTCCGGTTCCTAGCTTGAAAGAATATTTGATTAGGGAGGGGATTAGCATTAGGAAATAATTAGAAATACGGTTGAAATAGAAATGGAAATACATCCTGACAAGTTAGGCTGAAATAGTTTGAGTTAAATCAAGGTTTAATTATTTCAGCCCGATTTATCGGGCAGTATTTCAAGTGTATTTCCATTGTATCTCTGCTCAAATAAAAGAAAACATGAACATCGACTTTGAAAAAATGAACGGCCTAGTACCAGCTATTGTCCAAGATGCTATTTCTGGTAAAGTCTTAATGCAGGGCTATATGAATGAAGAAGCTTTGGCCAAAACAAAGGAAACGGGAAAGGTGACTTTTTTCTCCAGAAGCAAAAACCGACTATGGACCAAAGGGGAAACTTCTGGGAATTTTATGGAGTTGGTTTCAATCGCGGGAGATTGTGACGGGGATTCAATTTTAATAAAAGCCAATCCTCGTGGACCGGTTTGTCATACTGGCTCTGATACCTGCTGGAATGAAGAAAACTCTTCCAAGACTGGCTTTATCGACCAACTGAGAGCAATCATCAAGGACCGAAAAAACAATCCCTCAGACCAGTCCTATACCGCCTCGCTTTTTGCCAAAGGTATTAACAAAATAGCTCAGAAAGTAGGAGAGGAGGCGGTGGAGATCGTGATCGAAGCTAAGGATGACAACAAAGAGCTATTTCTAGGGGAAGCCGCGGACTTGCTTTTCCATTACCTGGTGCTTCTGGAAGCCAAAGGCTATGAATTGGACGAAGTGATGGAGGTGTTGATGGAGCGACAACAGAAATAGTGTAATGAGAAACCATCGATCTTTTTGTTGCTAGTATCAGGAAAAGTTGATGTCATAAGAATCTAAATCAATGCAAGTCCGTTATTTACCTTAAAAGTATTAATTTGGAATATGAATTCGGACCTACTTGCTAGAATTACTAGCCATCCAGAAATCTGTCATGGCAAGCCTTGCATTCGCGGAATGCGGTGGCCGGTCGAGGTTATTATCGATTTATTGGGTTCAGGAATGTCGATAGACGAGATCATAGAAGATCATCCAGAATTGGAAAAAGATGATATATTAGCATCCTTGCAATTTGCTAAATTAGTTCTTTCTGGGAATTCTCTCTTGGATTTGGCCTCGTGAAATTTCTTTGTGATGTACATATCCCATTTAAACTAGTTTCATTTTTTCAAGATTTAGGATATGAATCTGTTCATGTGAATTCAATCCTAGAAGGATCAAGTACTAAAGACTCTGAAATTGCAAAATTTGCAGATGAGGGAAATTATATTTTGATTTCTAAAGACGCTGACTTTAAAATAAGTTTTCTTTTGAAAAGAAAGCCTAAGAAATTGGTGAAAATCAATCTTGGAAACATTTCTAACAAAGCTTTGATAGAGATCTTCAAAATACGGATTGATCAACTTTTAAAACTCGATTCGAAGCCAACTTTTTTGTTAGAAATAGGAAGTAGAAATGACAGTTTTATAGCTTGAAATCAATAAGAAGGAAACTCCTGCTGTAACCCTTTAAAAGCATCGATCATTTCCCAAGAAGGCCTGTAAAACTCCTGTTGTAGTCTGCCGTTAATGATTCCGTCCAGAATAAATTGTAGTGCAGCATTTAGACGTGAATCTCTTGTGTCTCCCCATGCAAACTGCGGACTGTCTCCCACTGCAAAATCAGCCGGGAATCCCTCGAAGTACTCTGCTTTTCCCTCTGCATTGGCCGTGGCAAAAGTGATCGGGACGAGCTCGACATCATTGTCAGCTAAGGTACGATTGTATCGCGATAGGGGAAAAGATCCTACCGGTTTGCCAAAGGTATTGTCTCCGATCAAAACCAAATCCATGTACGGATTTAGTGAATTGATCACTAGCTCTGATGCGGATGCGGAACCTCTGCTCGTGATGAAAATCAAACGATTTAGATTGAGCGAACCCAGCTTTGAGAAGTTTTCGGAGTCATTAAAACTGGTCTTGATATCGTTTAATTTATTGGTGTACATCAGTCTTCCGGAATTGGCGGGTTGAATCAGGTAGTTGAGAATTTGCTCGGCTACTGCCACCGATCCTCCCCCATTGTAGCGAAGGTCAATGATAAACTCCTCGATTCCTTCTCCTATGAAATAATTCATGGAGTTTTCCACCTCTTGACTTCGGGTAGGTGTCAATCCTGCAGTGGCCTTAAAACTCTGATAGACCCAGTATCCTACTTTTTTGTTACCGATTTGAAAGACATCTTGATGGAGTACCGAATTGGATTGATATTCTGCCTTGATATTGGTGCGAGTAGTCGTACTTCCGTCAGGTAATCTAAAAGTGAAGCTATTACTGATGCCGGGGTCTGCTGGGCCGAGCTCAAAATTGTATCCTCCCGAACTGGTTTGGTATTCAGCGATGGGTTTCCCATTGATTTGAATGATTTCCCAACCGCGCTGCCAGCCGTCCTTTCCAGCAGGAGATTCTTCAAAGACAAATGTCAGAAAAAGCCTTTCCTCCGAATTGAAGGCAAAGCCAAATCCATGACCGGCATTTCTGCCCACAAAGGCATTTTGAAATGCCTGCTGAGTGGTGATGTAGGAAAAGCGGTCAAGGGGTTTGAAAATAATATCATCCAATAGCTCCTCGTTACTGGAATAATCTGCCGTAGTGATTTGATTGGGGAGTTCCTGATTCCAGAAATACCATTCCCTCATTGTAGAAAAAATCGCATCCTTCACTACGTCAGTCTGCGGGTTTGGGGTAGGGTCATCTGTCGTTTGACAAGACCAACATCCCAAGACCAGCAATCCAAGTATCCATCTTAATTTTTTCATATTCCTTGATTTAATGGTATTTACGGAAATTGTCAGAAAGTAGATGATATCAGATTGCGATATCGTACACTTTTACGGTTTTCCACATGGAGGAATACTTTTCGATAAAGGCCAAGTGCTGAGGATCTACCTGGTATTCGGCTTGATCTTCTAGGCTATCAAAAAACAGGGTACAGGAGACCTGCCAAGAATGATCAACCACCTCTCGTTTTTCGGTATCTGCCGGCGTACCGGCGATGAATTTCCCCACAGTTTTGCATTTTCCCAGCATGGGAACAGCGGCTGTGAGAAATTCCTGAGTGTCGTTTTCATTGTGTAGCCAAAAGTACACTTGGTGGATCATTTTTTGGTTTTTCATGTTTTTTGCAATGGAGGTTATAGGTAAGAAAGCGGCTGCGGAAGCTGCCGAAATAGTTTTGAGGAAATTTCTTCTCCGGTTCATTTTATAGGTTTTAAAATAAGGAGGCAAAAGATAAATAATTTTGGACAGGAAGTATAGGCTTAACTCTATAGTGGTTCTATTTAAGCCCTAAAATGCTAAAATCCCCCTTATTTCTAATTGTAATCATTGAAAAAATAGATGTACTTTCGAATAAAACAGGATAACTATGTTTTTTTGAAAAAAGCTCTTTTTACAAAGTATTGCTAAAGAGTCTATGCTAACTACTTTTTAACAAATGGATGGTCTTCGGAAAGGAGGTAATGATTGGTAATGCCTTTTCCATCTCTTTCCATTAATATGATGGAATCACTTTTGTATTTGATGACTTTTAATTGGCTTGATTTAGATCGGATACTTTTGGTTTTAATGGCTATCCCATCCTCAGTTCTGATGATTTTATCAATGCTGATAAAGTTTGGATTCCCCGAACTATCCACCGTGGGTATAGCATTTATGTTTGGCGACCAACCATTTCTTTTCAGTGTTATTTTCTGAAAAGGGACAAATTTGTGGGATTCTAAGAGCCGCTCTACTTCATCTAAATCCAGTTTTTCGTTGGAAAAGGCCATTCCTGAGTAGGAGGTCTGAGTACTATTTCCCGGAGTGTACTCATTTCCATATTGATTTCCTCTTTGGTATTGGTTTCCGATGTAGACCGCATTGGCCCCCATCATCGCCGCTTCGTATTTTAATTTTTCCAGCGCTCGATTGTTGACATTATTAATGCTGGAAAGGGTGGTGACACCAGTTGCTTTAGAGAATAGACTACCGAGATTGTAAAGCCCTATCATCTCATCCGGATTAAAAGTGATATATACCTCTTGCGCATCTAGAATATTGTCAATAGGCTTTAGCGGAGAGTTGAAATTTTCTATTCTGCCGCTCTCGAATTCCACTTTGGACACCAAAAACTTATTAATGGAATAAATGACCTCTTCATTGGGGTAAGTGTATTTAATATTGGATTGACCTATTTCTTTGACTTTGACTTCTTTGGGCCCTTCGGAAAGGTAAAGGATATCATGTTTTGATTGAGCGAAGGCTTGAGTACCAATAAAAATGACTGCGGAAATAAGTAATAAAGTGCGCATGGGGTAGAAATTAAAGCTTAAATGAATACACGGTGATGTACTTAAAAAAGTTTAAGTTAATCCAAGAGAAATTCATAAATCGCTGGATAATAGGCAAGAAAAAAGACCTCAGTAAGCTTCTTACCGAGGTCTTTTTTCTAAATTTTTAATTACTAGTAACTTCCTTCTATGATCAGGATTCTTTCTTCGCCATTCGATTTCGCTCGTTTTCATCCAAATAGATTTTTCTCATCCGGATGGATTTTGGCGTGATTTCAAGGTATTCATCCTTTTGGATATATTCCATAGCTTCCTCCAAAGAGAATTTCTTAGCTGGAGCAATTCTGACATTATCATCCGAACCCGAGGCTCTCATGTTGGTCAGTTTTTTTCCCTTCTGCACATTGACGACGATATCACTGTCGCGGGAGTTTTCACCGATAACCTGACCAGTATAGAGTTCATCTCCCGGTTCGATAAAGAAGGTTCCTCGATCCTGCAATTTGTCAATGGCATAAGCCGTACACTGTCCGGCTTCCATGGAGATTAAAGATCCGTTATTTCTTTCCGGGATATTTCCTTTGAAAGGCTCGTAAGCAGAAAATCGATGGTTCATGATGGCCTCACCCTGAGTGGCGGTCAAAACATTATTTCTCAAACCAATCAAACCTCTGGAAGGAATTTTGAATTCCAAATGCTGTAAATCGCCCTTTGGCTCCATGACGAGCAATTCACCTTTACGCTGAGTAGCAAGTTCGATTACCTTTCCTGCTGTCTCCTGAGGAACATCCACTACTAGGGTCTCGATAGGCTCGTGTTTTACCCCGTCGATTTCTTTGAAAATTACCTGAGGCTGTCCCACCTGAAGTTCGTAGCCCTCTCTTCTCATCGTCTCGATCAAGACTGACAAGTGAAGAATACCCCGGCCATAAACCAAAAATTTATCTTCTGAATCGGTAGATTCTACACGAAGAGCCAAGTTTTTCTCCATCTCTTTCATCAATCGATCTCTGAGGTGACGGGAAGTTACGAATTTGCCTTCTTTACCGAAGAAAGGGGAGTTGTTGATCGTGAAGAGCATATTCATCGTAGGCTCGTCAATGGCGATTCTTGGAAGCGCTTCCGGCTTCTCCAAGTCTGCCAATGTATCTCCGATTTCAAAATCTTCGATACCTGTCACCGCACAGATGTCACCGGCTACTACTTCAGAGACTTTGGCTTTTCCGAGACCCTCGAATACATGAAGTTCTTTGACTTTTACTTTTTTGAAAACTCCGTCCGCTTTACAGAGTGTCAATTGAGCGCCTTCTTTGATTGTTCCTCTCTTCACTCTTCCGATAGCTATACGGCCTACGAAATTAGAGTAATCCAATGAGGTGATCTGCATCTGCAAAGTTCCTTCGTCAATTTTGGGCTCTGGAATGTGTTCCAAAATGGCATCTAAAAGTGGAAGGATAGAATCGGTTGGGTTTTTCCAATCGGGCCCCATCCAGTTGTTTTTGGCCGAACCATAAAGCGTGTGGAATTCCAATTGCTCTTCGGTAGCGTCCAAGTTAAACATCAAGTCAAAAACTGATTCGTGCACCTCATCAGGGCGGCAGTTTTCTTTATCTACTTTGTTGACGACCACAATTGGGGTCAATCCCAAAGCAAGCGCCTTTCCCAAAACGAATCGAGTCTGTGGCATAGGACCTTCGAAAGCATCCACCAATAGGATCACTCCATCGGCCATTTTCAATACTCGCTCTACTTCTCCTCCAAAGTCTGCGTGACCTGGAGTATCAATGATATTGATTTTGGTGTCTTTGTAGCGAACGGATACGTTCTTTGAAAGAATGGTGATTCCACGCTCTCGTTCCAAATCATTGTTGTCCAGGATCAAGTCGTCGAACTGCTGATTTTCCCTGAAGATTTTGGAGGCATGGATGATTTTGTCCACTAGCGTAGTTTTGCCGTGGTCAACGTGTGCGATAATCGCGATATTTCTGATATTCTGCATGATCTGCGTTTTTCGAGCCGCAAAGGTAGCGAAAAATAATGGGATCTTGATTATGCTAATGTGAAGTAAAAAATTGAATCAAGCATTGGGTAAATGTAGGCAGTTGTCAGGAATTTTGAAGTTTAAAGTGAGAAATTGGAGAGAGTAGACAGTCACAGTAGGCAGCAAAGAGAGTCAGAATTCTTAAGTACGAAAGCTTAAGCCTTTAAAATGAAAATTACCCTTCCACGGATTCATAGAGTTTTTTGAGCTTTTCAGTCTCGGAGATGGATTGCCTGAGAAGTCTTGGGAGAATAAACGAACTGATGGCAAATCCAACGAGTACTACAATGATCATTATTTTGAAAATGGAAAAAAATAAAAATGATCCCTCTTCACTCGATTTATACACGAACTGATAGGAATAAAGGCTGGCCAAGATGCCCATGTTCAAGGCCTGAAAGATTTGGGTCGAACCCATAAACGAAGCATAATTTTTTAGGTATTGGTATTTTTTCCAATAGGTGATGATAAAAATAGCACTACCTGTCATTACGAAACCTGCTAATAGTAAAACCCAAGCTTCGGGGTCTTCAAAAAGAATGGAGGTTTGGTAAATAAGTAAGCCTAGTAAAATCGGAAACAGTAGCCTATAGCTGGTCAGGAGGTTTTTTATTTCTTGCCTATAATTCGTCCACATTCTTTTTTCGATGGCTTTTTTATACGATTCCTCCAAGCCGCTAAACCCAAAAATCCCAAAACTGGCATGTACTTTTCGAAAGGCATCTTCCAAATTTAAAGAAGGGTTTTCTTCCAGCAATTCTTCTACTTTGCAGGCTACATGGTCAAGGATTTCATATTGCACATCGATCTCGGGATAGCCTTTGAAGGAAATCAGTTTTTTGAGCGTAGCGATTTGGTCTTTGGAGAGTTTCATACCAATGCAGTTTTGGATTTGATTTTCCAGACTTCCATCAAGGAAAGAAAGTACAAGATCAATCCCGCAGTCAATAGGGTAGCTAGGGGAGCTTGGACCTGATCATAGGGAATATTGAGTTCAAAAAGTCTGGAAAGAGAGAAATTCAAGGTGTAAATCAGTAAAACCGGCAAATACATGCGTTCTGAAATGGGCAAAGCTAGAGAGGACTGAATAGAAATGCCATTTCCCTTAAATGCTTTTTTGATCGGCTTTAGTTTGATATAATTTTTCCAATTGAATATAAAGGAAGCGATAGTCAGCAAAATCAAGGGTGAAAGAATCATCAGTTGAGTTTCTCGTTCACTCCTGGTCTGAGTAGCAATCGTGAAAATAATCACCAAAATCCCTGCAAAAAACAACCACCTCGAAGTACAGAAATAGGTTCGGATGACTTTCCATTGAGTCTGATGGATATCTTTTTTAGCTTCCTTTTTGAATTTGGATTGTAAGGCATGACAGTACCCGTAGCTAAACTTTTGGTCTAGTTCAAAAAGCTGCTCTGAAAATTCTGATTCGGAAAATTCTTGTAAATGACTGATGTAATGGTCATAAATTTCCATCAGAATTTCGGCTGAGGAAATTTCTTTCAGCAGGATAGATTTGCGTATTTCTTGGAGTTCTATGTCTGATAGTTGGCGCATAGTCTTTTGTTTCTCACAATGGGCGCATAGTTTTCGCCGCGTAAACTTCTCTCTTTGGTATCTTATTTTTAAATCAATTTTAATTATTGCTTTGCGTGTGCTGCGTCTTTCGTTGCATTAAATATTTATGCCAATCCCGGCTTCCATTCAGGATCTAAAATTCTTTGAAGATTACCCACGAAACTCTGCAACTCTGACATCTTAGCACTGACTTCTTTTTTCCCGGATTTCGTTAAGCTGTAGTATTTCCGAACCCGATTATCCACTTGTTGAATCTCGGTCGTCAGCATTCCTTCAGCCTCCAGCTTATGAAGGGCAGGGTAGAGGGCGCCTTCTGTGATTTTTATTTCTCCTGCAGTGAGCTCCTTGACTCGTTGGGTAATCTCATAACCATACATTTTTTCATTTTCCTCGAGCAGCTTAAGGATGATGGTTTGTAGGCTTCCTTTGATCAGATTATTGTTAGACATAGCGTTTTTGATGCATCAGCAAGTCAAATATATCAAATAATTATATACATCAGTTTCTTATGTATGTTTATTTTTTTACTTGCCGGTCATTCACGGGAAAAACGGTAAGTGATAAAACTCAAAAAGAGTTTACTATGAAATAAAATCAAAGATCTAAAGGATGGAAATAATCAGAAGATTGTCAATCTATCAGATTCTCGGGGTCTTTTCTTTTCAAGTCTCTATAATTTTCCCAACTTACTCCGATGGATTACCAAGGAGTCATCGAAGAAGTTTATCAAGAGGTACAGCAGGAAAACCAAAGAGGAAAAGTAGCCACTTATATTCCTGAGCTAGCCAGTGTCAACCCCGATCAGTTTGGTATCGCATTGGTAGATCTCCAAGGAAGGGTTTACGGTGTGGGGGATTATCAATTGCCCTTTTCTATCCAAAGTATCAGCAAAGTGCTCACCTTGACGATGGTTTTTCCAAAATTTGACCCTCAGCTTTGGTCTCGGGTCAATGTGGAGCCTAGCGGTAATCCCTTCAATTCGATTGCGCAGTTGGAGTACGAAAAAGGAATACCTAGAAACCCTTTTATCAATGCGGGAGCCTTGGTGATTACCGATGCGCTTTGCAGCAAATTCGACAATCCGACACAGCAGATCTCTGAATTTATTAATGAGATCGCAGGAAAGAACTGCGTGGCAATTAATCCTGCAGTCAAAAGTTCGGAACAAAACCATGCCGAGCGAAACACTGCTTTGGCCTATTTTCTGAAATCTTACAAGAATTTTGATAATCCCATAAATCAAGTCTTGGATGTATACTTCTCTCATTGTGCCATGGAAATGAGCTGTGTGGATTTGGCAAAGTCCTTTTCATTTTTGGCAAATGACGGGTACTCACTTTTTGCTCAGAGGGAAATTCTCTCTGAAAGTCATGCTCGCCGAATCAATGCCATCATGCTGACCTGCGGCTTTTATGATGAAGCAGGAGAATTTGCCTACAGGGTCGGACTTCCTGGGAAAAGTGGTGTGGGTGGAGGCGTTGCTGCGGTGATGCCACATAAATTTAGCATTGCTGTCTGGAGCCCCGAACTCAACGAAAAAGGGAATTCCGTTAAATCCATTCGCGCTTTGGAGCTGCTGACTGACAAGCTATCTTTTTCCCTATTCTAAAGCCCTAAGTCTCCTTAAATAGCCTCCTTAGCTATTTTTGAATGAAGTTCAAGAAGAAGTGGTAAAGCTGCCGAGCCGTACCATTCTTTCAGTTCCATTTTTAAAACACCAGCTTGGACAGAAGGATCAGTGGCAGTTAGTTTTTCAGCTTCCTCAATCGATTCTACATTGAAAAAGAATAAACCTCTTAGTTCTTCATTTCCGAAGAAAGGACCGGCCAAGACCATTTTTCCTGCTTCGGCCAGTTGGGTGATGTTATCCATATGTCCTCTTTGCAATTCAGCGCGCTCCTTCTCACTGTATTCATTGACTCGATCCCCTCGGTAAAGGAAAGCGATGACATACTTCTTCATGCCATAAGCATCGGCTCCAAGTTCATCGGCGAGTTTCTGATCAAATTGTTCTTGAGCTTGAATTTGGGAAAGCCCGCATAGTAAGAGTGCTAAGATTAAGATGAAATTTTTCATAGGATAAGGGGTTTAGTATAGAATCAAGGCAACGGTATCGGATTTAGTCCGCAATTTAAGCCATTGCACGAGTTTATCGGATTCGGTTTTACTGGGTTTGGGCTGGAATTCGGCGTAGGCAAGCAGGAGTGTATCTGCTTTTTGGCTTTGCAGGTCGGTGACAAGGGAGCGATTGAGCGTGAATTTCTGCAGTCCAGGATGGTTGATTTTGGCTTCTTTTGCAATCTCCCCGCCCAGAGCCCTTACCTGGGCATAGTTGGCTACCTCGCTTTCCAGGAGGGCTATGCGCTGATTTTTATCATTGATGACTTGTTCGTTTCGTTCGTAGAGATCTTTGAGAATATCCGATCGCAAGACATTGAAGTCAGTACTTCCATTTCCACTTTGGTTGATGATGACTTCGGTTTGATCAAGTCCATAGTCTGTGGCTTTGCCTTTGATGATTTCCAGCATTTCAGCATCGAGTTCTTCACCGATGAGGTTAACTTGAATGAGTCTAGGCTCCTTTGAAAAATCCGCTTCGCTATTGAGCACTTGAGTTTTCGGGAATTTCATTTCCACCTCGACATATCGCCTAGCTTGCTCTTGCCAAAGTGTGCGTACTACAATCCCATAAGCTAGGTAGACACTGGGCACGATGGTGAGAATCGTAAATATGGTGATGTAAGTTTGGACACGCTTTTCTTTCTTCTGGTCTAGAAATTCCTTTTTGGGATATTTCATAAACCGAACGATCAGGTAAGTGGAAAGGCTGATGAAAACTGAGTTGATGAAAAAGAGGTAAAAGGCTCCAAAAAAGTAATACAAATTCATTGTCGCCAACCCGTATCCGGCAGTACATAGAGGAGGCATCAAAGCTGTGGCAATGGCGACTCCGGGAATCGCATTACTTTTCTCTTTTCTAGAACCGGCGACTATTCCTGCAAGCCCTCCAAAGAGGGCTATTAGCACATCCCAAATGGTGGGTTCGGTTCTGGCCAAAAGTTCGGACTGTGCATTATCCAGGGGGGTAAAATAAAAATAAATCGAAGAAGTCAAGATGGAGATAAACACCGCCACCCCCAGGTTGCGTAGGGAGCGTTTGAGAAGCTCGAAGTCATTGATGCCTGCGGCCATCCCAATTCCCATGATCGGACCCATGAGTGGGGAGATCAACATGGCGCCGATGATGACGGCAGTAGAGTTGACATTGAGTCCGATGGAAGCGACAAAAATGGCAAAGATCAAGATCCAGAGATTGGCTCCCTTAAATTCTACGTTTTTTCGGATGTATTCGATCGTCTCGAGCTCATCTTCTTTGCCCTCTTCTAAGTCAAATCGATCTCTGATGTAGATCAGAAACTGGAGAATTTTATTTTTGCTTTTTGGGGAGTGGGAGGGATGCTCCATGGGCTTATACCGATTATAAATGGAACGGCAAATTAACTATTATAGGGAATTTCTATCGGAAAAATTTTGCTTGAAATATTGGCTGGAAACTTGTGAAGTTCTATTCGGATAAGAACTCCTCAAAAATTCACCTTGTAGATAATTGAGTCCAGGTCATTTTAAAAATTACTTTAACAAAAATGAACTAAAATATTGAAATATAAGTTTTTATAGTGCATTTAGGGTTCTCATAATTAATCTTGCCTAAAAAATTTAGATATGGCTAAAAAATCCAAGTTTTTTTTCACTTCGTATTTAATTTTTCAATAGGTAGTGTAGGGTCAAGATCCAATTCTGGGATTACGGTACTATTCAGAAAAGCTTCTAAGAGAATTTTTAATCTTCCAAAAGTTTGCTTCATGAGCAGTCCTGTCTAGATAGCATTGAGGTGTTGACCCAAAGAGTTTCAATAATTTTTCCACACAAAATTTTATCCAAAAAAGCAATGAAAATACCACAAGTTTTAATCTTAGACGATGACAGAATTCAGCACATTTTGCTCCAAAAACGCTTCTCACAATTTGAGCCGCAGCCACAAGTAACCTTTTTTGAAAGGGCTGTATTTGCTCTTGATTTCTTAAAGGAAAATTCAGCGGATATGATTCTTCTTGATTTGAATTTACCTGAAATGGATGGTTGGGAATTTGTTAATGAATTAAAAAAATTAGAAACTAAGGGCAAGGTTTTTGTCCTGAGTGGATCGATAGATCCTAAGGAGAAAAATCTTATCAATGAAGATCCGTTTATCAAGGGGCAGTTTGAAAAGCCGTTGAGCCAACTGGATCTGGAGATGATGATGGAGCATTGAAGTCAGAAAAAGGTTCCTTTGGAATATTTTAATTAATTTCGGGCATTCGAATCAAAAATATGGCTGAAGAAGCAGATGACAGAAAGCCCTTGCTTTCGAAGAAAATCGATAAGTTTTTCAAAGGATTGGCAGATGCCTGGAATTTTGTCAGGCGGTATTTTCAGGAGGTTTTTTTACCTCCATTTGAATTCAAGGAATTCATTCACCAATGTTATCGCATTGGGGTGGAGTCTTTACCGCTGATTTCGCTGACGGGTTTCATAGTAGGTATTGTATTTACCAATCAGTCTCGACCATCCTTATCCGAGTTTGGTGCCAGTTCTTGGCTCCCTTCTCTGATATCCATAGCTGTGGTGAGAGCGATGGGTCCCTTGGTGACAGCATTGATCGCCGCGGGAAAGGTAGGTTCAAGCATTGGGGCAGAAATAGGCTCTATGAAAGTAACTGAGCAAATTGACGCAATGGAGGTGTCGGCGACCAATCCCTTTAAATTTCTGGTAGTCACTCGAGTCACTGCGACGACTATTATGATCCCTCTATTGGTGATGTACACTGATTTTGTGGCGTTGATGGGTTCGTTTTTGAATGTCAATGCCAATGAAATGGTTTCGCTGACGACCTTTTTCTTTCAGGTCTTTGAGTCAATTACCTTTCTGGACATTTGGTCCTCGGTGTTGAAATCCATCATGTTTGGTTTTACCATAGGGATAGTAGGCTGCTACAAGGGCTACAACTCCACCAAAGGAACAGAAGGAGTGGGTAGGGCGGCAAACTCCGCGGTAGTTATTTCCATGTTTTTGATATTTATAGAAGAGCTTTTGGCACTTCAAATCGTCAACGCAATCCGGGCCATGTAGTATGAAGGAAAAAGTAGTAGAAGCCATTGGGCTCAAAAAATCATTCGGAGACCTTCACGTACTCAAAGGCGTAGACTTAGATCTGCACCGGGGAGAGACGGTGGTCATCCTGGGAAAATCCGGTGCGGGCAAATCTGTCTTTATCAAGATTATGGTGGGACTTCTAAACCAAGATGCTGGCGTGATGCGAGTTTTGGGAGAGGATGTAGCAGGGCTAAAGACCAAAGCATTGAATGCATTGAGATTGAAAATCGGTTTTTCTTTTCAAAACTCGGCCTTATACGATAGTATGACGGTGAGAGAAAACTTGGAATTTCCTCTGGTCAGGAATGTCAAAAATCTGACAAGAAAGGAAAAGCAGATCAAAATCGAAGAGATGCTGGAAAGTGTAGGCTTGCCGCATACTATTGATCAGATGCCTTCGGAGCTCTCCGGCGGTCAAAAAAAGAGAATTGGTGTGGCGAGGACTTTGATACTCAATCCAGAGATCATGCTCTACGATGAGCCTACGGCAGGTCTTGATCCCATTACCTGTATGGAAATCAACAACTTGATCAATGAGGTGCAGGAGCGCTTCCATACATCCTCTATCGTGATTACCCACGATCTCACCTGCGCCAAGGTGACGGGGGATCGTATGGCAGTCTTGTTAGATGGGCAGTTTCGGTCCAAAGGGACATTTTCAGAAGTCTTCGCGCATGCAGAAGATCAACAAGTAAAATCATTCTACGATTATAATTTTATCGAATCATGAGAGGTGAAAATAAAAGGTCCGTCATTGTTGGCATATTTGTCTTCCTCGGCATAGCTATCCTTGTCGCCGGAGTGATGACTCTGGGAGGACAGCAAAAGAAATTTGTCAAGGCGATTCAGCTGAAAGCTGTATTCGATGATATTGGTGGATTGCAGCCGGGAAACAATATCTGGTTTTCCGGTGTCAAAATCGGAACAGTCAAAAAAATCAACTTTTACGGAGATTCCCAAGTGGAGGTAGAAATGAATGTAGAGCAATCTGTACGTGAATTTATCCGGAAAGATTCTAAGGCGACTATCAGTTCTGACGGTCTGATAGGGAATAAAATCATCGTCATCTATGGAGGTACTACAGTAGCCCCTCCTGTAGAAGATGGAGATCGGCTTGAAGCGATCATGCCACTAGATACCGACAGCATGATGGAGACTTTGCAGGAAAACAATCAGAACTTGGTAGATATCACCAATGATTTAAAAGTCCTCACTGGAAAACTGGCCGCAGGAGAAGGGATTGTAGGTGCAGTGATGACTGACTCGTTGTTAGCAGATAATTTCCGATCTATTCTCAGCAACTTAAATCGTGCTAGTATCAACAGTAATCAAATGCTGAATGACTTGAACTCCTTTACTTCCAAACTGAATCAGGAAGGGAATCTTTTCAATGATTTGGCGACGGATACTACCATGGTCACAGATCTCAAGGCCACGCTTGAGAGTTTCAAGGAATCGGCTGCCAATACGGAGGAACTGACCGCCAAACTAGGAGAGATTTCTACTAAGTTGGATGATCCTAATACCTCTTTTGGGATGCTACTCAATGATCCTGAATTTGCAGACGTGCTGAAAAGCACGCTGAATAATACGGATTCGGCTGCTTATAATTTAAACAGAGGGCTGGAAGCCTTGGAATATACCTGGCCATTTAGAAAGGGGTTTAAGAGAAAAGCAAAAGCTGAAGAGGATGAAAACTAATCCTGAAATTTAATTTAAAGTGAGCCCGTTAGCAATTTTCTGACGGGCTTCTTCTTTTTCATCCCCATCCGCTTTCAATGTATCGGTGTGATTCGTCTCCGTCAACACAGCTTTTAGACTGATGGGGAAGTGGTCAGACCCAATCGCCCGATGAACTTCAAGCCCGCTGAGTGCGAAATGCCGACTCAAAAACAAATGATCCAATGGCCACCTGAAAATCGGGATTTTGGCATGAAAGGTATTGTACATGCCCCTACCTCTCCTTGGATCGGCCATTCTGGAGATTTTTAAAAATAACTCGGTGGTGTAGCTCCAGGCCACGTCGTTGAGATCTCCGATGACAAGGGAGGGAAGTGGGTTGTTTTTGGATTTTTTGCCGACTAGAAGAATCTCTGCATCACGCTCGGTACTTTGATCGTTTTCACCCGGAACAGGAGGGGTAGGGTGGATCGCATAAATCGTGATTTTTTCTCCATTTCTCAGCAAGAGGTCCAATTCCAATGAAGGAATCTCCGGATCAATTAAATGATGGATTTCTTGCCGGACTATTTCAAGATTGGTGTAGAAAAGCAATCCATAGGTATTTTCCTGTGGGATTTTGATGTGATAATTAAAAGATTTCTCTAAGGGGAGCATGGCTTTTTCCCATTTTGAATCAGTCTCCACTAAAAAGACAAGATCTGGCTTTTCTTTGCTGACTAGGTCAAGTAATTTTTTGTATTTCCGGTTGTATTGATAAATGTTGGCGACCAGAAGATGAATACCTTTCTCAGGATCAAAATCCACTTTTTTTATCATTTTTTTCCCAAAAGGGGTAAAAGGGAAAACTTTCTTAAAAAGGAAAGCTGAACTCAATACTAGGGATAGCATCCATCCTCGATTTTCTTGTGAAGAAAAATCTGCAAATATGGCCCAGAACAGTAAGAGCAGGAGCAGCATGATCAATTTTTGGAATCTTGGATAGTCGAATACTCTGACCCACCAATGGTCCCATTTGATCAGGGGAAAGAAAGTGGCAAGAATAAAAAATCCACTTAAAACTTTTAAAATCAACATGAACTCATGGTTTGAAAGCAGGAAGATAAATCTTCATACCCGAAAATCTACTCATTTTCATAAAAAATAGATATCTTATACCATCTAGAGATTGTATCGTTCAATCTTTTCAAATTTCATTCAATCAATTTTTAACAAAAGAAACCTATATGAAACTAGATCCTTTCAATATTAAATCTAAGCTAAATACTTCTCAAGGTGAGGTGACCTTCTGGAATTTGAATAAGCTGGAGCAGTCTGGAAAGAAAATCAAGCATTTGCCGTTCTCCATTCGAATTTTATTGGAAAATGCGCTTCGAAACTTTGATGATTTTGCCATTACCGAGGAGCATCTCGATACCCTACTTTCATGGAAACCTGCAGCTTCGGATAAGGATATTCCTTACAAACCTGCAAGAGTTTTGATGCAGGATTTTACAGGAGTGCCTGCGGTGGTGGATATTGCTTCCCTTCGGTCTGAGGCCAAACGAAAGGGCAAGGATCCCTCTAAAATCAACCCGCTGATTCCGGTGGACTTGGTAATCGATCATTCCGTTCAGGTGGATTATTTTGGCACGAATTACAGCTATCAAAAAAACGTAGAAGTAGAATATGAGCGAAACCGTGAGCGGTATCAATTCTTAAAATGGGCTCAGAAATCCTTTGACAATTTCTCTGTCGTCCCTCCGGGAATGGGTATTTGCCATCAAGTCAATCTGGAATATCTCGCACAGGGAGTGATTGTGAGAGATGGTATGGCCTTCCCGGATACTTTGGTGGGGACAGACTCCCACACCCCTATGGTCAACGGCATTGGAGTTGTAGGATGGGGTGTCGGAGGAATAGAGGCAGAAGCCGCGATCCTTGGGCAGCCTATCTATTTTATCCTACCTGAGGTGGTTGGTCTTAAATTGACGGGTAAACTTCCTGCCGGAACTACGGCCACAGATATGGTTTTGACCATTACAGAATTGCTTCGAAGGCATGGTGTAGTGGGGAAATTTGTAGAAGTATTTGGACCGGGATTGGATCATTTGTCCGTCCCCGATCGAGCCACGATCTCCAATATGTCTCCTGAGTTTGGCTGTACGGTGACGTATTTTCCTATTGATGATCGCACGCTGGATTACATGGCCAAAACTAACCGAAGTAGCGAGCAGATTGAATTGGTAAGGGAGTACTGCCAGGCAAATTTACTCTGGAGAGTGGATGAAGATCTGATCCAATATTCTTCTTTAGTAGAATTAGACTTAGGCACGGTAGAGGCCACGGTCTCCGGTCCAAAACGGCCTCAGGACAAAATTTTGGTGAGGGATTTCAAATCAAAGTTTGAAGAACTCATCCATGCTGTGCACGGTAGAGAATATATCCCAATAGATCAGCGAGAAGTAAGTAGATGGTATGCAGAGGGAGGAGGGCAGGAAAATCCTCAGAAAGCTCAAAGCAATACTGAGGTCGAATACGAAACAAAGGTCAAAAATGGGATGAAAACCGTGACCGTAGACTTGCATCATGAGAAATTTGAACTCTATGATGGATCGGTAGTCATAGCTGCGATTACTTCTTGTACCAATACTTCCAACCCCTCGGTAATGCTAGGTGCAGGATTGGTCGCGCGAAAGGCAAGGGAAAAAGGACTGGATGTAAAACCTTGGGTAAAAACCTCATTGGCACCCGGATCCAAAGTAGTGACAGACTATTTAGAAAAGGCCGGTTTATTAGACGATCTCGAAGCACTAAAATTCCATACAGTCGGCTATGGGTGTACCTCTTGTATCGGTAATTCGGGACCTTTGCCCCGACATATTGCGGCAGCTGTAGAGGATAATGACTTGGTAGTGGCATCTGTACTGTCTGGTAACAGAAATTTCGAAGCAAGGGTACATCCTCAAGTGAAAATGAATTATCTCATGTCACCCATGCTCGTGGTAGTTTATGCCATTGCAGGACGGGTAGATGCAGACCTCTACAATGAACCTGTTGGGTATGACCCCAATCTGGAGCCTGTCTACCTCAAAGATATATGGCCATCGCAGGAGGAAATCGATGAAATTTCCCGGCAAGTGCTGTCTCCTGGAGACTATCAAAAAAGCTATGGGGAGATTTTTGAGGGAAATGATATTTGGCAAAACCTGGAGTCTGGGAAGGGTGAAATTTACCCTTGGGACGATAGCTCTACTTATATCAAAGAAGCTCCATTTTTCAAGGACATCAGTGTCGATGTGCTCAATCCTATGAATATTGAAGGGGCACATGTGCTCTTGAAATTGGGAGATTCGATCACTACAGATCATATCTCTCCTGCAGGTTCGTTTCGAGAAGATACTCCAGCTGGTCAATACTTGAATAAGAGAGGTGTACAGCGTCCTGATTTTAACTCCTATGGATCTCGTAGAGGAAATGATGAAGTGATGGTAAGGGGGACTTTTGCCAATGTCCGAATCAAAAATCAGCTGGCCAAAGCGGAAGGTGGATTTACCACGTACATTCCAAGCGGTGAAGAAATGAGTGTATTTGAGGCCTCAGAAAAATATCAGGAGGAGGGCACTCCGCTGATAGTATTGGCAGGAAAGGAATATGGCTCGGGTTCTTCTAGGGATTGGGCAGCCAAAGGGACAAACCTGCTGGGAATCAAAGCTGTAATTGCAGAAAGTTATGAACGGATTCACCGAAGCAATCTGGTAGGAATGGGAGTTCTTCCACTTCAGTTCTTGCAGGGTGAAAATGCCCTCTCCTTAGGCTTAACAGGAAATGAAAAATTCACCATTTCTGGAATAGCTGAGGGATTGAAGCCTAGTCAGGAATTGGACGTTTTGGCAGTCTCTGATGCTGGAGAGAAGCGATTCAAAGTCAAGTCCCGCCTGGATTCTGAAGTCGAAATCGCCTACTACAAGCACGGAGGAATTCTCAATTATGTCTTGAGGGATTTCTTAAAAAATGAATAAGACCAAAAAAGCCCGAGCGATCGGGCTTTTTTTAATGCGCCTTGTATCGGATGGGAATATAGAGCCATTTTTCAATGGGGTTCCCAAAGGCGTCCAATGCTGGAAGAAAATTTCTTCCCCAGCCTTTTACAGTGCTTATCGCCCTTTCGGCGACATAAGGTTCCGCTCCTTGCGGATTGGCCCACTCTACTTTTTTGACAATCCCTTCTTTGTCAACCAAGATGCCTATAATTACTTTTTGGTTTGGATTTGTGACTTTTTTCCGATCGATGCTTAAATGATTCAAAAGATATGTATTCCAAGTTTGCAGTGATTCGGTAAACTGCGGTTCAAAATCATTCACGAAATTCAAGGTAGGTTCTTGTTCCCCACTTCTGATGATCATAAAATTCTGGTTTCCCTCTGCAAGTACCTGACCTACCTGCTGACCATCATAGAAAAAGGTTTCAATAAATTTACCATTATCGAGGTTTACTATTTTTTGGGAGAGCAAATTCCCAAAGGGGTCATAGTTTTGTGTACTTTTCTCTGTAAACTCTCCTTCTTGGTTCATTTTGGTCTTGGTCACTTTTATGATTCTGTTTTTCTGATCAAAAATCCGCTCTAATTGCACAGAATCCTTGGTTACTGAGTTCATCTTCAGGTAAGTAAAATTGAGCGAATCCTCAGTGGAAATGGGGTGAAAATGCTGATTCAGTTTTTCAATCGTTTTATCCTGACCTGTACCCGGAAAACAATACCCGAAAAAAAGACCGAGCCATAGGATCAGAAATCTATGTTTTTGGAGCATAATGAAACCGAAAAAATTCATTTTTGAGCTAAATTCATTTTGATTTGCTAAGAAAAAGAAATTTTCATTTCTACAAAAGTTCTTCGGCCTTTTACCCTCGGAGATTAATCTTAATTTTGTGACTCATTCCTATCTTACCTATTATGCATTCGATCAACCCATCATCCACTCAAGCTTGGGCTCAATTGTCAAGTTTGGCCGCCTCCCATAAAAATTTAAAGATCACATCACTTTTTGAGGATAAAAGCCGTTTTGACAGATATAGTATTTGGATCGAAGATTTGCTTGTTGATTTATCTAAAAACAGAATCAATGATGAAATCCGAGAAGCTTTGATCAGCTTAGCAGAAGAAACCAAGCTGCAGGATGCCATTGAGGCAATGTTTACTGGAGAGTCCATCAATCAAACAGAGAATCGGGCAGTGCTTCACACCGCATTGAGAAACCGATCTAATCGGCCTGTATTGGTCAATGGTAGCGATGTGATGCCTGATGTAAATGCCGTGTTGGAAAAGATGAAAAACTTCGCGGACAAAGTGTACAGTGGAAAGTGGCTTGGCTATACAGGTAAGCCCATCAAAAGCTTGGTCAATATCGGTATTGGTGGATCTGACCTAGGTCCGGTGATGGTGACAGAAGCCCTGAAGCCCTATCAATCTGAATCCTTAGAATGTTTCTTTGTTTCGAACGTAGACGGAACGCATATCGCAGAAACATTGAAAAAGATAGATCCGGAAACCACTCTGTTTTTTATTGCTTCCAAGACCTTTACCACTCAAGAAACCATGACCAATGCGCATACTGCACGAAACTGGTTTCTTACGCATGCCCAAGAGGAAGCTGCTGTGGCGAAGCATTTTGTGGCTTTATCAACCAATTTGAACGGGGTTCAAGCCTTTGGGATTGATCCCAATAATATGTTTGAGTTTTGGGATTGGGTAGGAGGAAGGTACTCCTTGTGGTCCGCGATCGGTTTGCCTATCGCTTGTTCGATCGGTTTTTCCAATTTTGAGCAATTACTCGAGGGAGCTCATGCCATGGATGAGCATTTTCGTAGCAGTGGATTTGAGAAAAATATCCCTGTAATGTTAGCACTTATCGGGATTTGGAATACTAATTTCCTTGGAGCTAACTCTGAAGCTATTTTACCCTATGATCAATACTTGCATCGTTTTGCAGCTTACTTCCAACAAGGAAATATGGAAAGTAATGGCAAATACGTCAATCGAAGTGGAGAGCGGGTAGAGTACACAACGGGTCCGATCATCTGGGGAGAGCCCGGCACTAATGGACAGCATGCGTTTTACCAATTGATTCATCAGGGTACGGCTTTAATTCCTTGTGATTTTATCGCTCCTGCAGTATCTCACAATCCGATAGGAGATCATCATCAAAAGCTATTATCCAACTTCTTTGCTCAAACGGAGGCCTTGATGAAGGGGAAATCCTTGGAAGAAGTCCGAAACGAAATGAACAAAGCTGGCAAAACAGTGGAGGAGATTGATCGGGTAGCTGCACACCGTGTTTTTGAAGGCAATAGACCAACCAATTCGATTTTGGTGAAGCAGATTACCCCTTTCTCCTTAGGGATGCTTATCGCCATGTATGAGCACAAAATTTTCGTTCAGGGAGTGATTTGGAATATTTTCAGTTTTGATCAGTGGGGAGTGGAGCTCGGAAAAGTCTTGGCCAATGGGATTTTACCTGAACTAGGAGGAGAAGAAGAGGTGACTGGACATGACCCCTCTACCAATGGCTTGATCAATGCCTATAAAAAGTTGAGGTAATAAATCAAAAATAAGAGGGCTGTCTCAAAACTAGAATTTGGGCAGCCCTTTTTTTATTGTAGGACTTTAATTCCTGCGGCCTCGATTCCTGGAAGTGTTTCTACCCTCATGTATTGTAACAAGGTAAGGCTCTCGGTGGTGGATTTTAAAGAGAATGGTAGGGTGTCATATTTAGTGAATGTACTACCGTAGCCTTTTCCCAAGGGTTCTCCAGTTTTCGAATCAAAGAGAGGAATATTAAGCAATTTATTTTCAAGAATAAGCCCTGTCGAATCTTTGCTGATTATCCGTATGTAGCAATTGGAGAAATTATAATTTTCATTGTAACGGATAGCAAGGAGTGTCTTTTTCTCTTGCAAATCCAGTCCTTTCATGTCAAATCTCAGGCTGTCAGTTTCCGCCCAAGATTGTTGACTGACAGAGACAAAATCTTCATATATCCGATCACCATCGCAGGAGAGGAGTAGGGTAGAAATCACTACTAGGATTAAGATTTTTTTACTCATTTCCTGAATTCTTATTTGGACCTTGATTCCTTCTTGGTGGGAATTTTCGTTTTCCTTCCTGAGGAGGTTTTTGTGAACCAGTAGGCTTTGCTTGATTTGGAGCTGCTTGCCCTTGAGTTTTGGGACTATTTCCTTGTGGTGGATTGGGTTTTCGTCTGCTTTTATTTCTTCGCTTTCTATTTTCCGGATTTGCTGCAGGAGTAGCTTTCTGTTCATTTTCCCTATTTTTTGCTTGACGGGGAGGAAAGTTACTTTCTTTGGCAGGAGCATTTGGACTGCTGGCCTGATTGGTATTCCTGTTTTTATTTCTAGGTTTTTTCTTTTTTTTCTTTCGGTCAAATTTTTTGTCCAAAAGTTCAAGTTCTCTGGTCGATTGCGCCGCAAGGTCTTCTATTTCAGAAGATTCATTAAACTGAAGGTTGAATACCTTTTGACCCGTGGCATTGATTTCTTGGATTTCATTTACACGATCACAAGATATACTATGCCAGTCATTATCATTATTGTAGCTAAACCACATCAGTCTCCTGAAAATATCCGTTTTCTGGAGCTTAGCGATTCCCTGCTCGGTTTGAAGTGGTTTTTCTACCGAAGGAATGTCCTTGATGGCATCCATGTAGGTGTCCAATTCGTAATTAAGACAGCATTTCAATCTGCCGCACTGTCCACTCAGTTTGCTGGGGTTGAGGGAGAGATTTTGATATCGGGCTGCGGAAGTACTCACGTTTTTGAAATCCACCAACCAAGTAGAGCAGCAAAGTTCACGCCCACATACGCCTATCCCGCCCAGTCTTCCAGCTTCCTGTCTGAGGCTGATTTGGCGCATTTCCACTCGGATCTTGAATTCTCCTGCTAGGATTTTGATTAGTTCTCTGAAATCCACTCGCTCATCTGCCGAGTAGTAAAAAGTTGCCTTGGAGTTATCTGCTTGATACTCCACGTCCGACATTTTCATCTTCAGGCCGAGTTCATCTACGATTTGACGGCATCGGTATAGAGTAGGTAATTCTCTGTTTCTGGCTTCTTCCCATTTTTCGAGATCCTTTGAAGTCGCGATGCGATAAATTCTCAAAATGGCGTCATCATTTCTGATTTTGCGCTTTTGCATTTGGAGCCTTACCAATTCACCTTGTAAAGAAACATAACCGATATGATGCCCACTTGGCACATCTACGACCACAGGATCTCCTGTAGTCAAAGAGAGGTAGTCTACATTTCTATAGTATTCCTTTCGGCCACCTTTAAATTTTATCTCGACAATATCAAAAGTATCGACCTGTGGGATTCCCATATGAGAAAGCCAGTCGAAGGCATTCATTTTATTACAATCGCTCGTGCCGCAGCTGCCGTTGTTTTGACAGCCTCCGGTACCACCCGTGGTGGTGGAGCAGCTACTACATCCTGACATATATATTGACAAGGCTATGAGGCCTTGATTCGTTTTGGGTTTATTTATTCAACGCTTTGATGTCCTTCCCGATATCACTTCGGTAATAGGACTTTTCCCAGTGGACTTGGTTAACGGTACTGTAGGCATTTTCAAGAGCTTGATCTAAGCTAGCTCCTTTTCCTGTGATCGCCAGTACTCTTCCTCCTTGATTGATGAGTTGGCCATCGGTACTTAATGCAGTGCCGGCGTGGAAAATGGTGGCTCCCTCTGAATTTTTGGGAAGAGAGATAGGAAATCCTTTTTCATAAGACCCCGGATACCCTCCACTGACCATCACTACGGTAGTGGTAAAGTCTTTGGAAATCTCTAAAGTATACTCTCTCAACGAACCTGTAGCAATAGACCACAGTAAATCTACAAAATCACTTTCTAATCGTGGGAGTACCGCTTCAGTTTCCGGATCGCCCATTCTTACATTGTACTCGATTACATAGGGTTCTCCGTTTTTGTTCATTAGGCCTATAAATAGAAAGCCTTTGTAGGGGATGTCTTCAGCTGCTAGTCCCGCCACAGTGGGCTGTACTATCCGCTCCTCGACTTTTTTCATGAAGTCCGTATCTGCGAAAACCACAGGAGAGACAGCGCCCATACCGCCAGTATTTAAGCCGGTATCTCCTTCTCCTATGCGTTTGTAATCTTTTGCTTCTGGTAAAATGCAATAGCTTTTACCATCGGTCGCAACGAAAACAGAGAGCTCAATTCCAGTCAGAAACTCCTCAATCACTACTTTGGCAGAAGCGTCTCCGAATTTTTGTTCGACTAGCATTTCTTTTAATGAAGCCTTCGCCTCTTCCAAACTTTCGCAGATCAAAACACCTTTTCCTGCGGCAAGACCGTCAGCCTTGAGCACGATAGGGAGGGATTGTTTTTCTAGATAGGCCAAGCCTTCCTCCAGCTGATTGGCGTCAAATGTCTCGTAGGCTGCTGTAGGAATAGTATTTCGCTGCATAAAGCGCTTAGAAAAGTCTTTGCTTCCCTCCAAAGTCGCTCCTAACTGAGGTGGGCCGACCACAGGGATCTTCCGTGTTAGCTCATCAGAGAGCAGAATGTCCACTAGCCCTTTGACAAGAGGCTCTTCGGGACCTACCACGAGGAGATCGATTTGATAATCAATCAAAGCAGCTTTAATTCCTTCGAAATCTGTCACATTGATCGCGAGATTTTCTGCGATTTTGCTAGTCCCGGCATTACCCGGTGCGACATAAAGTTGATGACATTTGGGGCTTTGTACGATCTTCCATGCAAAGGCATGCTCTCTGCCTCCACTTCCCAACAAGAGTATATTCATTGATTTATCTCAAATTTAATTGGCGTGCTCAGAGATAAACTTGATTCGGTAGACTCTAAGCTCATCTTCGGCAAAGTCCTCGTCTTCAAGCTCATCCAGTGCGGCCTTGATATGGTCTGTATCAGCATTCATAAAATAATCATGGAGTATTTCCTCTCTTTCGTCATCCATGATGTGATGAATGTAATAGTCGATGTTTAATTTGGTTCCGCTATAAATGATCTGTTCGATTTCCTGAAGCAGTTCACCCATGCTCATGTTTAGGTTATCGGCGATTTCGTCGAGGTCAATTTTCCGGTCAATTTGCTGAATGATGGATATTTTGACCTTCGATCGAGTACCAGATGATTTGACTACTACGTCTGATGCCGTTTCTATTTCATTCTCCTCTACATAATTAGTAATCAGTTTTAGAAAACTCGCTCCAAATTTAGCGACTTTCCCCATTCCTACTCCATTGATTTGGGCTAGTTCTTCCCTAGTAGTAGGGTAGACGGTAGCCATTTCTTCTAGCGAAGGGTCTTGGAAAATTATGTAGGGAGGAAGTCCTTTGCTACGGGCTACTTTTTTTCGCTCTGCTTTAAGGAGTTCAAATAGCTTTTCATCATAGGCGACCCCACCTGCATTAACTTCTACTTCAGGTTGCTCGTTTTCCATTTCTTTTTCGAAATCGTGATCTTCGAAGAAGTCTAGTGAATAGGGGTCCGTCATGAAATTCTTGCCTTTCTCAGTCAGCTTGAGAATTCCATAATTCTCAATATCCTTTTCCAAGAGGTGCATAACAAGGGCCTGTCTGAAGACGGAGGTCCAGCGTTTTTCCGTTTCATGTGTTCCTGTCCCAAAAACTGCCAGTTGATCGTGTTTGTAACTTTCTACGTAGTCGTTTTTTTCACCCAAAATCACCTTTACCAGATGTTCTATCCCAAAGCGCTCCTTGGTTTGTTTGACTGCTTCCAAGGCCGTCAAAGCCAAGTCCATACCTTCGTAGGTTTCTCTGTCCCTTTTGCAGTTGTCGCAGAAGCCACAGTCTTCTTCCATGGTCTCCCCAAAATAGTTGAGGATGAATTTCCTTCTGCATACCCCCGTTTCGGCATAGGCTGCCATCTCTTGTAATAGGAGTTTGGCATTTTCTCTTTCGGTTACGGCTTTGTCTTTGTTGAATTTATCCAACTTGACGATGTCCTCATACCTGTAGAACATCAGGCAGTGTCCTTCCAGACCATCTCTTCCTGCTCGGCCGGTTTCTTGATAGTAGCCTTCGAGAGATTTTGGAACATCGTAGTGGATGACATAGCGTACATCCGGCTTATCTATACCCATTCCAAAAGCAATGGTAGCTACGATTACATCAAGTTCCTCATTTAGGAAATCATCTTGATTTTTGATCCTCACCGCAGATTCCAGTCCGGCATGATAGGGAGCAGCATTGATTTGATTTACCTTGAGTAAATTGGCTATTTCCTCTACCTTTTTTCGGCTAAGACAATAGATGATTCCTGATTTTCCTTTGTGAGATTTGATAAATTTGATCAGGTGTTTCTTGGAGTCATTTTTGACTTTAGCCCGCACCTCATAAAAGAGGTTGGGTCGGTTAAAGGAGGATTTGAACAAATCTGCCTCTTCCATCTGCAAATTACGCTGAATGTCCTGCTGTACTTTAGGAGTAGCCGTGGCGGTCAAAGCAATGATGGGAAGATTGGGAGCGATCTGAGCTACGATGGACTTGATTCTTCTGTATTCGGGTCTGAAATCATGTCCCCATTCAGAAATACAATGCGCCTCGTCAATGGCTACAAAACTGATTTGAGCCTCTTTTAGAAAGGCTACATTTTCGTCTTTTGTCAAGGACTCCGGCGCCACATAAAGGAGCTTGGTTTTTTTCTTAAGTACCTCCGATTTGACTCGGTTGGACTCGGACTTACTCAGCGTAGAGTTGAGGAAATGGGCATTAATACCTATGGCATTTAATTGGTCTACCTGATTTTTCATCAAGGCGATCAAGGGTGAAATAACCACGGCAGTTCCTTCTGAGACGATCGCAGGCAGCTGATAGCAAAGCGATTTGCCAGCACCTGTCGGCATAATGACGAAGGTGTTGCGCTTTTTGAGTAGATTGTCTACTATCGGTTCCTGATTTCCTCTGAACTGACTGAAACCGAATATTTTTTTGAGGTCTGATTTTACTTTTTCTTCCACTTGGACAAGCGCTTAAAGGTGACTTAAAGCCTGTAAACAGGAATGATTGATTACTTTTATACCTTTGTACAAAATTAGTGATTAACGCAGGTAAAATTGAATTTAGCTAAAAATATTAGAAATACAGCGCTTAGAGTGCTGCAAAATGAAGCAGAAGCCATCTTAAATCTAAAAGATTACCTGAATGGCGATTTTGAGGCTTGTGTACAGCATATTTTGGAATCCAAAGGTCGAGTAGTGATCACGGGTATAGGAAAAAGTGCCATCATCGCTAATAAAATTGTGGCCACACTCAACTCTACAGGAACGCCCGCACTGTTTATGCACGCTGCTGATGCGATTCATGGAGACTTGGGTATGATTCAGTCGGATGATGTGGTGATCTGTATCTCTAAAAGTGGAAATACACCCGAAATCAAGGTTTTGGTCCCACTTCTGAAAAGGTTGGGATCGGTCTTAGTGGCCTTGGTCAGCAATACCAATAGCTATTTGTCTGAGCAGGCAGATTTTACACTTAATGCCACCATTGGCGAAGAAGCCTGTCCAAATAATTTGGCACCTACCACAAGTACGACAGTGCATTTGGCCTTGGGGGATGCACTTGCAGTTTGTTTGCTGGAGGCTAGAGGCTTTACTTCTGAGGATTTTGCTAAGTATCACCCAGGTGGCTCTTTAGGAAAGCAGCTTTACTTGAAAGTCTCGGATGTTTTGGGAAATAATATAATCCCAAAAGTAAAGGAAGATGCCAATTTGGCTGAGGTTATCGTAGAGATCAGTGGAAAGCGTCTGGGAGCTACAGCGGTAGTGGATCGTGGGGATAATTTAAAAGGGATCATTACCGATGGAGATTTGAGGCGAATGCTTCAAAAATCATTAGATATACAGCATCTCAAGGCATCGGATATTATGACAGCTTCGCCCAAAACGATTTCAAAAGATGAATTTGCCATTCGTGCATTAAATATGATGCGTAATCATAATATCACACAGCTTGTAGCCATGGATGGCGATAAAATCGCAGGATTTGTCCATATTCATGAATTAATGAAAGAAGGTATAGTTTAACAATATTCATGAACAATAAACCCTACATCGTCATCATGGCGGGGGGCATAGGCTCCCGATTTTGGCCCTACAGCCGACGAAAGAAACCCAAGCAGTTTTTAGATGTGCTGGGTACAGGAAGAACCCTGCTTCAGATGACGTTTGACCGTTTTAGGGAAATAGCAGATGAAGAGCAGTTTCGGATTATCACTTACAAGAAGTATGTACATCTGGTAAAGGAGCAGCTCCCGGAATTGACAGATCAGCAAATTTTAATCGAGCCTAATCGTAAAAATACGGCCACTTGTATTGCCTATGCCACTTATAGGATCTACAGTAAAGACCCTGATGCTACTTTGATCGTCACTCCTGTCGATCATTTGATTTTGCAGGAAAGCAAATTTTTGAGAACGATCAAGAAGGCAGTGGTAGCGGCCCAAGAAGGAGAAAGGCTGATCACCCTAGGCATCAAGCCAAATCGTCCCGAAACCGGCTATGGCTACATTCAATACATTGAGGGCAGTGGTAAGGAAGTATTAAAAGTGAAGACTTTCACAGAAAAGCCAAATATAAAACTGGCAAAGACCTTCCTCGAAAGTGGTGAGTTTGTATGGAACTCAGGCATGTTTGTTTGGAAAGCGTCTAGTCTGGTAAAAGCTTTTCGTCAGTATATGCCTGATTTGGCGGAAGTGTTCGAAGAGGGAAGTGAGTTTTTTGGAACTGAAAAGGAGCCGGAATTTGTCGCAAAAGCTTATTTACAGGTAAAGAATATTTCCATTGATTACGGTATTATGGAAAAGTCCAGCGAAGTCTATGTGATTTTGGGAGATTTTGGATGGGCGGATTTAGGCTCCTGGAATAGCCTGAGAGAAAATCGCGAAAGAGATGAAAATCAAAATGTAGTGGAAGCCAATGCTTTGCTTTACAATACCAAAAACTGCTTTATCAAAACCGACAGTGATAAATTGGTGGTAGTGGAGGGGCTAGATAATTTTCTGGTCAATGAGACTGATAATGTGCTCTTGATCTGTGCCTTGGATGGGGATCGGAAGTTTAGGGATTTTGTATCCAATGCCAGAAAAAAAGGAGAGGACTTCATTTGAAGTCCTCTTATTTTTTAAATTTTTCGCTGCCTGATGGCTTCGTAAATGGCTACTCCTGCTGACACGGAGACATTTAAGCTTTCGATATGACCAGCCATTGGGATCTTGACTTTTTGATCTACAATCCCCAAGATTTCCTGAGAAATACCGTCCTCCTCAGAGCCCATGACCATGGCCACGGGAGCTGTGAAATCAGCCTCGTACATGTTTAGGTCAGTTTTTTCAGTAATCGCGATTAAGGAAAGGCCCATTTTCTGTAGATCTCTACAGGTGTAAAAGAGGTTTTTTACGCGTGATACCGGAATGAAATTCAATGCTCCTGCGGATGTTTTAATGGCGTCAGAATTGATCTGAGCGCTGCCTTTTTCTGGAATAACGATGGCATCTACTCCGGCACACTCTGCAGATCGGGCGATGGCGCCAAAGTTTCTCACATCTGTGATGTGATCTAGTATGAGAATGAGTGGTGATTTTCCTACTGCAAAACAGCTATCAACCACATGATCGAGAGAGGCATAGGTGATCGCCGACATTTGAGCGATAACCCCCTGATGGTTTTTTCGAGTGACTCGATTGAGTTTAGCTTCAGGTACCCTTACTACGGGCAGGTTTTCCTGCTTGCATAGTTGCAAAAGTTCCTTGATCAAGTCATTATTGAGTTCTTTCTGCACAAGGACCTTGTCAATGTCTTTTCCAGCATGGATGGACTCCATCACTGCTCTTGTACCAAAAACAAAATCTTTGTCGTGGGCTCCTTTTTCGATCAAAAAGCCATCTTTCCGCTTCTCCATTGGGATATGTTTTTAAACCAGATCGGCTGGTAAGCACGGGATCGGTTTAAGGTGTAATAATGAGGGTTTAAAATATTCTTTACCCTGGCAAAGGTAAAGCGAATTTTTGAACTCTCATCTACACCTTGATAGGTCCACACTTCTCGGTCTTGAAAGAAATTAACTTCCTGAGGCGGACCCATGACAATGTAGATCATTCCCTTATCAGTTTTCCAACCTGCTTTGAAATCTGTAAATAAAATATTGGCAAACTCTACTTGTCTAAAATATTCTCTAATCAGGTTTTTGGCCGCATCTGGATTTTTGGTAAGATTAAACCAATACTGGTCGAGTGCCTTTTTTTTATCCTCCGCCGATACGAGTTCTTCATGCTCTCTTCGCGTAGAAATATAGGTAACCATTTCTATCATTTCTTCCCAATCTCTCACTTTCGGATATGCTTCATGAGTGGTTTTTACCAGCACGCCATTGGTATCGGAAGTGTCTTGCTGAAAGAAGTAATAGCCAAGCTTATCTAGTGTTTTTGGGACATTGGCCAAGAAATCTCCCTCGTCCAAAACTTCGATTTCCTTGGGGACGGGGGCGGGCTTGGTCTCCATAGGTGGGTAAGGCACATCAAAATTTACCGGATAGTGAAACCCATGAAGTGTAGGGCCCTTTGTGGACTTGAAAAGCAAAGCCTCTCCGGTGGGTAGATAAGTTTGATCAAAGGGTACATCATTGGCATAATAAGCGCCGAAAGTGGGCTGAGAAAAGACAAAAGGGCTTTTCAGGTCTACATGGTAGTAATAGGCATCGCCCTGACGGGTATCAAGCACTGTCATTAGCAAAATTGCTTCTTCCTGATTTTGCGGAATCGCTATGTCTTTTTCAAAAACCCAATGTCGATCTGTATCAAACTTGAGATCATTTTCACCAAACAATTGATTATTGTCGGGACTGATATCTTCATTGTAATCGCCCAATACATTATACGAAAAGCTGTAGGTATTAAAATCCGGATTCTCCTCGATTTTCTCGACAATAAACTGGGCAGTGAATTGATTGTCAGACTTTTTAAGAGGGATGATTTTCAGCGCAATCCTGGAGTATCGAGAGTAGCGGAGTGCTTGATTGAGATTGCTCAGGGAGTTTTGAGCTTGGACGAATAGTGGGACTCCTATCAGTAGGAGTGAAAAAAGTAAAATCGGAATTAGTTTTTGCTTCATTGGGTCTTGATCTCGGGTTTTAAAAATTAACCTTACTTTTGCCAAAATAGTAAAATTTCTAATGGCTACCTATACAACGGAAATAGCATCTGATAAGTTAATCAGCGACAATCCCATTCATCAGCGCTTACTCAAAGCCTACGTCGCTGCCCAACCTTGGATCAGCGGCTCACTACTTGAGATCGGCTGTGGAGAGGGGCGAGGAGTGGAAACTTTGTTGCCATTGGCGGACTCTTATTTGGGAATTGATAAGATTGGTGAAGTTATTCAAGAGCTCAGGCAGAAATATCCCAATGTGGAATTTAAGCAAGCAGTAATTCCCCCTTTCACAGGATTTGCGGATCAGTCATTCGATACAATTGTGAGTTTTCAGGTGATCGAGCATATTGAGAATGATCAGTTATTCCTTCAGGAAATTTATCGCATGCTCAAGCCTGGAGGGAAAGCCATTATTTCCACGCCAAACAACACCCATACGCTCTCAAGAAATCCCTGGCATGTCAGAGAGTATTTGCCCCAGGAATTGATCGATTTGTCGGCTTCTATTTTTGATCGGGTGGAGGCAAAGGGAATTGGGGGAAATGAAAAAGTCTGGGCCTATCATGAGGCAAATAGAAAATCCGTTCAGAAAATCATGCGCTTCGATATTTTTGGTCTTCAGCATCGTTTACCTGCTTGGATTCTGAGAATGCCTTATGAGATTCTCAATCGGATGAATCGTAATAAACTGCACAGACAGCAAGGAGATTCAGTCACAGGGATCAATCATGAAGATTATCCTTTGGTGGATAAACCGGCTTTGGGTTTGGATTTGTTTTACATTCTTTGGAAGAAATAATAAAAGAGCCGGATAAAAGTCCGGCTCTTTTATGATAGTCTATTGATGCCTTCTATCTACGCTGTAAGACACCCGGCTGATTGCTCTCAGACCCGACAAAATCTTCTAGCCTCAACTTGAGTTCTTGTGCTTTTTCTTGATAGCCTCTTTCTTCGAGTAGTGGAATGAAATATTTGACCATTTCGATCGATATCATCATCTCTCGATCATAATCTCTGTTTTCTCGGGTATAATATGCGATCATATCCAGCGATTTTTTGGAGATTTTATCGATGATATCCAGGGCTTTTTCTTCCTCACCTACTTCGAAAAACAGCGGAACGGATTGACCGCTTGACAAATCATACGGAATAGCTTCATTAGGCATGACCTTCAGTCCGTAATTCAAAATATTTGCCGCCCGCTCTAGATCATCTTCGTCCAGAAGTGCAATAGCAATACTATTGATCGCACTGCGATGATTAGATGCGAATCTTCGGTACTCTTCATCCAAATAAGTATCCGGATTGTCCATACCACGGAAAGCAAATTTGGTCATGTAGTTTTCATAAGCCAAATCAGTATTCACAAGTTCTTCCCGTACAAAATCAGGCTTTCTGATCGGAAGCAGTCTATAGGTCAATCCTTCCATGACCACATGGTCCTGAATATTGAGACCGATGGTGGCTAAAGATGTATTGTTGAAGTAAATCGGACGGTCCCAGTTATTGCTGGCGATCAAGTCCAAAAGCATC
The DNA here is from genome assembly GCF_900101705.1 of Algoriphagus faecimaris. Classification (GTDB taxonomy): domain Bacteria; phylum Bacteroidota; class Bacteroidia; order Cytophagales; family Cyclobacteriaceae; genus Algoriphagus; species Algoriphagus faecimaris. The sequence continues at coordinate 128,914 of NZ_FNAC01000001.1, read as the reverse complement.
AAGGTTCCTTTGGTAACATATTGGCCTTTGACCTGAAGATTGATTTGCGGTGTAAATAGCGGCATAAATTCCTCAGGAATGATATCCTTTTGTGCTACTGTACTGCTGTCCACGTCTAAAATCAGGTTTCTCGAAGGCACCATATTTACCTGGCTTTTTCCTCCTGTTCGCATTCTTAGCAATTCAGAACCGGAATTGAGCAATTTTAAATATTCCCGTGCAGAGATAGCGTCCATTCCATCACGTTCCATGACATAGAGGACGTCGTTGGTCCCCTTTTGGTAACGCTCTGGAGTCAGTGAAAAAGGAAGAGCTGCGGATTCATTGGCAGGTCTAGTCATCTGGTCTACGTACCAGTCGGTGTCAAAATAGCTGAGCACAATTACCCGCACATCTGTCCGGAAACCTTCTACCTCTTGCACATACCATAGCGGGAAAGTATCATTGTCTCCACCTGTAAATAGAATGGCATTAGGTGCACAGGATGCCAGGAAGTTGCGGGCAGAATCGACTGAGAAGTATCTACCTTTTCTATTATGATCATTCCAGTTTTCTGCACCCATCAGTCCTGCCACAGGTACCGTCAAAAGAGTCGCTGCTATTCCTGCAGTTGCAAGATTTTTGGTGACCTTGGCTAGTCCATGGGCAATCGCAAGTACTCCTAATCCAGCCCAAATGGCAAAGGCATAGAAACTTCCCACATAAATATAATCCCGCTCCCTGGGCTCCACAGGTGGGGAGTTTAGGTAAAGAACCAATACTGCCCCCATCATGAGGAAGAGCATTAAGTTGACTGCAAAGGATTTAGGGTCTACTTTGGCTTGGAAAAATAAGCCGATGATTCCCAATAATAGGGGAAGCATCAGGTAATTATTATGGGCTTTGTTTTCTTTGATGTATTCAGGAAATTTATCAGAAAAAGCATCCGTCAGTCCTATCCATGGAGCATCAGAGAAATCGCTTTCTCTTCCGGAAAAATTCCACATGAAGTACCTCCAATACATATGCCCTAACTGATGGCTAAACATAAAGTAGAGATTGTCTCCAAAGGTAGGCTCCTGACCTTCTCTCAGGCCTAGCTTCTGTCGGTAAATCCGCTTGTGGTTTTCTTGAGTAGAATAGATCCGTGGAAGAATAGTTGTTTTTTCAGGGTCATAGGTGTTTTGCAGTTCGTAATCTGCTATTTCATACTTGTCCTTCCCTTTTCTGTAGATTGGATCACCTTCTACTTGATCTACTAGTTGGGCAGTGAAGTATTGTCCATGAATTAAAGGTCTATAGCCATATTGCTCACGTTTCAAGTAGGAGATGTAGCTGATGACATCTTTGGGTGCATTTTGATTGATGATTGGATTTTGATTTGCCCTCACGACTATCATCGTGTAAGAGCTGTATCCGATCAAAATAAAGATCAATGAGAGTAATATGGTGTTCAGTCCGGCCATTGCTTTCTTTCTAGAATAGCGATAGGCGTAGAATAAGGCTGCAAAAAAAGCTAACGCAAAGAAAATGATGCCCGATCCAAAAGGCAGCCCCAAACTGTTGACAAAGAAAATCTCTGTGGAGCCGGCGATACTAGGAAGACCCGGAATAATAAAGTTGTTGATAATGACCAAGGCCACCCCTCCAAGCATAAATGCAATTACGCCTCCTTTGAAGGTGGGCTTTTCATATTTTTTGAAATAGTAAATGAGTGCTAGGGCCGGTAGAGTCACCAAGTTGAGCAAGTGAACCCCGATAGAGAGTCCTACTAAATAAGCAATAAAAATCATCCATTTATTTTCTTCTCTAGGGTCCTTGATCACATCCCATTTCAAAAATGCCCAGATCACGATGGCTGTGAAAAAGGAGGACATCGCATAGACTTCTGCTTCTACAGCCGAAAACCAAAAGCTATCAGAGAAAGTATAGATCAAAGATCCTACGATTCCCGCTCCCATGAGGCTGATGATATGTCCTTTACTTTCTTGGCCGGGAAGAATGCCGAGCAGCTTTCTTCCAAATAAAGTAATGGACCAAAAAAGAAAAAGAATTGTGAATCCAGAGAAGACTGCACTTCCTATATTCATCCAATAAGCCACGTTTAGTTCATTACCAAAAGCCAAGAAACTAAACATTCGGTAGACGAGTAGAAAAAAGGGTGCCCCAGGAGGATGGGGTACTTGAAGCTTGTAGGAGACAGCGATGAATTCTCCTGGATCCCAAAAACTTGCTGTCTGCTCCACTGTCATCACATAGACTAGTGTAGCTACGACAAATACTACCCAACCGGTAAGAGTATTGATTTGCTTAAAATTGAGCATTTATACGGTATTTTTGAAGGGCGAAAATAGGAAATTTATTCCCAAGTCGAGGGTTTTTAGGACTTTTTAAAACTTTGCCTCTCAGACCTTGTGATATTTATTACTGACTCAGGTGCTACCACTGCTCTATTTTTGTATCAAATTTAAACCATATCACTATGAGCACACAGCCAAAAACATTTCAGGAACTAATAGACGGAGATACACCGGTTTTGGTAGATTTTTTTGCCACCTGGTGCGGACCGTGCAAAATGATGCAACCCATACTAGAAGACACGGCTCGTCAGCTCGGAGAAAAAGTCAAAATAGTAAAAGTCGATGTCGATAGAAATCAACTAGCGGCTAGTAAGTTTCAAGTCCGTGGCGTGCCGACTTTGATTCTATTCTATAAGGGTAAAATTCTCTGGAGACAATCAGGTGTAGTACCAGCGCATCAATTGATCCAAGTAGTCGAATCTAACCTTCTGGCAAGCGCCTAATTCAAATGTGACAAAAGTCATTTTGATCCCTAGAGGAACTGAATACTTTTGAGAAGTTAAAATAGAAAACCAAGAAAATTACAACCATTTGAAATCGACACGATTAAAATCATCATTAAACACACAGGGCAATTATGATTTTAATCGTCAAAGATTCTCCCGAAGTTCGGGATAGGCTATCCCGATTTTCGGGACAGGTAGTGACCACTAAAACACAATAATAAACACATGAAAATCGAACAAATCTACACGGGCTGTCTTGCCCAAGGAGCTTATTACATTGAGTCTGACGGTGAAGCAGCGGTGATTGATCCACTAAGAGAAGTACAGCCGTACATCGAGAAAGCAGAGCGAAGAGGAGCGAAAATCAAATACGTATTTGAAACTCACTTTCATGCGGATTTCGTATCTGGTCACCAAGACTTAGCGGCTAAGACAGGTGCCAAAATTGTATATGGACCTACTGGTATGCAGATGGGCTTTGAAGCAACGATAGCAGAAGACGGGCAGATTTTTGAGCTGGGAAAAGCAAAGATTAAGGTGATCCACACGCCAGGACATACTATGGAGTCTGTATGTTACTTGATGATTAATGAAGAAGGAAAGGAAGAAGCTATTTTCACAGGCGACACCCTTTTCATCGGAGATGTGGGACGTCCTGATTTGGCACAAAAAGTAGTAAAGGACCTCACTCAAGAGAAATTGGCAGCTCATCTTTATGATTCTTTGAGAAACAAGCTTATGCCGCTTTCTGATGACTTGATTGTCTATCCCGCACACGGTGCAGGTTCTGCATGTGGCAAAAACATGAGTAAAGAAACTTCTGACACGCTAGGCAATCAAAAGAAAACCAATTACGCGCTTCAGGAAATGACGAAAGAGGAATTCATCAAGGAAGTGTTGACTGGATTGACTCCTCCTCCTGCTTACTTCCCTCAGAATGTAATGATGAATATCCAAGGATATGATAGCATCGATGAGGTACTGGAGCGTGGTATCAAGCCCTTGACTCCTGCTGAGTTTGAAGCAGTAGCCAATGATACAGGAGCTATGATTTTGGACACACGTGATCCACAAACCTTCGCTAAAGGTTTTATTCCCAACTCAATCAATATTGGCATCGATGGAAGCTTTGCAGTTTGGGTAGGAGCTATGATTCCTGATTTAAAGCAAGAGATTTTGGTTGTAGCTGATGAAGGAAGAGAAGAAGAAGTAATCACCCGACTTGCGCGAGTAGGATACGACTATGCGCTTGGATACCTCAAGGGCGGTTTCGAAGCTTGGAAGGCAGCGGGAGAGGAAGTAGATTCAATCACTTCGATCACAGTAGATGAGCTATCAAAGATTAAGGAGTCTGACGCTGATGCCTTGATACTTGATGTGAGAAAGAATTCTGAATACTTGTCAGAGCATGTGATCGGTGCCGAAAATGCACCCCTTGATTACATCAATGACAGTATGCTCAAAGTGGACAAAGACAAAACCTACTATGTACACTGTGCTGGAGGATACAGGTCTATGATTTTCAACTCTATTCTAAGAGCAAGAGGATATGACAACCTGATCGATATCAATGGTGGATTTACTGCAATTAAGGAATCAGAGAAATTTAAAGTTTCTGATTACGTCTGCCCTACCACCTTGCTTTAAGTAGCAAATCAGCTTAACACAATAAATGGCAGGCCTTAGGGCTTGCCATTTTTAGTATCTACCCTCAGGATGTGATTAAAGTCACAATTTTATGCCAAATATGATCCGCAAATTTGCATTAGTGCTAGGACTGGGTATTCTCCTGCTTAGCTTTCCGATAATGGCTCAGCATGTTCATGATTCGGAACCAGAGAATCCAAATGAAAAGTTGTTTGGACAAGTCTTGAAAAGTGGCTCGTTTGAGTTCCATCTACGATCCTTCTACATGAGTACGCTCAATCAAGGCAATTTGACAGATTATTCGACCTGGGGCACAGGTGCGGGTCTGGGGTATTTCAGTCCCAGATGGAAAGGTTTTGGAGTAGGGTTTAGTGGTTTCTTTGTCTTTCGTCATTTCGAAAACAATATTACCAAATTAGACCCTAGTACAGGATTGGCCAATCGCTATGAAATGCTCCTATATGATGTCCACCATCCTGAAAACAATAAGGACATGGACCGGTTGGAAGAGTTTTATCTTTCCTATCAAAAGGAAGAGATCTCCATTTGGGGAGGAAGGCACCATTTCGAAAGTCCACTTCTAAATGCTTCAGATAACCGCATGCGTCCCAATTTATTTTCTGGAATATCGGCAGATTATACTCCCGGGAAATTCAGAATAAATGGAGCTTGGTTTTCACACGTCATATCCAGAGGATCACTCGAGTGGGTATCGGTAGCAGAATCCTTTGGGACATACTCTACAGGAAGAAATCCCTTATCAGTAGAAGGGGATGGCTATCGACATCATGTGGAGTCTGCCGGAATCGGGGTTTTAGGCTTGGAGTATTCTGGTGAAAAGGCCAAGATTAGATCTTGGAATTACTTGGCACAAAATGTCTTTGCCCTTAACTTTCTAGAGGGTACTGGAAGCTTGCCAACTGAGAGAGGATTTGATTACATCTGGGGGGCACAGGCTTTCTATGAGACCGCTGTGGCAAACGGTGGAAATGACCAACTTGATAGAGCTTACATTCTTCCAGATGAGAGTACCTATGGAGTGGGTTTTCAGGCTGGGATGAAGTGGCCACATGCAAAGTTGACTTTCAATTATCTCGGGATTTCGGATAAGGGACGTTTTCTCTTTCCAAGAGAATGGGGTAGAGAGCAATTCTTTGTGAGTTTGCAGAGAGAGCGATATGAAGGGCTGGGTGGAGTGAATGCTTTAATGACGCAATACGATCATACCTTCATTCATGATAAGCTCAAGGTGAGTCTGGGGGCAGCACACGTGCAAACACCAGATTTGAATAATTTAACTCTAAATAAGTACGGCATCCCCAATTATTACCATTTCACAGGTTTGGTGGACTACCGTTTTGATGGGTTCTTTAAAGGGTTGGATTTACAGCTTTTGGCAGTATATAAGCGAGAAGACAGGGATCAGAAAATGCCTTTGGAATACGTCATCAATCGAGTCAATATGATGAATATGAACTTAATCTTGGATTATAGATTTTAGGAAGAATAAAAAAAGAAAATAATAAACAATTAAATAAAGAAAATGATGGAGTGGATTACTCAACCTTGGCCTTGGTATGTGGCCGGCCCTTTGATTGGCCTGACCGTACCGGCACTGCTAATTTTAGGAAATAAAACCTTTGGTATTTCATCCTCGCTACGTCACGTATGTGCGGCTTGTGTACCTTCTGGGATTCCTTTCTTTACGTACAACTGGAAAAAAGAAATCTGGAACTTACTCTTTGTAGTAGGTATTTTGATTGGTGGGTTTGTCGCGACTACCTTCTTGGCTAACCCCAATGAAATCATCATCGCAGAGTCTACGATAGCTGATTTGACAGCTTTAGGCGTGACTGATTATGGCAACTTATTACCAGCTGATATTTTCTCTTGGGAACACCTCTTCACCGCCAAGGGACTTCTCTTCTTTGTGATCGGAGGATTTCTGGTAGGATTTGGTACTCGCTATGCGGGAGGATGTACTTCAGGGCATGCTATCATGGGAATCAGTTCCTTGCAGTGGCAGTCAGTAGTAGCAACAATCTTCTTTATGATCGGAGGTTTTTTGATGACTCACGTGTTGCTTGAGCCTTTAATGAAAATGGTAGGATTTTAATCAAAGAAAAAAATGAAAGTAGCAGAAAAGAAAATACAAGTTCAAGATCCGCATTGCGAAGCTCCTAATCTCAGAGAGAATCATGACAAAGGGCTTGAACTGTTGAAATACTTAATCTTGGGGATTTTATTCGGGATTGTATTTGTAAAAGCAGAAGTGATTTCTTGGTTTAGAATTCAGGAAATGTTCAGATTACAATCCTTTCACATGTACGGGGTAATCGGTTCGGCAGTGATTACAGGAATCATCTCGATTCAGATCATCAAGCGCTTTGGAATTAAAACCATTCATGGAGAAAGCATCAAAATACCTAGTAAGGAATTCAGAAAAGGACAAGTTATCGGAGGGTTTATCTTCGGTTTAGGATGGGCACTTACAGGTGCATGTCCAGGTCCTCTGTTTGCTCAGATTGGTAGTGGATACTCAGTGATTTTAGTGACTTTGGTGTCTGCACTAGCAGGTACTTGGGTTTATGGTAAGTTCGCTGACAAACTCCCCAATTGATCAATAAAGCATCAAACAAAGCCGCAGAATTTTAGATTTTGCGGCTTTTTTAATTAAAGACCTTTTTGATTATAAATCGGATCATCACTATTATGCTGGCGATGATCACCCCCACTATTACAAATTCCATAAGATAACTTTTAATGGAAACCAGCTTTCCCATAAATAGTTTTTTGGTCACTCATCAGGATTTACTCTTTTTTTATTGCTAATCTTCATTTCTTTGTATCGCCTATTAACCTATACACTATGAAACCCTTGACCAAAAGAAGAATAGCACTTGGAAGCTTATTCTTTTTTATCGGACTTTGTTTTGCCAGTTGGGCAGCAAGAATCCCTGATATACAGTCCAAATTTGACTTATCCGAAGGGCAATTGGGGACCCTGCTTCTTTTTTTACCAATGGGTTCAATGATAGGCCTGCCAATCGCAGGCTGGTCAGTGCATCATTATGGAAGTAGGCGGGTGATTTTAATCGGAAGTTTTGCCTATGCGATGAGTCTGCCTCTAATAGGATTGAGTCCGACAACTTGGATTTTGATTTTTGTTTTGATTCTGTTTGGAATGCTGGGCAATATCATGAATATAGCTCTGAACACCCAAGCCTTGGACTTGGAGGATCAAATGGGTAAGAGTATTTTGGCTTCTTTTCATGGCCTATGGAGTCTGGCGGGTTTTACTGGTGCTGGAATAGGAGCAGGGATGATATTTTTGGGTTTATCTCCCACGATTCATTACATAGTGGTGATGGTGATTTCCATAGTGATTGTACTATCGGCATATCGTTTTGTAGTTCAGGAAAAGGCCAATCAAGAGGGCGGTGGTTTGGTGCTCAAGCGACCCGATGATTTGCTTTTGCGTGTGGGATTGATCGCATTCCTTGGGATGATGGCGGAAGGTTGCATGTTTGACTGGAGTGGAGTTTATTTCAAAAAGGTGGTCATGGTCGATCCTTCTTTAGTTGCGCTAGGATATGTTGCTTTTATGGGAGCGATGGCTTCTGGAAGGTTTATTTCGGACCGATTGATTCATCGCTTTGGTAAAGTACCTATACTGCGAATGAGTGGAATTTTCTTGTTTTCGGGATTAACCCTTTCAGTGATTTTTCCTTCCCTGTATACAGCGACTTTAGGGTTTTTGATGGTGGGTTTTGGAGTGGCTTCAGTTATTCCTGTAGCTTACAGCATTGCAGGGAGGTCAAAATTATATTCCCCCGGAGTAGCTCTGGCTTTGGTATCTACTATTTCATTTTTCGGCTTCTTGCTGGGGCCACCCTTAATCGGGTTTATTGCTGATCTATTCAATTTAAAAACCTCTTTTGCATTAATTGCTTTGAATGGTTTAGGTATAGCTCTTCTAGCAACTATTCGTAAGGAGGTGTTTTTCCAATCCAACGAGAAACACAATGAGTAAGCTTCCTGAGAATTTTCAATTTTCAAAAACATTTGAGGTAGGCTCTTTTCAAGTCAATCCCAAAGGCCAAATCAGGCTGAAGGATTTAGCTGATCTCCTGCAGGAGAGTGCATGGCTCCATGCAGATTCGGCTGATTTTGGAAGGGTCCTGCTGAAGGAAAACCTCATGTGGGCACTTTCGAGATTGGATATCAAGGTTTTCAAATCGCCGGTATGGGGGCAAAAAATTACGGTTTTCACCGGAGGTCGGGGAATAGAAAAGCTGTTTGCATTTAGAGAATTTTTGGTCATCTCGGAGACGGATGAGGTTTTGGCTAGGGCCATGTCTTCTTGGCTTTTAGTAGATACGGAATCCAAGCGTATTCAGCGTCCCGAAAAGGTTTTGTCCGATAGGCTTTTTTCTTCTGAAGTGCCGGATTGGAGGCCGGTAAAGTTAGAACTACCAAGTCTCCCTTATTTGTCAGCAACTGATCGGGAGGTAGCTACTTCGGATTTGGATCTCTACAATCATGTCAATAATACTAGCTATATCCGATGGGTGGAGGATTTAATAGGGAGCGAGGATATGGTAATTAGTGGCTTACTAATTAACTATTTGGCAGAATGCAAAAACAAGGACCTGATTCGGCTTTCTCTCCACGGCGATGAGGATAGCTGTCAAATAGTGGGGGAAATAGCAGGACGGAAAGTCTTTTTGGCTACAGCTCCTATTTTGAAAGACTGATAAAATCCTTCAAACAAAAATTGCTTACTTTTAGCTGGATGTGATCGAAGTCACAGCATTGAGTACTAGAATCACTGCATTTTTGTGAGGAATCCCTAGAAATCTATGAATCAGTTTGGAAAGCCTTTTATTCAACTCATCACCCTAATGGTAGGTTTGTTGGCTTTAGCTACAGCTTTGGTCGGTGTAGTAGGTCTAGTCATCTATGTTTCTTATTCAGGCATTAAGTTACCTGAGCTAAGTCCTCCCGATCAATCCACAATAGCCGCAGCCATAGAAGCTCCAGCAAAGCCCAAAGGCCTGATGGATCCGGTGGGAATGTGGATTGCACCTGAGTGGTCAAGTGTGGACGCTGAGCCAAATGCTGAATCGATCCGCTATGGTAGGGAGCTAGTAGCTAACACAGCAGAATACCTAGGACCAAATGGCAAAGTCAAAAAAATCTCCAATGGACTCAATTGTCAAAACTGTCACTTGCAGGCCGGAACAGCCCCCTTGGGCAATAATTACGGAGCAGTAGCCTCTACCTATCCAAAAATAAGAGCAAGATCAGGGCAGTCTGAAGACATCGAAAAACGAATCAATGATTGCTTTGAGCGAAGCTTGAATGGGCAGGGCCTTGAGCGAAATTCCAAAGAAATGGTAGCTATGGTAGACTATATGCATTGGCTAGGAAAAGATGTGCCTCAAGGAGAGAAACCCAAAGGAGTGGGGATTTACGAAGTACCCCTATTGGACAGGGCCGCAGACCCTGTGAAGGGAAAGACTATCTACGAGCAGCAATGCCAAAGCTGCCACGCTGCGGACGGTCAGGGATTACCTAAGCAAGATGGGACAGGCTATATTTATCCTCCGCTTTGGGGTGATCATAGCTACAATAGTGGAGCAGGATTATATAGATTATCGAGGTTTGCAGGCTATGTGAGAGCAAATATGCCACTTGGGGCAACTTATGAGAATCCTCTGATTTCAGATGAAGACGCTTGGGATGTAGCTGCTTATGTGAATAGCTTAGAGCGGCCTTCTAGAGACTTAAGTGGAGATTGGCCTGATATTTCTAAAAAGCCGATGGATCACCCCTTTGGTCCATTTAGTGATGAGTTCAGTGAAGAGCAACATAAATTCGGCCCATTTAAACCCATCAAAGAAGCGAAAGCCAAACTATAATGAAGCATATTGTACTGGGGATGATATTTTTATCCCCTTTTTTTTCAATTGCTCAGGATGAAATCGAAGAGCGAAAAATAGAAGTTGTTCCTCAAATCCATTTTAGATCGTATTGGATGAGTACATCTTACGCTGAGGATTTTAAAAGTGACTATTCTTTAGGGACATCCTTGAGCCTAGGAGCCAAAATTAACTACGGTATAAATTGGTCTCTGGAGACGAGTTACCGAGGATTTGCAGATCTTTGGAGTTCGGATATTTGGGAAATCGATCCTCTTACAGGAAGAGATAATAGGTACGAGAAAGGCTTGTATGACTTGCAAAACCCCGGTGACCGTATTTTTGGAAGTTTTGAGCGATTGAATTTGCGATATCAAGATGAAAAATGGAATGTAGCGCTTGGTCGGATGGATGTGAATACACCTTGGGTAAATCCCCAGGATGGAAGACTTTCCCCCACATTGATGGAAGGAATCAGTGCGGAATTTAGTCCAAATAGTCAATGGAAACTATCCGGTTGGTACATCGATCGGCTCAGGGTCAGAGGCACTAGCAAATGGAGCAATCCTGGGGAATCTGTGGGTATCTTCCCTGTGGCCCGAGATCCCAATGGTAATCCCTCCCAATACTTTGGAAATACCTCAAGCAAGCGAATCACGGTCTTTCAGCTCACTAAAAAATTACCGCTGGGCAAGCTGGAAATTTCACATTCACAAGCGAATAATATTTCAAGTACCTTTTGGTCTCAGTGGATGCACACATGGAGAAATGGCGAAAAGAAAGGAAAGTGGCTTTCGGGGCTACAGTTGGGCTATCAGCAAGGAGTAGGAGAAGGCGGAAATAGTGATCCATTACTTCGATATAAAAACCCTAATGATAAAAACTGGCTACTCTCTGCGAGATTGGGCTATGCTACAGCAAGATGGGAAACACATCTCAACTTCACCAAAACGGGAGGAAAGGGGAGATGGCTCAATCCGCGTGAGTGGGGCAAAGATCCTTGGTTTACATTTATCCCAAGAGAGCGAAATGAGGGCTATGAAAACTTCGAGGCCTTGGTTTTCTACCTATCCTATGCTCTCCCAGAGTCGGGCATAACATTCTATGCTCATACTGGTATTCATTGGCTGCCTGAGGTGAGCGACGCGGCGGCCAATAAATATGCTTTCCCCTCCTACAGACAGCTTAATTTGGGAGTTAAGATGCAGCCTAAAAAGCTTAGTAAAATGGATTTTCATCTCTTATTGATGAATAAGGAAGCGCTAAACCCAGAAAATCTCACTCCCGGACAGCGATACAATAAGGTGGAAATGATCCATATCAATGGAATCATCAACTGGAGGTTCAATTGAGGCTTGACCTCTTTATTATAGGCTAGAATTTTTGTTGAAAATCAGTGAGCTAGTTTAGAGATAAAGTAATTAGTGTTTTTGGCGTAAATTAGGAAATACCGAATCTTATCCTCACCTTTGATCCGTGGAGAAAAAAAATTATAAGAATTTACTCTCCTCATTGAAATAATCAAGCGTTGATTATCAACCTGCTTAAGTAGCAAATTTCAGAGTTCCTCCTTGCAAAGGTTTTAATTCTCTTCTTTCTACTTTTTTAATGGATCGCCTATCGAGCGAAAAATTAAAACCTGCAGCAAATCCCTCGGGAACAAATTAAGTTTATCACCTAATACTAAGTCTATTAAAACAGTAAGATTCTCAGAATCAGTTTTATCTGAATTCTCTCAAACCCTCCGAAGTAGAGTTTATGGTCATTTCAAGGCCACAAATCAATCTAAATACGGTAATGCACACATGGTCGTAAAGACTATAGTGTTGCTTTCTCTGTATCTTCTTCCTATCGCAGCAGTCATTTTTGGTTTAGCTACAGAGACTTGGCAGTTATTTGCCTGTTTTGTACTCGCCGGATTCGGAATGGCCGGTGTAGGTATGGGAGTGATGCATGATGCGAACCACGGTTCTTATTCTCAAAACCCAACTGTTAATAAGTGGGTTGGTTATACTCTAAATTTTGTGGGCGCCAGCTCTACAGTTTGGAAGATACAGCACAATGTGTTGCATCATAGTTACACCAACATCGACGAACACGACGATGATATCAATGCTCCTTTCTTTTTGCGTTTTTCCCCTAGCGCAGAAAAAAACGGACTACACAAGTATCAACACTTGTATGCTTGGTTCTTTTACTCCTTGTCCACGATAGGGTGGGTGACAGCCAAAGATTTTGTCAGGCTTACTCGCTATCATAGAAAAGGGTTGGTAAAAGGTAAAAATGCATACAGAAATAATTTACTGAAGATTATAGCTTGGAAGCTTGGCTATTTTGCTGTGATCCTAGGTTTACCTTTGATATTCTCTCCCTTTTCTGCAGGAATGATCTTCCTTGCCTTTATCGCAATGCATGCAGTGACAGGGTTTGTAATTACAATGGTTTTCCAGACTGCTCACATCGTGCCTGAGGTAGAATTTCCAATAGCAAATGAAGATGGTATAGTTGAAGGTGAGCGAATGCTTCATCAAATGGCAACTACCTGTAATTTTGCGCCTAATTCCAGAATGTTGGAATGGTTTATCGGTGGATTGAATTATCAAGTTGAGCATCACTTGTTTCCGGACATTTGTCATGTTCACTATCGTGAAATATCAAAAATTGTAAAAGCAACGGCTGAGGAATTTAATGTTCCTTACTATTCAAAGCCGAATTTTGTAGGGGCTGTACTTGATCATTTTAAAATGCTCTATCTCTTGGGGAATAGCCCTGAGCTGGAGCCAGTAAAAGCCTAATTATGCACTTTAATACAAGAAACAAACCCAAACCTCAAGGAAAGCCACAAGCTAACAGAGGGGGAAGGGTCAATCAAAAAGCAGCAAAAGTATCCAAACTAGATGCTAACCTGCTTGTCAAAAAAGCTCAACCGAGTGGACAAGAAGGATTTAGATCCGAGCGTCCTTTTTCTGATCTTCCTTTATCCAATCAGCTTCTCAAAAATCTAAAGGCCAAAGGATATGAAACCTTGACCAATATCCAAGAACAGGCAGTATTGCCATTATTGGACGGTAGGGATTTATTGGGAATATCTAATACAGGTTCCGGTAAGACCGCAGCTTTTTTGATCCCTATAATCGAAAAAATAAAGTCTTCTAACGAAGCAAAAACCGCTTTGATCGTCACTCCTACCCGGGAGTTGGCCTTGCAGATTGAAGAGGAATTTAAAAGCCTAGCCAAAGGATTGAATCTATATTCTGCCACCTTTATCGGAGGCACAAATATCAATTCTGACTTCAAAACTCTGAGCCGAAAGCTACACGTAGTCGTAGGTACTCCGGGCAGGTTGCTAGATCTCACCGATCGCAAGCTTTTGCACTTGAATAAATTTGATACGCTGGTATTGGATGAGTTTGATCGTATGCTGGATATGGGCTTCATCAATGATGTCAAAAAGATCGTAAGAGGAATGACTAAGAGAAGTCAGACCATGCTTTTCAGTGCAACTCTAGAGCCTAATCAAAAGGCAATGATTGATTCTCTACTTCATAACCCAGTAGAGGTGAAAGTTAACAGTGGTGTCACTACCAGTGAAAATGTAGACCAGGAAATCATCCGGTTGAAATCAACAGAAGATAAGTTTTTAGTGTTGGAAGGATTATTTCAAAATCCAGATCTGGAAAAGGTAATCATCTTCACCGAGACCAAAAGACTTGCAGATAGATTAAGTAAAAAATTGAATCAGGCGGGAATAAACTCCGGATTGATTCATGGAAATAAATCCCAGAATTTCCGAAATCGTACGATTGAGGAGTTCAAAAAAGGATTAACACGAGTACTAGTAGCCACTGATGTGGCAGCTAGAGGTATAGACGTGGCTGATGTGACCCATGTGATCAATTATCAGCTTCCCATGTCTATGGATAGCTATATCCACAGAATCGGCCGTACGGGTCGAGCTGGTAAAACCGGCAGAGCCATCACATTTGTCAATTAAAAAGCTACAATGTCGAAAAATCAAAACACATTCATCAAAAAACAAAAAGCAGAACTTAAAAAAAGAAAACAAAAAGAAAAATTAGAAAAGAAACTAGCCCGCAAAGAACAGCCTAAAAGCGGGGACCTGGAAGACATGTTGGCCTATGTCGATGAGTTTGGAAATATATCCGAAACTCCTCCGGAACCGGAGCCACCAAAAAAACAACCGATTTCTAGAAATCAATATTCAAATAACAAACAACAAAGTAAAAATTAGTAATCATGAATGAAGGAACAGTAAAATTCTTTAACACAACCAAAGGTTTTGGTTTTATTACACCAGCTGATCAAAGTGAAGATGTATTTGTACACCACTCTGGCTTGGTTCACGAGATCCGTGAAAATGACAAAGTTACATTTGACGTAGTTCAAGGTAAAAAAGGTGTTAACGCAGTTAACGTGAAAGTAGTAGGATAATTCCAACCGCTTTTTAAAAAAAATGAAGTCCCCGATTCCTTTATTGGTTTCGGGGATTTTTTTATTTCACTGCATTTTCGAGCACCTTTCCCTGTTCGAAAGCACTAAGGTTATCCAGTGTGGTCTTGGCGATTTGATCCAAAGCTTCCTTGGTCAAAAAGGCTTGGTGTCCTGTAATCAAAACATTTGGGAAGGTCATTAATCGAGCGATCTGCTCATCTTGGAGTATTTCTTCGGATCGGTTTTGGAAAAATAGATCTTCCTCCTGCTCGTAAACATCAATCCCTAGGAAACCTATTTTTCCGTTTTTCAAAGAGCGAATGACCGATTTGGTTTCGATCAAAGCTCCTCTAGAGGTATTGATCAGCATACAGCCATCCTGCATTTTCTCCAAGGTGTTTTTATTAATCAGATGTTTGGTATCAGGGGTAAGTGGACAGTGAAGGGATAGAATAGTAGACTGCTGCATGATTTCATCCAGCGTGACATAGCTGACTCCAAGTGATTTTAATTCTTCATTTTCGTAGATATCATAAGCTAAAACTTTGCAGCCAAAGCCTAGCGCTATACGACAGAATGCTTTACCTATGGCTCCCGTTCCTATGACTCCGACTGTTTTGCCATGTAGATTGATTCCTGTAAGACCTTCTATAGAATAGTTATTTTCTCGGACTCGGTTATAAGCCTTATGGGTCTTGCGGCTTAATGTAAGAATCAAAGCAAAAGCATGCTCGGCTACCGCCTCAGGACTATAGGCTGGCACTCGTACGATGGATATGCCTAGATTTCTAGCACAATCCAGGTCGACCTGATTATAACCCGCACAGCGTAAAGCTATGAGTTCTACTCCTACTTCCTTGAGACTTTTGAGTGTTTGCTTGTCCAATTGGTCATTGACAAAAGCACATACGGCATCATGTCCCTCAGCTAGTACGGCTGAATGTCTGTCCAATTTTGCTTCGAAAAAGGTGAATTCATGGGTGTAAGAGTCTGCATTTCTGGCAAAACTGATTTTGTCGTATGATTTGGTACTGAAAAAGGCTACGCGCATAGTTTTATTTCGTTTGAATTTGATAAATGCTGAAGCGGGTTACTTCTTCCTCAATTTCGGGATTTTCAGGTTCTTGAACCAAAAATTTATTTTCGCCCAATCCAAATAAAAGAGTCCCCTGAATAGCAGGGAGTTCGTAAGGTAATTGTTTTTGATCTTTGATTAAAATAATAGCTTTTTCATTTACATCAAAAGTGGGAGAATAGAGCGCATCATTTCCTTTTCGTGCCTGATATTCTGCCTCTGAGATTCCTTTGAAATATTGGATCAGGTAGAAAGCATCTGATAGCTGGATCAAGCTTTGATTTCTTCCTGCCATAAAACGAAGCGTATTCAAGCGTTCATCGTTACCGGGAGTATCCATGGGCAGAGGCGGGTATTGTACAAATTCCTCATGAATAATTGGGATGGTGCCTTTTAATGCAAGACTAGGTAACTCATAGATCTCGATCTCATTTTCAATAGCATGTAAGAGTATAAGCTCGTTGGTCTGATGATTGACCAAAAAGGACTTGGTCATCAGTTCTTGGTAGATATTTTCTGAAGAGAAATAAGGGGAGTTTTCTCTGTAAGGCACTACTGATTTCATCTCTCCGGATTGGATATTGATCTGATAGAAATTCTGGAGAGTATCTCTTCCTTCTTCATCTCTAATCAGGTAATGAGCGGAGAGGTAATTGCTTGGCCCTACGAGATAATAAGTACTGTCTTGATGCTGGAAGTATTCTGTACGACCCATGGGGCCAAAACCACGTATGGGAAGGGGAGATTGGATGCGCTGTTGATTAAGCAGTTCAAACTCCGAATCAAAAGTGAAAATGGTAAATGGAAGCTCTGCCACTCTTTCTCCTTTGGGGCCAAAAGCTATTCCTATTGGATTCCAATTGCCATACAGTCCAGGTCCTTCTCCTTTTTTCTTGACCCGATGAACAATTTCTCCGGATTCGCTGATTTCGAGTAATTCGTCCTCTACCATGGCATAGCCGAGGTAGCGTTTTTCCTCAGGAGAATAATCTCTTATAATCACCCGAGTCAGGTTGTTTACCTCAAAAGAATCTATTTTGCTTAGTTGATATGTAGGAAAAGTATTTTTATCGCTGGATTCAGAGCCTGAACCGCAAGAAAATATACCCAACCAAACGATCACCAAAATAGGCTTGAGCAGGAAGAAATTTATATAGTTTTTCATAATTAAATTAGTTGTTCTATTAAGTATTCGTTGAAATTAATAGAAAAACTATAGAATCAAACCAATCCCATAAAAAAACAGAGGATATTATCCTGAAATTTTGTAAATCAGTGCCCTAAAGTGATTCCAAATGCAAAAATACTTACTATTCCTTCCTTTTGTTTTAATAATGGCCTGCGGTACCAGTCAAGAAAAAAATGAAATCGTCGAGGAGGTTAAAATTGAAGAAAAAATTATGAACCAGCCTGATTCAGTTTTGCGACACGTCGTTTATTTTTCTTTCAAAGAAGCTTCCTCTCCTGAGGATATTCAGGGAGTGATCGATGCTTTTCGAAATTTACAGAATGAAATAGAGGGGATAAAAGCCTTTGAATGGGGGGTCAATTCCAGCCCTGAAGGACTCAATAAAGGTCTTACTCATGCTTTTACTCTTACCTTTCATTCCGAAGCGGATAGAGATGCTTATCTTCCACATCCGGCGCATCAGCGGTTTGGGGAGCTATTAGGCCCACATCTTCAGGATGTGACGGTGATCGATTATTGGACAAGAGAGTGACCTTATTGGTCATAGGGTACCCCTGAAGTTTGGCCGTCTTCCTTGACGGTCAATACTTCAGTGACCACAAAATTACTTGCACCTCTCCATGGTAGCATACCGTTGTACTCCTTGTACCGAAGCTCAACAAACTTGCCAGAAGCTCTTTCCAAGCGTTGTGCTACCTCTTCGTCTGCGACACTGAATCGGAATTCATTACTTTGTAGGGCTCCGGCGGTAGGGCTTTGAAAACCTTCTTGTACTACTCTTCCCTCATAAGTTTTGAAAAGTATTCCCTTCTTGACAAAGTAGTTTAGGGATCCGGCTTTCACCCCTTCACCAAACACAAAAAAGAACTTATACCAAAACACTCCTGCTAACACCCCTATCAGGATGATACCAGTAATCCATGCTGCTTTTTTCATAGGCTTTTGATTGATGGATTAAATATAAGGAGCCTTTTCATTAATTGATTATGTAGTCGGATAAAATAAACCTTCCCTATGGGGCCTGAGTTTATAAAAGGATGCAAAGCAGCTTATTCAATTCAGAAAATGAAAATTTACTACCCTTTCAGGGGAAAACAATTTTGTATGCTGACTTTTTACAAAAAGAGGAGGCAGATCGTTTCTTAAGCCAATTGATTGAGGCTGTGCCGTGGAGGCAAGAACCTATTTGGATGTTTGGCAAAAAGGTAATGCAGCCTCGGCTTACGGCCTTGTTTGGAGATACAGAGGTGCCTTATTCCTACTCGGGTATTCAGATGGAAGCCTTGAAGTGGGTAGATCCCTTGGCCTTGATAAGAGAAAAGTTGAAAGATTATTGTGAAACCGAATTCACTCATGTGTTGCTCAACTACTATCGAGATGGGCAGGATAGCATGGGCTGGCATAGAGACAATGAGGCGAGCTTGGGTAAGAATCCTACGATTGCCTCTGTGAGTTTGGGGGCAAGCCGGACATTTCAGATTAGGCACTACGCAAATAAAGCCCCAAAATTGAATCTAGAGCTTGGTCATGGAAGTCTACTGATTATGGCAGAAGAAAGCCAACATTTCTGGGAACACCAGTTGCCTAAAACCAAAAAAGTTTTGGGGCCTAGAGTTAATTTGACTTTTAGAAAACTGAGTTAAAAGATGGCTTGCTCCTTCAATCGCTCTAAGTATTCCAGCATCAGCGGTTTTTCTATGTACTCGATCACAGAAGCATACTCCATTGCTTTGCGTTTATCCTCAAAATTTACAGAAGAGCTTAAGAGCATCACTTTTATATTACCAGGAAGCTTAAGAGATTCAATATAGTCCAAGATCGCCCATCCGTCCAATCCTGGCATATAGATATCGAGTAGTAAGAGTAGACTTGCTTTTTCTAAAGGAGTGGCTTTTAGAAATTCAACCAGTTTCTGGCCATCACTAAATTTTTTTGGATTAGAGTCAAGGCCCGCTTTTTTAACAAGGATTTCGTGGAGAAATAAGAAATCAGGGTCATCATCTACAAGTATGATATCGAAGTTACTACTCATTTCTATTTGGGGAGCTTAGGTGATCAAACAGGTTAGAAATATACGTTTTTTCCGAAATTTCTTTGATAATGACATCGAGATCTTCGGATGTAACCCTATTTTTTTTTTAAATATCTGTTCATTCAGTAAAAAATCAGTTGAGTAAGCCTATGCTAAATTCTTTTGAAGGGAATGAAATAATAATATAGTTTTATCTGATCAAAAGAAAATCCGGAACAGTCTAATACTTTCAGACAGTTCCGGATGGGCTTAGAATAAATAAAAATTCTTATTGAAATTATAGTTTAGATCATGTTATCCTTATGACTAATCAATCAACAAGCCAAATATAGTCTCCATATCCAGCTGACTCCATTTCACTTTTAGGAATAAATTTCATCGCGGCAGAATTCATACAGTAGCGAAGCTGAGTAGGCTCCGGACCGTCATAGAAAACATGGCCCACGTGACTGTTTCCCAATTTACTGCGGACTTCCACTCGGGTCATTCCTAAGCTTTTATCAACAGGTTTGTCTATGATTCTTGCATCTATCGGTTTGGTGAAACTAGGCCATCCTGAGCCCGATTCGTATTTGTCTTTGGAGCTGAATAGAGGAGCCCCGGACACAATGCATACGTAGATTCCATCTTCTTTATTACCATTATACTCATTTTGGAATGCGTATTCGGTCTCGTCTTCCATAGTGACCTCATATTGTAGAGGAGTCAGGGTTTCTTTCAGCTCTTTTTTGGATTTCGCCGGGTATTTCTCAGCGGACAATTCGGGCCAGTATTTCTTAATAAAGGCATCCCGGCCACTTCCTCTTCTGTAGGAATAGTAGTCTGCGGGATTCTTCTTGTAATAATCTTGGTGGTAGTCTTCCGCTTCGTAGAAGTTGGTGTATTTGATGATGGGTGTAGCGACAGGCTTATCAAATTTACCTGATTGATCCAACCGTTTTTTGGACTCTTCGGCTACTTTCTTTTGCTCAGTGTCATGGTAAAATATGGCTGATTCGTATTGGCTTCCTCTATCATAGAAGGATCCGCCGACATCTGTGGGGTCAAAGGTTTGCCAGAAAATATCCACTAATTCAGAGTAACTGATAACTTCTGGGTCAAAGGTGATCTGAACTGACTCCCTGTGGGAAGTTCTACCCCCGCTAACCTCTCCATAGGTAGGGTTTTTTTCTTTCCCTCCGGCATAGCCGGAAAGTACTGAAATAACACCATCCACCTCCTCAAAAGGAGCCTCTACACACCAAAAACATCCACCTGCAAAAGTAGCTTTTTCGGTTTTTCCAGAGAATTGTTCCGTCTTGTTCGCCTCAACATCAGTTCGCTCCTCGGACCTTTCTCCGGGAGAGCAAGCCATCACAAGAGCTAGGAAGAGTGATAGTATCATAGGGTTTGTATTTAGGTGATCGTACATAAATTTATTAATCAAAGATTAGTTTCTACAGTTTGGTCTTGTATTTGAAACTGGAAAGGAAACACCAAAGTTCGTCTTGTGTTTGGAGTCATTTCTTAAGATTTACGAAAATGATCAAAAAAGAGATCAACTCTGGTTACTAAATGAGCCTTGGCTTAGACTCATTCCAAAAACCGTATTGCTTATGAAACTATCAAAAATTGGATTTGCCGTAGTAAGTTTACTTTTCTCTTTTGCTTTCGCGACGACTGCGCAGCAAGGTTCCGGTTTTGGAGTGAAAGCAGGGATGAATTACAATACTTCAGGTAAATATTTTCGTGATGCAGAGTCTGTATGGAAAGACCCACTTGGTGGAGTAGGATATCACGCCGGAGTTTTTTATACAATGAATTCTTACGATATCTATTTGAGACCGGAGTTAGTCTATACCGAAACCCGATTCAATACCGGTTTGATTGATGCCGAAGCTAGACGAATAGATGCCCCCATTTTAGCTGGAATTCGCCTATTTAGAGTCATCAATGTTTTTGCGGGCCCATCTTTTCATTACACCCTAGACGATAATTTTCTTCCTGACAATTCAAGTGATTTTAATAGCCGACTCCGTATGGGGTATCAATTTGGGATGGGAGTTTCTCTGGGGCCGGTAGGAGTGGACTTACGCTATGAGCGGGAGTTTAACGATCAGAAGTTCAAATTTGATCGGGTATTTGGTCAAGATCAAAGCTTCCGATCTCAGCAAATTGTGTTGGCCGTTTCTCTTCGTGTTTTTGGCCCTTGATTAATCAAAATAAGGCCTAAAAATATCTTTCCAGATTAGATATCCTTCATCATTTAAATGTAACTGGTCTTTGAGGTATAGCTCAGGCCTAGGCTGTCCTTCGGCATCTGTCAAAGCAGCCCAGGTATCGACGAAAGTCACTTTTTCTTTTCTAATTGATAGATCCTTAAGCTGCTTGTTGAACTCTTGGTAGCTGCTCGCCTTCTCCCATCGGCTAGGGCTGGGTTTAGCACCGATCAAATAAATTTCTGTCTGAGGGTTGGCTAAATGAATACGACTGAGGATATCCTCAAACGTATGGATTATCTCCTGAGCGGAGACATCAGCCCAGATGTCATTGTCTCCTTCGTAAATGAAAACTCGGGAAGGTTCGAATCTGAGAACCAAGGGATACAAAAACCGCTGCAAGTCCTTGGCCTGTGAACCCCCAAATCCAGTATTGATCAAGGGGTGCTCAGGGAAATCAGCACCTAAGTCCTTCCACATTCGGATCGTCGAACTACCCGTAAATACAGTGCCGCCTGCTGACCAACCTACACTGTCTATTTTGGCACTCAGTGATTTCACTTCCTGCTCATAGGGCAAAGTTTGAGCGCTGATCAATTGAAAAGCTAAGATCAATAATGCGGAAAGGGAAAGGAGGATTTTTTTCATAGTCACAAACTTAATTCAAAAATCGGCTGAACCAAAACCGTTCATTCGATGCACGAATCTGAACAATAAGGACAGCTATTGAAAGTGTTCATTTTAAGTGGATTGCAATTTCTGTCACTCAAATGCCCTTTTTCATCCCGATTTGGGCTGCTTTTATAACTTAGCTATTTTTATCATTCAATTTGGAAGAGTTTTAGCAAATAGTTTTTACTTAAAAATCCTCTAAGTATGAAGTCTATTACTCGTTTTTTCTGGTTTTGTAGCGGTGCTAATTTTTCTATTCTCAAGCGAACTCCCACCGAATCAAACAAATATATGGGGATAGGAGCCACGGTGTTTTTCACTGGGGTATTGGCAGCTTTGGCAGCTGGGTATGCTTTGTTTACGGTTTTCCAAAGCTTGGTGCCTTCAATTGGCTTCGGTTTGCTATGGGGCTTAATGATTTTCAACCTGGATCGGTTTATCGTATCGAGTATGCGTAAAAAAGAAAATGCATGGGATGAATGGAAGCTGGCGATTCCAAGGCTGGTCTTGGCGGTTTTATTGGCTTTGGTCATCTCGAAGCCACTCGAGTTGAAGATGTTTGAGCGGGAAATCAACCGAAAGCTAGACGAGAAAAAAACAGAATTTATTGCGGAAGCAAAAACCAATTTGGCTAAAGGCTTTCCCGAGATTTTGGAACTGGAAGGGAGAATTGAATCGCTAAAAGAAGAGGTTTCAAAGTCGGAAGCCTTTCGGGATCAGCTTCAGGGAGAATACGATGCTGAGCGTTTTGGAGAAAAAACCTTAGGTACAAGTGGAATAGTCGGATTAGGGACTAATGCCAAAAAGAAGGAAGAGCAGCTGGACGCGGCACAATCGACTCTCGAGCAGCTGAGAAGTAGAAATCAAGCGCGAATCGATACCCTCGAGTCCCAGATACGTGAATTTATGGCTTTGCGACAAGCGGAGTTTGAAAAGCAGCAACCGGGAATCGAAGGCTTTGATGGTCTGGCGGCTCGAATGGATGCGCTGTCGGTTTTGACCACCGAGAGCTCTGCAATGGCAATGGCCAATGCCTTTATCATGCTACTTTTTATAGCGATTGAGACGGCCCCGATTTTCGTCAAATTAATTTCGCCTCGTGGCCCTTATGATGAGCTTTTGGAATTGCATGAAGATCGCATCAAGCTATTCAAAGGTGAAAAGTGGACCATTGCCAAAGGAGAATCAGAGGCTAGGGTTGGTTATTTTCAGGATACCCATTTTTTCGCCACTGACTTGAAAAAGGAAAAAACCAATCGAAAAAACCGTGCGGAAACCGATCGGGAATTGGCAAATTGGGAGTGGAAATTGAAGAAAATCAGAGAGTTGTTTTGAAATACGTGTAAATATTTTTTTCTTTACGGTATAAAATAATTGATGGTGCTATGGATACTAAAATCACTTTGTCTTTTAATAAAGACATCATAGAGCGAGCCAAGGGTTTTGCCGACCAAAACAACATCAGCCTTTCCAGACTGACGGAGTTTCTCTATGCACAGATGACTTCCAAAAATTACCAATCGTTGGAGGAGCTTCCGATTGCTGATTGGGTAAATATGGTGTCTCAGGGTGAGGTAGAATATAAGCGTACTTCATCGAGCCGAAAAGCAATGAAGGATGAATTTTTTGGCAGTAAAAAATGAAAGTTTTTCTTGATGCGAATGTTCTGGTTTCTGTATTGAATAAGGAATATCCGCTTTTTCCGCATTCGGCGCGAATCTTAAGTTTGGCTGATCAGCTTCGCTATCAACTTTATACCACGCCCATTTGCTTAGCTATTGCTTTTTATTTTGCAGAGAAAAAAAGTGGAGCAGGTCTTGCTAAACGAAAAATGGAAGTCCTTTCTTCCAAGCTTCATATTGCTTCAGTAGATTCGATAGTGGTTTCTCGAGCAGTTTCTGATCCTAGTGTTGTCGATTTCGAGGATGGCTTGGAGTATTATTCCGCTTTGCTACATGATTGTCAAGCCATCATCACCGAAGATTCGGAAGGCTTTTATTTTTCAGAGATCCCCGTTTATGACTGTCGAAAGTTTTTGGATGAGGTGATATTTTAGACCTCTTTGGAATCAAAACTTTTGGAAAGTTTTATGAGCTACCTGATCCAACTGCTCCATTGTTTTGCTGACGGTTTTCCATTCGGCAAAACCTATGATTCTGATCAGGAAGCTTAGGAGTTTTCCAGGATTGATAAGCTTTTGAGCAAGGGCAGCGATGTTATTATCACGATCATTGATCTGAAATTCCTTGTTGGGATCAGCATGATATTCCTTGGCATACTTCCAAGCTCCATCTCGTGCTAATTGAATCGAGAAATTTAGCAGCATTTCATCTTTACCCTTTGCTAAAGGGATTAGCCAGCCAAAAATTGGAGAGACTTTGCTGATATTAGCCTTTACATCATCTACCAATTCAGCCAGAATCTCATTGATTTTATCAAAGTCAGCTTTGATGTCTAAGAGGTTTTTACCGCGCATGGTTTCAGAGGCGGCTATTCCTAGATCCAAATTGATATGGGCATTAATTCCTAGAAACAGGTGCTGAATCACTAGGTGCTTGGAGTTAGAGCTTGCCTGAAAGGCTAATCGCCAGCTTTGAGTTGCGCTTTGGTTTGCATTCCAAAAATCGTAAGCTTCAATAAACCGCTGGGCAAAAAGTACATCCAATAATTCCATTCTGGGATTATCTAGGAATTCCCCCGCCAAAATCCCATCTCTGATCCTGCGAGTCACTTGCCTATAGAGAATCGCAAAATAGCCCATTCTGCTTTGCCGCTGATGACATTCAGCAACAATTTGATCCATGCGAAGAAGTACCTCATTGATTGTCGTCATGACTTATTGGATAAAGAAGCCTTCTAAAATATCTCCCACGTAATAGGCCACCAAGGCGGCTAAGAGTCCTAATCCTACCGTCTCTGTGATACTTCTGAAAGTAGAGGTGTGATTGACCCAGCTTTTCATCCACCCAACTAGCATAAAAGCGAAGCCAGTTAAGATGCTTGTGAAAAGGAAAATATTATTATCAATAGGCCTAAAAAAATCAATCAAATAAACCAAAAGGGGAATGAAGCCTACCAAAACAAAAGATACAAGTGTAGCTAAGCCGATTTTAAAGGGGCTTTTGGTCTCTTCCATCATTTCCAATTCGTCTTTCATCATTTCTGCTACCCAAAGGTCTTTGTCAGAGCAGATTTGTTGGACCACTTTTTCTAATAAATCTCCCTTGAAACCCTTGGAAGCATAGATTTCTCGGATTTCTTCTTCCTCTTTTTCAGGGATATTTTCTACCTCCCAATATTCTATTTTCTCGTGCTTTTTGAAGTTCTCTTTATCTGTTTTGGCTGAAAGGTAAGCGCCGACAGACATGGAAAATCCATCCGCTAGGAGATTAGCAAAGCCCAAAATCAAAATAATGCCAGTATCCAAATTGGCTCCAAAACCACCAGCTACTACCGCAAATGTCGTTACAGCCCCATCGATGCCACCATAGACAAACTCCCGCATGTATTCTTGCAGTTTGCCAAATTTGGCAGACTCTTGATGTAAAATTTTTTCGTTCATTTCATTTGAGGTTTTTGAGCAAAAAACGCTTTACATTTTCTCCCATGACCGCACGTATTTCAGATTCGGTAAAACCTTCTTTTAGTAGACCCTCTACGATTAGCGGGAGTCCAGTAATATCAAAAGGGACTGCTACAGAACCATCATAATCAGACCCCAAAGCAACATATTCAATCCCAACCAAATCTCGGATATGCTTTATAGATGCGATTATATTTGGGAGTTCGGGGTTGCCTACTGCTTTTTCAAAAAATGCAATACCAATAATACCTTTTTTTCGTGCAATCCGTTGAATCTGTTCGTCGCTTAGATTTCTTTGGGAATTTAAAACTGACTTTAGTCCTGTGTGAGAAACTATTACAGGATTCGAAGACAATGCCAAGACATCATCAATGATGGCTGGGGAGGAATGTGCCAAATCGATAAAAATACCCAGTTCATTCATTTTCATAATCACTTCCTTGCCAAAAGCAGAAAGGCCCTCTCCACTCTCTCCATGGGCAGACCCTCCTAATTCGTTGTCAAAAAAATGGGTGGGACCTATCATTCGGATTCCTGCATTATAGACGGCGTCAATATTTTCAAGTTTGCCTTCCAAAGCATGTGCTCCCTCTATCCCGATCATTCCCCCTATTACTTTTGGGTTTTTTTTCCGCATTTCAATTAATCGAAGCAGGTCCTCCTTAGTCTTGATAACAATCATATTTCCCTCCTCCTTAGCAGCAAATTTTTCTAATGCTTGAGCTTGCGAGAGTGTTCTGTTAATAAGACTAAACCAGTTGAATGGACTTTCACCTTTTGCTATGGTCAGCGGTGTGATATTGTCAAATGCATCAGAACTGTTTTTCTCCATATTTTGCCCCGCAGGCGACTTGGATACAATTGTGAACATTTCCAAAGCAACATTCACTTCTCTCATTCTTGGGAAGTCTACATGACCTCGATTCCCACGTTTTGTTAGGTCTCTACCCCAGAGTAGAGCATCACAATGTAGGTCAGCGATGAAATCTAGCCTATTGTATAGATCATAAGCTTCGTTTGAGACTGGGTAAGGACTTGGATTTTTGACTGGATTTCGGTCGGATTCGATATAGGAAGGCACTGTATTGATACCTATCAGATAAACTAAGAAAAGGAGAAGAAAGAAAATCAGGATTTTTTTCATAGGTAGGTTTTTCCTGATCAAGTTAAACAAAAGTTGATACAATCAATATGCCTAGGATAAGAGGCGATTGGGTAGTATGTATTTAATCTATTTTTTCCGCCAAAACTTCCTCTCCAGTTTTGGTGGGTTCCAGATTTTGAAGTTCTTCCATCGTAAACATCCGGGACCGAATGATGAAACGAATACCCATTGGGATTTCGATCGAAAAACTACTTCCTCTTCCGGGGGTAATGTCCAGGGTCAATTGGGTATGCTTCCAGTACTCAAACTGATCAGCGGACATGAAAAAATCACAGCCATATACTTCTCCCATCCATATGTCCTGTGAACCCACTTTGAAGTCTCCCTTTTCGAAACACATAGGAGAGGATCCATCACAGCATCCACCGCTTTGATGAAACATTAGTTCACTTCCAAATCGCTTTCTTAAGGTGTCTATCGTTTCTTTGGCGGACTCGGTGATCAAAACTCGTTGGGTATGGGTCATGGTATTTTGGGTTTGTATGTTAAGCAAATAAAGGCGAGAAATGATTTTTCCCGCCTTTGGTCAAAAGAAATTACCAATTCTAGAAGAATCCTAATTTCTGCTTGCTGTATGAAATCAGCATGTTTTTGGTTTGACGATAATGGTTAAGCATCATCGCATGGTTTTCACGGCCAAAGCCGGATTTTTTGTAACCTCCAAAAGGAGCATGTGCTGGATAAGCATGATAGCAGTTGACCCAAACCCGGCCAGCTTGAATGGCTCTAGGAACTTGATAGAGCTCGTGTGCATCCCTGGACCAAAGTCCAGCACCTAATCCGTACATGGTGTCATTGGCGATTTCGATCGCTTCCTCAGTCGTTTTGAAAGTAGTCACACAGGTCACAGGACCAAAGATTTCCTCTTGGAATACCCGCATTTTATTATGCCCTTTCATAATGGTAGGTTGGATATAGAAACCATTTTCCAAGCCGGAATTTAATCCTGCTTTGGCTCCACCGGTCAGAATAGTTGCGCCTTCTTCTTTGCCGATTTCGAAGTAAGATAGGATTTTTTCATATTGATCATTAGAAGCTTGAGCACCCATCATGGTATCTTCGGCTAGCGGATGACCCATTTTAATGGCTTTGGTTCGGGCGATCACTTTCTCCATAAACACATCATAAATATCCTCATGAACCAAAATCCTCGAAGGACAAGTACATACTTCCCCTTGATTCAAAGCAAACATGACAGCACCTTCGACGCACTTGTCAAAGAAATCATCATCAGCATCTGCAATAGACTTCATGAAAATATTAGGTGACTTGCCTCCTAGCTCCATGGTGACAGGAATGAGGTTTTCGGATGCATACTGCATGATCAGACGTCCTGTGGTAGTTTCCCCGGTGAAGGCTACCTTAGCTACTCGGGGAGAAGTGGCAAGAGGCTTTCCTGCTTCAGGCCCGAAACCAGTCACTACATTCAATACTCCTGCAGGAAGTACATCAGCAATCAGCTCCATGAGCACCATGATACTCGTAGGTGTCTGCTCGGCTGGTTTTACGACGGTACAGCAACCGGCTGCTAGTGCAGGAGCGATTTTCCAAGTTGCCATCAGCAAGGGGAAATTCCAAGGGATGATCTGACCTACTACTCCAAGTGGCTCACTTAATGCGATACTGACAGTATGCTCATCGTGTTCGGAAATTGTGCTTTCGTCTGCGCGTATGACTCCTGCAAAGTACCTGAAATGATCCACGCAAAGGGGAAGATCCGCGGCTCTCGTTTCCCGAAGGGCCTTGCCATTGTCCATGGTTTCGATACGGGCAAGCATCTCTAGGTTTTCCTCTATGACGTCTGCTATTTTATTCAGCACTCTGGATCGTTCTGCTGCTGAGGTTTTGGACCAGGATTTAAATGCCTCATGTGCCGCATCCAATGCCTTTTCCACGTCTTCCTTATTTCCCCGGGCAGCTTTTGAAAAAACTGAACCATCCACTGGAGAGATGTTGTCAAAATACTCTCCATTGCTGGGAGCTACCCACTTTCCGCCAATAAAATGATCGTATTTTTCTTTTACTTGAGGCCTTTCTACGGGAGTGGCCTGTGATAGGGTTTGTGTACTCATGTTTTAAGTTATTTTGGTTTTTCTCAAAATTCTTAAATAAATAAGTCAAAAAATGACACTGAATGCGCAGGAAATGTTACCAGATTGCGGGATTTCTGTGGATTTAATTTTTTTTAAGTATTCTTCACCTTACTGATTCTTTTAAAGTCAAACTCTAAGTCGTAAATTACGAAATGGCCCAAAGTAACTTTATAGCAGGAGTTCCTTGGAGAAATCCTAAGGATTTAAAAACTCTGGTGGAAAACAGGACGACCTACACACTGGACAATTGTGAGTTAAATATTTTTGAAACTCATCAAGAAGCGGAGAACGTCAATTTGGTTTTTGGGGATCTGGTATTGACGACGATGCTGAAGGGCAAAAAGGTAATGCACCTTTTTGAAAAACCAGGATTTGATTATCTACCGGGCGAATCAGTGATAGTGCCGCCCAATGAAGTGATGAAAATAGATTTTCCCGAAGCTAAATGGGATAATCCCACACAGTGCATTGCCTTGTCTATTTCAAAGGAGATGATTGAAAATACTTTTAATATGCTCAATGAGCGATTTTCAGATCGGGTCTTGACGCAGGAGTGGGGGCTTGACTTGACTTCATTCCATTTGATTAATACCAATGAGCTTAGCGAAATCATCAATCGATTCATTAAGATCGGGGTCAAAGAGCGCTCCAGAGAAAAAGATTTGATTGCTTCACTGGCTTTGAAAGAACTTTTGATCCGGTTGAGCCAAACGCAAGCCCGAGATATGCTGGAGAAGACCTATAAGCAGCTTGCATCGGGAAACCGACTAGCCTACACAGTAGAATACATCAAAAAGCACCTCAGGGAAACTATCAGCCTGGAAGAGTTGGCGTCTAAGGCTTGTATGAGTAAGGCGCATTTTGTGAGAAGCTTTAAGCAAGAGTTGGGCTTGACGCCCATGGAGTTTGTGTTGAAAGAGCGGTTGAAATTGGCAAGAAATTACCTAAAAATTGGAGATTTTCAAGTGAAAGAGGTTGCCTGTATGGCGGGTTTTAAAAATATCAGTTATTTCATCAGAGCATTTAAGCAAGAATTTGGGTCCACGCCAAAGGTGTATCAGACAGGGGCCTTGGGATAAGTTAGGAATTCGCTTTGCTTACGATCCACTTATCCTGTTTTCTATCCATTATGAAAAAAATCAGGAAAATTTATTTTCGAAATCATGGATTTAAAATAGATTTTATTAAGTTTAATAAATTTTGGTAGATAAAATTGATAGTCAACTCATTCGTTTGCCAAATTTTATATGGTTTTAATCCATTAACAATAGACCCGCATTGAGAGCTTTTCTTCGGAAAAGCTCTCTTTTTTTATAGCTAGTTTGTTTTAATTTTTGTTAGATACTTATAGACTGGTTTAAAACAGAACCCCATTTTGTTATTTTTATGTAAAATTTATCAATATTGGTTTTGTCTTATTATTATTTTTGAGGTAAATAATATTTTGTTTTTTAACATTGAATAAAAAAAACCTTCCCGAAAATTTCGAGAAGGTTTCCCATTAATTAACCCTTTAATCCAAAAATCTTAATCTTGAGGTAGATCTTTTTTCGCTAAATAGAAATCTACCATTTCATAGTCACTCTCTTCTCGTTCAATCATTTCAGAGACCGTCTTGGGTGGAGAAACAATTGCTTTCTCTCCAGGTACCCAGTTGAGCGGTAGAGATACTTTATGCTTATCTGCAGTTTGAAGGGCGATCAAAGCACGTTTGATTTCCTCCATATTTCTTCCCACGTTAAGCGGGTAGTACATGATCAATCGGATTTTACCTGCCGGATCAATGAAGAAAACCGCTCGCACTGCTGCTGTTTCACTTTCTCCCGGCTGAAGCATCCCGTAGCGCTTGGAAACGCTCATGTCGATGTCGGCAATGATTGGGAATTCGAAAAGGACTCCAGTATTCTTTTTTACATTATTGACCCAAGCAATATGAGCGTGAATAGAGTCGATACTCAATCCCACCAGTTTGGTCTGATGCTCATCGAAGAAGCCTTGGTCTAGGGCAAAACCACTCATTTCTGTAGTACATACGGGTGTGAAATCCGCAGGGTGAGAAAAGAGAATGGTCCAGCTATCCTTAATGTATTCGGAAAATTTCATTTTCCCGGTAGTGGTCATCGCTTCAAAGTCAGGAGCTAAATCTCCTATTCTTGGCATAGTTATTTGTTGGTCTTCCATATCAGTGATTTATTATCGTTTTTTAATATTGATAGAACAAATCTACCGACTTCTTTTCTAGTGAATCGTGATCTTGGTCACACCCGATCCCTTTTTTCCTTTCATTTCCTCATTGTCTTTTTCTATGTGCCATACGGGATTTTCAATTTCTGATTCGTAGAGATAAGTAATGATCTTGGATAGGTCTGCGTCAGAGACTACCGGTTTTGGCATTAGCCCAAATCGCTTGATGGGCCCTTTCATTAAGGCTTTTTCTTCTGTAGGATTGGTAATAAAGCTTTTCATCGCTTCTGTAAATTCACGTTTCTCAGGAAATTTCTCCAGATAATGCTTTTTGACTCCATAGAGCGGAGGGGCAATGATCTGCTCATGTGAGGTGGATCTTGGATTGTGGCAGGCATAGCAGTGCTTTTCCAAAAGAATTAGCCCTTCATCATTCAAGAGAGCAGTGGAGGAGAGTGCGGGAGACTCCAGTTTTTGTTCGTATGAATCAGAAATGGATCCAAAGACAAATTGGAGGGCAATCCACAAATAGAGTGAGAGATGCATGGTTTAGAAATTAGAATTGCAGGAGGTACGTGAAGAGTTGATGATTTGATTATACTCGCTCAGGCTGATGTACTCGGGCGAGTAGTCAATTCCAGCTTGTGTTGCTAGGTTGTAGAAAGAGCGCATGTGATTTTCAGAACCACACATGAGGCTTTGATACAATGCTTGAATTAGGGCTTTATCGGTTTCTAGTATTCCCATCTGCAGATCATAGATATCCATGTCTTCGATCAGTAGGCCAACTTTAACAGCTTCTGACTCGGAGAGGTCAACTCTTTCCTTTAATTGCTTAAATAAAAGCTGCAGCGCAGGGTCAGTAAACTTTCCAAGTGTCTGATCTCCATTTAAGGGATCCGAAATGCCATAACTTGCCATCAGTCTCAAAACCGATTGAATATGCTGTGTCTCACTTTTGGCAATATTTTGAAAAGCGGTAATTCCATATTGCTCGAAAGCATAAGAGTACACATCGAAGGCGAGTTTTTCCTCTTCTCGAGTGAAGATTAAGGTCTCCACCTCTGCTGCTGAAAGCTGGGGGCTAGGTGTGGGGCTCTCACTTTCTTGACAAGCCGAGAGTCCTACAAATAGGACAGCGAAAACGATGATTAGCTTTTTCATAGTGCTTTCTTTTACTGAAGAAATTTACCGTGAATAGCTCTACTTCAAGGTGATAAAACTCACTTGCAAATTTATTTAATATGGATATCCACTTCTTTGTTAAGTAAAAATGGCCTCATCCCGTCCCGATTTATCAGGATCAGGACGGGCCTCCATATTTAAGGTTTTATAAGAAAGGGAGGAAAATACTTCGAAGCCGCATTTTCCTACCCCATTTACAAAAATGAAACAAACGGACACTGAGCGACGGATAGTGAGCGAAGCCGAACCAAGTCGAGGTGGATATTTAGAAAACTTTGCAAATGGCAGAATTCGGTATATTCATATTACTTAATAACTACTCTCATCCAACTTTACTTTTCCTCTATAGGTCCAGTAAATAATGGTAGTGTAGGCTGCGACAAAAGGCAATCCGAAAGAGGCAAGTATAGCCATTGTTTTCAGGGTGTACTGGGAAGAGGCAGCGTTATAAATATCCAAATTGTAGGCAGGGTCTAGATTGGATACCATCATATTGGGAAAGATTCCCAAAGCAAATAGCAAGACCACCGCAGCAATCATACTCGATGAGGAAATAAAGGCCCAACCTTCCCGACCTTTTGAGAGCATTCTTGGAATATTGGCAATGGCCAAAACATTCAACAAAACTACCGTCCATGCAAAAACAGAAAGTAAGGTTTCATGATTTTCTACCAACTCATGTTTGCTACCCGGTAAATCAATCTTTCCAAAAGAAAAATTGGCAATCATCTCAGGCTTCAGGTAGAGTGTCAATCCTGAAAATATCAGATAAAAGAAAATAAAAATTAGAAAATTAACCTTAATCCAGCCTTGCACTTGTTTTTGAAGTGCACCTTCTGTTTTCATATTGAGATAAATTCCTCCATGGAGAGA
This sequence comes from Algoriphagus faecimaris, assembly GCF_900101705.1. Taxonomy (GTDB): domain Bacteria; phylum Bacteroidota; class Bacteroidia; order Cytophagales; family Cyclobacteriaceae; genus Algoriphagus; species Algoriphagus faecimaris. Next base: position 95,857 of record NZ_FNAC01000001.1, on the reverse strand, counting down.
AAACATGGTCAGCGAAAATAGCCCTGAAGCAATCGAGTAAGGATTGAGCAAATCAAAGAAAGTGCCCTGATACTCCATGTCACTACCGATGGAGAAGCCCAATACGACATTGCCTATGGCAATCCCAAAAAGCAGGGCAGCCAAAATAGACCCTATACTAAAACCCCAATCCCAAAATGAACGCCATCGTCGATTTTCTTCTTTGCTACGAAATTCAATTGAGACTGCCCTGAAGATCAAGGCGATCAGCAAAAGCATAAAAGGAAGATAAAACCCAGAAAATGCCGTCGCATAGACATTGGGAAATGCCGCAAACAAAGCCCCGCCTGCTGTAATCAGCCATACTTCGTTACCATCCCAAACCGGGCCAATGGCATTCATCAGAATACGTCTGTCATGATCGGTTTTGCTGCGAAGATGTAGGATCCCTACGCCAAGGTCAAAACCATCCAAAATAGCATAACCAATTAATAGAATACCGACGAGAATATACCATACTACGTTATAATCCATGATCAATGAGGTTTAATGACATCCATTCGTTCTGATTTCTTTTTGTATCCTGCTTCTGCAGTGGCAATATGGTCTGGACCATGTTTGATTTCTCTATCCAAAACGTAGAGCCAAATGAAAAACAGTAGAATGTAGACTATGACAAAGAGTGTCAATGAAATCATTACTTCTGGAGCAGAAATAGACTTGGATACACCCTCGCTCGTCCTTAGTAAGCCCTGCACGATCCAAGGCTGACGTCCTCGTTCTGCTGAAACCCAACCCAGTTGATTGGCCATTACCGGTAAGGCTACAGCTGGAATATAAAATTTAATCAGCCAAGACCATTTCGGTGTGAAAAGTTGCTTTCGCCAAAGCAAAAACAAACTCAAAAGGGTTACAGCAATAAATAGCATCCCCAAAGCTACCATCAGGTGGTAGCTTTGAAACACTCCATTTACCGCAGGCCAGTCTTCTTCTGGAAACTCTTCCAAGCCTATTACCTCCCCATCAAAATCTCCATGTACCAAGAAACTCAGCATCCCTGGAATAGCTATCCCACTTGTTTCTCGGGTTTCGGGATCCGTCCAGCCAATGAGGTATAGCGGAGCATTGGTTTGGGTTTCGTATAAGCCTTCAAATGCCGCCAACTTGGTGGGTTGCCATTCGGCGACGATTTTGGCATGGGAATGCCCCACAAAGGGCTGAGCTAAGGAAGCTATAGCTGCCAGTCCCAATGCAATCGCAAAAGACTTCTGAGCAAATTCAATATTCTTCTTTTTGATTAGGTAGTAAGCAGATACGCTCATCACCAAAAATGCCCCCTGTATCCAAGCGCCAAGGATCACATGAGTAAATCGAACCATTGCCGATGGATTGAATACCATCTCCCAAAAATCTGTGATCACTGCTCGTCGAATGCCATAATCGACCACAATCTCATAGGCCACAGGGGTTTGTTGCCAGCTGTTGGCTACCACGATCCAAAAGCCGGAAAGGATACTTCCAAGTGCTACCATAATGGTGGCAAAGAGATGCATGCCTGGCTTGACCCTGTTCCACCCAAAAAGTAAAATAGCCAAAAAGCCTGATTCCAAGAAGAAGGCAAATATACCTTCTGCCGCTAGGGGAGAACCAAAAATATCTCCCACAAACCGGGAATAGGTAGACCAATTGGTGCCAAATTCGAATTCCATCACAATGCCCGATGCAACTCCTACAGAGAAATTAGCCGCAAAGATCTTGATCCAGAAGCGGGTAATTTTTTCATAAATTTTCTTCTTGGTAATCAGGTAGAGTGATTCATAGAATACCAGCAACAAACCCACTCCTATGCTGAAAGGAGGGAAGATGTAGTGGAACATGATGGTAAATGCAAATTGGATTCGCGAGAGGGTTTCTACATCCCAATTCATAAGCTTGATTTTTTAGATTTTCTATAGGTCCAAAAGGCAATGAAAATAAAAATGAGTCCTGCTATTATTTTCAAGATTTTGCTGGTGTCAAAGGAGAAAATAGTCTCAGGGATAAATGGTAGTCGATCCAAAATCCTATAAAATAACATAAGGCCTAGGCCTGCTAGAAAAAGAATTTTTACACGATTATTTACCATTTTTATCATTTTTGGAACAAAGTGATTCAAAATTAGCTTTCACAATTTTGAAGGACGTGACCCCTGTCACGATGAATAAAAATACAGACCATGTCAGAAAATACGAATAGGTTAGCAGGATTTGTCAAAGATCAATTTTCATCATTCGAAGAGCCACTTGTTCAAGAAATAATTTCCTGTGGTGAACTTGTCCAATTTCAACCTGATGCTTTGATGATGGATATTGGGCAAAAAGTGGAAATTATCCCCCTTATTGTGGACGGTACGGTCAAGGTATTTAGGGAAGACGAAGATGATCATGAGCTTTTTATGTACTACCTGCATGCTGGCGAAGCCTGTGCGATCACTATGATTTGTTCAGCCCGTGAAGGATACTCTAAAATTAAGGCTATTCCGGAGGAACTCACCACGGTCATCTCAATCCCCATTAGTAAGCTCGATGAGTGGATGCTCAAATACAAATCCTGGTATTATTTTGTCATGGATACTTATCAAGATCGCTTTGAGGAATTACTCAAGGTAGTGGACGGAATTGCTTTTCATCGTATGGATGAGCGCTTGATCGAATACTTGGAAAAAAACGCGGAAGCCAGTCAGCGAAGAGTGGTACACAAAACTCATCAGCAAATCGCCCAAGAGCTGAACTCCAGCAGGGAAGTGATTACTCGATTGCTGAAAAAATTGGAGCAAAGAGGGATGGTTCGGGTCAACCGAAATCAGATCGAATTACTAAGCGAATAAAAAACCAAAATCTTAAAACTAAATTATCTAATAATCCAGCTAAATCTTCCAATATTTCATCATCTTTGCTATTGAAATTCAGTTTTAATTAGCTTCTGAGGTGAGTATTAATCGGTATTTTTCAAGTAAGAAATTCTCCTCAAGAGGGGTGATGCTTTTTTTTGGCTTCTTGTTCTTGACAATTCCCTATTTAAAAGCACAGGTAAGGGTGCCTTTTACAGAGCGGTCCTCTTTGAACAATCCTAGTAGAAAAACCTTCGAGATCAATGGGGATTTTGCATTGATAGGAAATACGAATCTCAGCCTCGCCAATTACGACGACAACCTGATGAATGATAATCTCTTGCTTTACGTCGATGTAGATCAAGATCCTAACACCATTAACTCTTCTTCGGCGAGTTTGACTTTTTCAGCTGAAAATGGAGCAGATCCAAACTGTACCCAAGTGCTGTTTGCCGGACTTTATTGGTCGGGGAGAGGGCCGATTCAGGATGAATTTACTGTTAACTCTTCTGGTTTTACAGATAAAAAGCTGAATAGAAGGCAAGTGACACTTTCAGGGCCTTCAGGAGATCAGCAAGTCTTTACGGCTAGTCCCAGTGATATCCGCTATACTTATGGTCTGGATTTGCCTAATGATCTGGGACTTTTCGTTGGCTATGTGGAGGTAACCGATTTTGTCAGGAATAATGGAGTAGGAGAGTATACCGTAGCTGATTTAGCAGCTTTGGAGGGCACAAATTACCATTATGGTGGCTGGTCTATGGTGGTGGTGTATGAGAACCCACAAATGAAACAAAGAAGTGTGACCGTATTTGATGGATATGCTTTTGTAAGGGGAAGTGTGGTAGCAGATTATACTTTACCTATTTCTGGTTTTGCCACGGTAGATTCAGGGCCTGTGCGCATGAAGCTCGGCGTAGCAGCAGGAGAGGGGGATGTCGCCGCTACAGGCGATTACCTAGAGATCGAAAAGGGCCAAGGCTCCAATGACTTTGTGCGGCTTTCCCATGGAGAAAACTCAGAGAATAATTTTTTCAATTCAAGTATTGCTACTGGGGGAAATCCAAGAAATCCCAATCTGAAAAATAATACCGGAATGGATATCGCTGTGTTTGATATTCCAAATGCAGACAATGAAATCCTGGAAAATGGTCAGACAAGCACGCGGTTTCGCTATGGCACAGATGGGGATGCCTATGTGATTTATTCGCTAGTCACTGCAGTGGAAACAAGTCAGCCCTTATTGGAAGGGTTTCACTACTTCTCAGATTCACCAGCAAGTGAGGTGGTGCCAGGGGATGAGATTGAGCTGACGATAGAGATTAGAAATACGAGTGAAATGGCTGTTGAAGACGCTTTGCTTACATTAAATTTGCCCCAAGGATTGGAGTATGTGTCTGCCGAAACTGTTTTTTATTCCGCGGCCTCTGATAATTCATTACCGGGATTTGACGATAGCCCAACGGTAAGGCAATTGTATTGGGATATAGGAGATGTCCCCATACCCAATACTAAGGGTGAGGTGTTTGCGGAAATTACTTACAAAGTCAAAGTTACAGGGGAATGTGCCTTGCTAATCAATACCTGTAGTGCCAACTTTGTTTTGGACGGCGAACTTAACGGGATCAATGGAGTGAACGGCAACGCAATTCCCACCTCTCCTCTAAAGATTGGTGTTTCTCAAGGAAGCACCTGTTTTGACACCCCTATTTTTGGTCCTTTAGAAGTTGTCGTCAATGCTGCGGATTACCTCAAAGAAAATTGTGGTTTTGACACGGAAAATTCTAAGCTTTTCATTTGTCAAGATGTAAACGATCAGTTTGTACAGATTTTAAGTCTGACTACTATTTTCCCAGCTGGGACTCGATTCTATGATGAATTCCCCATTTTATCTTCCACTACTGAATATGTTGCAGAGTTGCCATTAGACTCCAATCAATCCTACTTTGCTGTCTTTCCAAATAACCTCAATTGTCCAAAGGAATTTAGTATAGAGGCAGGGTATATTGAGGTAGAAGTTGAGCAAGAGGATTTAGCGTGTGGAGCACCTTCGTCTGAATCCTTGGTCAGCTTCAAGGTAGTGGAAGGAAAAGCTCCTTTTACCTTTGACTATTTGGATGGTTTGGGTCCTGTCAATCAAGCCAGTAGAAGTTTTGCTTTCGGAAGCCACCAAGTAGTAGTATCCGATGCGAATGGTTGTCAGCGAACGCTAGATTTTGAAGTTAGCCCTTCTGCCGGTTTCAGTTTAACCTTAGAAAAAAATGAAGCTCAAACTACTTGTCCGGACTCCCCTTCCTTAGCGAATTTTGTCTTGATAGAATCGGAATCAGAGGAGAACTATACTTTGACCGTAGAAGGAAAGTCAGTGGATGGAGCAGATTACTTATTTAATCTGATAGAGGTAGAAAAGGGTCGAATTGAATTGCCAGATATCTTGCCCGGGATGTATAAGGTCACCTTGGTAGATGGAAAGGGCTGTTTCCAAGAGGCAGAATTGGAAGTTAAAACAGAAGAATATAATTACCTGAAGGCCGAATTTGAATTGGAAAGCGAGTCTATTTCTGCAGGAACCTCACTGAATCCCGGCGAAGAGATAGACTTTATCAATTTATCTGAGGGGTACGGGGCACTTGTTTATTCTTGGGATTTTGGAGATGGAGAGGTAAGTTCAGAGGTGTCTCCGATTCACAGCTATGAAAAAGCAGGCAAATACACCATCCGGTTGACTTCCATGAATGAGACAGGTTGTATCAAAGAAGTTTCTAGGATACTGGAAGTGGGAGCACCTGCCTTGAGGATGCCAAATGCATTTACTCCAAATGGTGATGGCAAAAATGATTTTTATTTCCCTGTATTTAGGCAAATCGATTCGATCCAATTTTGGATTTTCAATCGATGGGGGGAAACCCTATATTTTTCAGATTCGCTCACAGATACAGGATGGGATGGGTCAATCAGAGGGGAAGAAGCACCAAGTGGCACCTACATTTATCGGATTAACTATTGGAGCGAAACGAAAGGGCATCAATTCCAGTCAGGTTCCTTTCTTTTACTAAAATGATTTAGCTCGGAAGAGCCAATACATTACAGAATTCTGGGAGTGCTTTAACCGGGATTAGTTTTCCTCGAAGGCCGATTTGGTAAAATTTATACTTGTATTGGTCGAGGAATTTCAAGATGTCCTCTGCTTCATAGCCTCCTGATTGGCAGGCTTCTCGGTTGATTTCAAGCAAGAGCTTGGGTCGAAAAGAAGCAATGGTTTTTTCGCCCCCTTGTAAAACCTGCAATTCGGCCCCTTCCACATCAATTTTAATCAGGTTGATTGCTTTGATATTTAATTCCTCTACCTGCCTGTCAAGTGTGTCTAGTTGGATTTTTCCTAAGGGAATATGAAAATGATCCGATCCGAAAATAGTATTGGTACCTTCATTTTGACCGGGTTGGGTGAAGAGTTCCAATTCCCCCGGCTCCTTGCTTAGACCAAGTTCTAAGGGATTAAAGATTGCTTGCAGTTTGGGGTTCAATTGGATATTTTCCTTCAGCTGAGCAAATAAAGCCGACATGGGTTCATAAGAATAAACTTTGCCTCCTGAACCCACCTTTCTAGCGGCCCACAAACTGTACTCTCCCTGATTGGCGCCCACATCGATAAAGGTATCTCCTGAGTTGAGTTGACTTTCTAGGGTGAAAATTGGCGCCCAATCATGTGCTCCTCTCCAATAGATCGCTCTGCCCATTTGCTTAGAGATATCTACTTTCATTCGAATGCCTCTGAAGTTAAAGACTCTCCAATTAGGTGTTTGCGAATTGCTCGAAAACAAACTCCGCAAGAATCTAGATAAAAAATAGCCACCAGGAATGATGTAAAAATTTCTAGATAGACTGCTTAACAATTTTTCCATCGTATTAAAGTAGCTTGAGGGCCTTGATCAATTTTTCTTCCCTCATCTTTAAGGTGAAGTTTTGGGTAATTTGTGTTCGAGCCTTTTTTGACCAGATTTTCTTATTTGGTAAAAGTAAGGCCTTTTGCACAAGGTCTAGGGCAAGTTGAAGATCTTTTTTTGCTAGAATCAATCCGGCTTCACCGATGATTTGGGGAATATGATTTGTTTTTGCCCCTATAGGAATACACCCACAAAGCATGGCTTCCGCAAGCGCACAGCCAAAACCTTCAAAGCTCGACAGTTGAAAATAAAACTGTGATTTTTGATAGCGCTCGCGGAGCTTTTCGGGACTGAGCTTTCCTAAAAAATGTACATTTTCAGGAGTCTTCTTGGATAGGTCATTTGCATCTACACCTGCAAAATAGAAGTGGCATTCTGGTAATGCTAGGGCAAGTTTGAGGATCAGGTCTCCACCTTTTAGATCAAATTGACTGTAGGACATGACCGTCAAAAAGCTATTTTCTTCTTTTGCTATTTCAGCAGGAAAATCCCAGAATTCTTCATCCAAACCATTGTAAATGATCTCGGTGGGGGTAGAGATTTTAGGAAAGATTGTTTCAATTCCCTGATTTTTATTTAAAATTTTCGGGTCAAAGTTGAGTTGGGTTTTGAGAAGAGACTCACTTACGGGGAAAATCCTGTCAGTCATAAGATAAGCAGCTCCGCAGATTTTCTTGAGGATGGGAATTCTTAAGCTGCCATAATTGATTTCGGGAATGGCTGCACTGTCTGTTCCGTGTATGATTATGACAGATTTTTTGCCAAAAAGCCGAGCAAACAAAGTGGGCCAAAACGCCCAATAGCCCCCAAAATTTACTATTACTAGGTCAGTTTGGAAGACCAAAGGAATTAAAGCGAAAAATTGTCTCAGAAAGTAGACAGGAGCGTACTGTTTATATTCCCACGGATAATGGTTGATGCATACTTGAAAATGATTTTTTAATAGCTGAAGGTCAGCTTTAACAAATGATTGGAAAGAAGGAGTGACATACAAAAGCTTTTTTCTCATGATTGGGGTCTTAGTATGTCACTTCTTTCCGATTATAATTTATGAATTACACTACCAGATTCACAATCTTACCTGGTACGACAATGACCTTTTTTGGAGATTTACCCTCCAGCCATTTTTGTACGGTAGTATCTGCCAAAGCCGCTTTTTCGATATCCTCTTTGCTGAGTTCAAGACTCAAGTTGAGCTTCGCCCGCATTTTTCCATTGATCATCACAGGATATTCAAAATTGCTTTCAACTAGGTATTCTTCTCTGAATTCGGGGAATTTTGCAGTGGTAATCGAGCCCGAATGACTCAATAATGACCAAAGTTCCTCTGCGATGTGAGGTGCGTACGGAGAAATCAAAATCGCCAAAGGCTCCAACACTTCCCGCTTGTTACATTTCAAGGCGGTTAGCTCATTCACGCAGATCATAAAGCTTGACACAGAGGTATTAAAAGAGAAATTAGCCATGTCCTCTTCCAGCTTTTTGATGGCTTTGTGCAGGGCTTTCAGTTCTTCCTTGCTTGCTTTTTCATCGGAAACCGCAAATTCTCCTTTACCGTCATGGTACAGGTTCCAAAGTTTCCTCAAAAACTTAAATACTCCGTCGATCCCATTGGTATTCCAAGGCTTAAATTGCTCCAATGGCCCGAGGAACATCTCATACAATCTTAAGGTATCGGCCCCGTAGCGTTCGATGATGTCGTCTGGATTGACCACGTTGTATTTGGACTTGGACATTTTCTCCACTTCTGCACCACAGATGTATTTTCCGTCTTCCAAAATAAATTCCGCGTCGGTCAGGTCCGGTCTCCAAGATTTGAACTTGTCCAGATTCAATTGATCATTATGCACAATATTCACGTCCACGTGCATGGCGGAAGTATCGTATTGGTCTTTTAATCCTAAGCTTACGAATTGGTTGGTTCCTTTGACTCGATACACAAAATTTGATCGTCCCTGAATCATTCCTTGGTTGATCATTTTTTGGAATGGCTCGTCGATGCTCACTACACCTAAATCATATAAAAACTTGGTCCAAAAGCGGGAATACAACAAGTGCCCCGTCGCATGCTCGGAACCACCGATATACAAATCCACAGCACCCCAGTAATCGGTTTTGGCTTTTTCTGCGAAAACTTCCTCATTTTTAGGATCCATGTAGCGGAAGAAGTACCAGCTCGATCCTGCCCAACCCGGCATGGTCGAGAGTTCCAATGGATATTCGCCCTCGGCGGTTTTGTAGGTCCAATCTTTAGCTCGTCCTAGGGGTGGTTCTCCATCTTCGGTAGGCAAATATTTGTCTACCTCAGGAAGCACCAAAGGCAAGTCTTTTTCATCAATTAAATAAGGCAAGCCATCTTTAAAATAAACTGGAAGCGGTTCCCCCCAATAGCGCTGACGGGTGAAAATAGCATCCCGCATTCGGAATTGGATTTTTCCTTTTCCGATGCCTTTTTCTTCCAAAAATTCGATTGCCTTTTCCATGGCTTCCTTCATATACAAGCCGGAAAGGAATCCTGAATTAATGATCAAACCGCCCTTGCCGGGGAAAGATCCGTTTTCCATGGAGCCTTCGATCACTTGTCTGATTTCCAATCCGAAATGCTTCGCAAAGTTATAATCGCGTTCGTCGTGCGCTGGAACAGCCATTACGGCGCCAGTACCGTATCCGGCCAATACATAATCTGCAACCCAAATCTGAATTTCTTCCCCATTAAATGGATTGATGGCATAGGATCCGGTAAAGGCGCCGGAGATCGTTTTGACATCGCTCATCCGCTCGCGCTCGGAGCGGTTCTTGGCTACTTGGATATAGGCTTCGGCAGTTTCCCGCTGATCGTCAGTGATGAGTTCGGCGGCTAAATCTGACTCCGGTGCCAAAGCCAAATAAGTCACACCGTAAATGGTATCTACTCGGGTGGTAAAAACTTTGATTTTTTTATCGGAGCTCTTGACTTGAAATACCATCTCAGCTCCAATGGATTTTCCGATCCAGTTGCGCTGCATTTCTTTGATAGGCTCAGACCAGTCCACTTTTTCCAAGCCTTTCAAAAGCCGATCTGCATAGGCTGTGATCCGCATGGACCACTGCATCATTTTCTTTCGCTCCACAGGGTGGCCACCTCTCTCAGAAAAGCCGTCTTTCACTTCGTCGTTGGAAAGAACAGTTCCCAAAGCTGGGCACCAATTGACGGTGGTTTCTGCTAAGAAAGTCAAACGGTATTTAAGCAACATTTCCTGCTTAGCCTTTTCAGAAAAGGCAGCCCATTCTTCTGCGCTAAAAGCTTGAGTATCCTCATCGCAAACAGCTTTGACCTGGGTATTGCCTTCCTTTTCAAATCGGGAAATCAGAGAGCCTATAGGTAGTGCTTTGTCCGCATCCAAATCGTAATAACTATTAAAAAGCTGCATAAAAATCCACTGCGTCCACTTGTAGTAGGATGGATCAGAGGTCCGCACTTCTCGATCCCAATCGAAAGCGAAGCCGATATTTTTCAGCTGCTCAGTGTATCGGGCTATGTTTTGCTCGGTAGTGATGGCGGGATGCTGTCCTGTTTGGATGGCATATTGCTCAGCAGGTAAGCCAAAGGAATCATAGCCCATGGGGTGTAGAACATTGAAACCCTTGAGCATTTTAAATCGACTGACAATATCCGAAGCAATGTAACCCAGCGGATGTCCTACATGGAGACCTGCACCAGAAGGATATGGAAACATGTCCAAGGAATAGAATTTGGGTCGATTTGGATCAACTTCAGCATGAAAAGTGCCTTTTTCTTTCCAATAGCCCTGCCATTTTTGTTCGATTCCTCTGAAATTGTACTCCGCCATAATTGAAATTTTCTTGATTTTTTAGCTAAACGCCTGCAAAAATAGAAAAATCAGGCGGCTTTGATAGTCAAATTTCTAATTCCTGTCGTCTTCTTATTTTTCCGCTAGTCAATTTTGTGATGAGGGTTTCTGGCTTTTTGGTAAATTCCAGTGGATCAATTAAACTATTAAAATGAGAAAAATCATACTAGTTGGCCTCGGCTTGCTTCTAGGAGTGAGTGGGGCTGCTTTTGGGCAGAAAAAATTTTCTCCCAAACAAATCGAAGCCTTAAAAAGTGAGGTCGCTCAGATCGTCCAGGATAATCACAAGCAAAGTCAAGTGATGGTGGATAAGATATTCAGTTTTGCAGAACTGGGCTTTCAAGAAATCGAATCTTCTAAATACCTCACCGGGGTTTTGGAGCAAAATGGATTTGAAATCCAAACGGGGATTTCGGGTATTCCTACGGCTTGGTGGGCTACTTGGAGTAATGGAGAAGGACCTGTCATTGCACTGGGTTCGGATGTGGATAATATCCCCAAAGCCTCCCAATATCCTGGTGTCGCCTATCACAAGCCTATGGTAGATGGTGCGCCTGGGCATGGAGAGGGGCATAATGCAGGGATTCCTTTGAATATCACGGCGGCATTGGCAGTAAAGCAAATCATGGAACGGGAAAATATCGGGGGCACGCTGATTCTTTGGCCGGGAATCGCCGAGGAATTGGTAGCAGCCAAAGCTTGGTACACCCGAGACGGCTTATTTGAAGGAGTGGATATGTGTATTTTCACCCATGTGGCCAATAATTTGGGAGTAAGCTGGGGTCAAGCCAACGGAACCGGGTTGATTTCGGTGGAATATTCCTTCTCAGGTGATGCAGCTCATTCTGCAGGGGCACCCTGGAGAGGGAAAAGTGCTGCAGATGCGGTGGAGTTGATGAATATTGGATGGAATTACAAGAGAGAGCATTTACATCCGCTGAAACGATCCCATTCCATTATCACCGATGGCGGAGATCAGCCTAATGTAGTTCCTTCTAAGGCCTCCATTTGGTATTACTTCCGTGACGTGAAGTACGATGGTATTATGGAAATGTATGAGCAGGCAAATAATATTGCCAAAGGGGCGGCCTTGATGACCGAAACTACCATGGATTATAAAGTTTTGGGTACAGCATGGCCTAGGCATTTCAATAAGACCATTGCAGAAGCCATGTTTGCCAACATTCAGAAAGTTGGGTTGCCGGAATGGGACGAAAAGGATCAAACCTTAGCCAAGGCAGTTCAAAAAGAAATGGGTTCTGAAGAAAAAGGCTTGGCTACCGAACTGATTGATTTAGGCGTTCCTTCTGAGGAAATCAGAAGTGGAGGTTCTGACGATATTGGGGATGTGTCTTGGGTGGTACCCACAGTGACTTTGCGATTCCCATCCAATATACCGGGATTGCCAGGGCATCATTGGAGCAATGCCATCGCGATGGCTACCCCGATTGCCCATAAGGGGGTGACTCAGGGGGCGAAGGTAGAAGCGATGACCATTTTGGATTTCTTGCTTCAGCCCGAATTGGTGGATCAAGCTTGGGAATATTTCAAAAATGTACAGACCAAGGAGGAAACTTATAAACCCATGATTACGGCCGATGATGCTCCTCCGATCTATTTGAATGAAGGGATTATGAAGCAATTCCGTCCATCCTTGGAGAAATTCTACTACGATGAGACGAAATATGACAGCTATTTGGAGCAGTTGGGAGTGACCTATCCGACGGTAAAAAAAGATTAAATCAGTTTAGCTGAAATACGAATTTTTATTTCGGATTGAAGACATTCCAAAGCGACCTTTCGAGGCTTTTGAAACCTCGAAGGTCTTTTTGTCCCTGATGATTATTAAGGTTAAATGGAGGTCGGTAACGAGGCTTCGTCTTTTAAATCCATTTTTGTAAATCAAAAATATCATGACAAAAATCCATCTTAAATTTACAGTAAGAGAAGCTTCTCCTGCCGAATTGCTATGGGTTCATGAGCGTATTCCTGAGTTTTCCGGTAATGAGGTGGGGCTTGATTTTTATGTTGATCGATTAAAGAATAGGCTTCACTTAGCTTTGGTTGCCGAAAAGCAGGGTGAATTGCTTGGATTTAAAGTAGGCTATGAATCCGATGAGCCTGAGACCTTTTATTCTTGGATGGGAGGAGTGAGGCCTGAATTTCGAAAAAGAGGAATAGCCGAAGCTTTAGCGGAATTCCAAGAGGATTGGGCGACAGAAAAGGGATTCAAGTCTGTATTTTTCAAGACACGAAATCGATTACCTCCGATGATTAATTTTGGTCTAAGTCGAGGGTTTAAAATCGTTAAAGTCATCCGAAAAGGAGGTCTGGATGATTATCGGATCGTCATGTGGAAGGAATTGAGTGAAAAGATTGAAAACTAAGATTAGAAATATGTGCTGTGAGTAAAGTAAAAGATAGCTACTAATAGCTCATGGTTATTTTTCTTTATTCCAATCCTTAACCTTACCTTTGTTTCCTTATTCATTTAGCGGTCGAATCACCCGCTTTAACAAAAATTCATGGACACACTCGATCAGGTAGCTTCGACTACCCAAGAACTCGTAGCCGCAGGGCTTCAGCTTCCATTGATGGAAGCTTTTTATACAATCCAAGGTGAAGGCAAATTTACTGGACATCCCGCTTATTTTATTCGGCTAGGAGGTTGCGATGTGGGTTGCGTCTGGTGCGATGTCAAAGAATCTTGGGAAGCGGGTAAATGGCCTATTGTTTCCATTGAGAAAATTGTAGATGATGCTTGTTCTCATCCTGGACGACTAGTGGTCATCACAGGAGGTGAGCCTTTGATGTATAATCTGAATCCTTTGACCAAGCTTTTGAAAGAAAAGGGCTTTACTACCAATATTGAAACTTCCGGAGCACATCCCTTTTCGGGTGATTTTGACTGGGTTTGTTTTTCACCCAAGAAATTTAAGAAACCCCATCCCTCCATTTACGATCAGGCCGATGAATTGAAGGTGGTGATTTTTCATGATAGTGATTTCAAGTTTGCGGAGGAACATGCGCAATCTGTTAGGTCATCCTGCGAACTACGACTTCAGCCTGAATGGAGTAAAGCAGATATATTCACTCCTAAGCTCATTGACTATGTGAAAAGTCATCCTAGTTGGAAGATTTCCTTACAAACGCATAAGTTTATGGATATTCCCTAAGTCCTGATTTTTTCTTGCCATATCCCGCCCTCGGTTCTTGAAGACACGAACCGGAATAATTTGATAGAAAGAAGTTTGAGCTAAAGCTCATATGTAATACCAAGTCTTTTTGAAGAATTGGCTAAAGTTCCATTTCCATTCAAAAAACACAATTCGTGCATTCGTTGCTCAAGAAGTAGCTGCTAATTCACGAATGGTCTCCAATTAGACTATTTAGAATCCTACCACCTTCTCCGGTCTCTAAATCACTCCACCTTCCCCAAATATTCCGAATTGCTAAGGATATATGACTTCCTCCAGATATTATATTGACTAAAGGCAAAATAGACATGCCAGAGAGAGTCCTTATTGGCTTCACTAAGATCAACTTCTGCCAGCCCCTCCGATCTTCTGAATTTCTGCTCGACCCAGATGTATTTTTCCTGCTCGGGTTGATAAAGGACAATAAAAGTCTCGTCATTTGGCTTGGACTTGCCTTCTTCTGTACCAGAATCCCAACTGATGCGAATTCCCGAGCCTGTTTTCTCCAAACTTGGATTTTGGGGTTCAAGTAGATTCCCCTTGCTGATCTTCAGAAAGGCCGGGTCGATTTTGGGTTCTCGTTCGTGATGATAGCCCTTGTGGTTGAGTTCGGCATAGGCCAGATGGATTCCTTTTTTGCTCTGGGTGAGAAATTCCTGATAGCCGAAATCCAGCACCCGCTTTAGGGGTTTGAGAAATCGGTTGATGGTCTTGAGCTTCTCCCTCTGCAGGAGTTGGAGTGAGGATGGATGGGTTTTGTTTCGGTGGGTACCACTAGGGCGAGTACGAACGACGGTCTTTCCGTTCATCGAATAGAAGACCAGGTTGCCGATTTTCCCCTGTGGAAAGAAGATGTTTTTTGGGGGTAGATTTCCCATAAGTGATCTGCTCTGGTATTAACTAAGCTTAATTTAGGAAATACATGAATTTAAGTCAATGAAAATAAGTGTTTTTAATGAAAAAGTATAAAAAAACTATAGGGTAAATATAACTACAGTAACTAAAAAGACCCTATAAAAGAACTATACTTACCCTATAGATACCCTAAATAAACCTACTAAATCTCAAAAATCAGAATTGGATTATTCCTTCGACGAAGTTAGTTTGTTTGCTACGAATTCTCGGATTTTTTCTTGCTTTTCCCAGCCTTGGATTGCGTCTCTATAAACCGGAATAAATAGAGTTAAAGGTAGAAGTGAGTGAGGACACTTACTTCGGCAAAGGAGAGCTTATGTGAGTGGAGACCTGTATTTGCCGTCTAGGCAGGGGCTCACGTGGACAGAAAGGAAAAGTAGTCTGTAAGACACAGACCATGGCGAAGTTTCCAATTCGTGCATTCGTGGCTGAAAAAGAAGCCGCTAAATCACGATTTTTTTCTGGTGTTTTATTTGTTTCGGTTCATATCTCCACCAATTGATACACCTTTAAAAGAGGACTGTGATTGCGTTAAAAAAGCTTCATTTTGGAAAATATCGCTACAAACTCATAAATTTAGGGACATTCCTTGAGCCCATGCGCCCTGTATATCTCCTGATTTGCTTCTTAATGATCGGCTATAATGCTTATAGTCAGAGTTATTCGATTATTGATGGGCGGGCTATTCGATTTTTTACCGAAGGGGAAGAATTAATAAGGGAGCGTAGATATGACGAAGCTGAGGAAAAATTTAGAGCAGCAATCAATAGAGAAGGTTCATTTCTGGAGGCATACGTCAAACTTTCTCAACTCTTAATCACCAAAGGAGAGCTAGAGGAAGCAGAAGCTGTGGCTGCTGCCGGGAAAAGAAGGCTTTCCGGTAAAAATGCGACTCAAAAACATGTGGTTGAAATAGGATGGTTGTTCACCAATATTTATTTGCAGCAAGGAGAATTTGATCAGGCGCTCAGTCAATTTGAGGAGATTGATCCACTATTTGAAACGAACTTCCGGAATAACATCTATTATAAGGATGTGAAATCCCGCATGGATTTTTTGAAAACCCATCTTAACCAAGTGAAAGATATAGAAAGGGAACTCTTGGCGGAGCCTTTAAATCAATTTCAACTTCAGTATTTCCCAGTGCTTACTGCAGATGGCGTTCAGATTTTATTTACCAAAAGAGATGGTACGGGGAATTTTGACAAAGAAGATATTTTCACCTCTTATATCACTACTTCAGGAGGATGGTCCCCTCCTGAAAGTATTGCGCAGACGATTAACTCACCTTACAATGAAGGAACCTGTACCGTCACTGCTGATGGGAATATCTTAATTTATACCTCCTGTGACGCACCTGATTCGGAGGGAAGTTGCGACTTGTATATTTCCTACCGCGTCAATGGTCGATGGCAGCGACCCAAGAATATGGGGAAAAAGGTAAATTCCCGCTTTTGGGATTCTCAGCCTTCCTTATCTGCAGATGGAAGGGTATTGTTTTTTTCATCCAACCGTCGTGGAGGATACGGGGGAAATGATATATGGTACACTGTGCGTATGGCAGATGGCACTTGGACTGAAGCCAAAAATCTCGGCAATGTAGTCAATACGGATAAGGATGAGATTTCTCCTTTTATGTTTTTCAATAATGAGATTCTATTCTTTGCTTCTAATGGACAT
Source organism: Algoriphagus faecimaris (assembly GCF_900101705.1). Taxonomy (GTDB): domain Bacteria; phylum Bacteroidota; class Bacteroidia; order Cytophagales; family Cyclobacteriaceae; genus Algoriphagus; species Algoriphagus faecimaris. The sequence goes on along the minus strand of NZ_FNAC01000001.1, from coordinate 79,422 downwards.
CAGGGCTTTGGAGGGATGGACATTTTCCTTTCTCGAGTGGTGGATGGGGAATTTCAGGAGCCTGAAAACTTGGGCTTGCCGATCAATGACCACTTGGATCAAGTGGCTTTGTTTATTACCGCCCAAAAAGACTATGCCTATTATTCAGAAATGGCCACCTCACCGGAAGGGGACAAATCTTTGCTGTACCGGTTTCCATTTCCAGAAGAAATCTACCTGGGAGATAATCTAATCGTGACGGGAGGACAGGTGCTCAACTCAAAAACTGGCGAGCCCGTAGACGCTACCTTGTCTTTGGTTTCACTAAGCAATGATAGCACGCTTTACGAATTTAAAGCTGACGGAAAGACGGGAGAGTTTATGATGCTGTATCCAGAGAAATCCGTATCAGGTCTTTATGTGGAGAAGAAGGGCTTCTTGCCCAAAATCTATAATGTAGAAAGAGATTCCATTCAAAATGTCAAAGACTTGCAAGTCGAACTTACCCCCGTGGCGTCAGGAGAGGAGTTTGTCTTTGAAAATGTATTTTTTGATTTCGATAAATTTGAGCTGAAGCAGGAGTCTATGACGTCCTTACGTCGCTTAGTTAAATTTTTGGAGGAAAACCCTAATGTTAACATCATGATTTCCGGACATACAGATAATGTAGGTTCTGCCACTTATAATGAAGCCTTGAGTTTACAAAGGGCAAAGTCCGTTCAAGCGTACTTGGTTTCCCATGAAATTCATCCTGCAAGAGTGGCCACAGAAGGTATGGGAGATTCGCAACCCATGGTACCAAACGATAGCCCGCAGAATCAAGCCTTAAACAGAAGAATTACGATCAGGGTTCTGTGATTTTTAAGGTTTATTCTATTTGATATAGGACAAAAAACATTGTTTTTATATCTATAAGATTATATAAAATTCTCAATTAGTCTGTATTATTTCCTTTTTAATATTCATTATATCAAAACATATCAAGATTATTTTGAGAAAAAGACCTTTTAAGGAATAAAAAATGGATATCAATTTTTTTTCCTGTTTTTTAGAAAAAATACCTGCATATGTATTAAAAATTAACTTCCGTTAACATTCCCTTAATGAGAATAATTTTTTGAATTAGTAGATGTATTAGAGCTTAATCGGAATTTTATATTGATTTCAGGGGTAATTGCGAAGAAATTATCATGTCCCACAACCAAAACATTTATGAATTTTCTATGTCTTAGACTTGGGATATTCAAAGGAAACGGATATCATTGAGTCTAATTTAAACCATAATCAAACCAAATATGAGGAAAGTTTTACTTCTAGGACTCATGCTGATATTGGGGAGTGCAGTAGCATTTGCCCAAAGTCGCGTGGTTACTGGTACGGTAATCTCTTCGGAAGACAATTTGCCTATTCCGGGAGCTACCGTTCTTGTTAAAGGAACCACCATCGGTACAGCTACCGATTTGGATGGTCGATTCTCTATTTCAGTTCCATCTGGATCTGATGTATTAGTAGTTAGTTTTGTGGGTTCCACCAGCAAAGAAATCTCAATCGGAAATCGATCTGAGCTTGACGTGATTCTAGACCCCGATACTAAATTACTAGGAGAAGTAGTGATTACGGGGTACAGTGTACAGACCAAAAGAGAGGTCACTGGTGCAGTATCCCAAGTAAGAGGTGATGTCATCGAAAACTTGCCGATGCAGTCTTTCGATAGAGCATTGCAAGGTCGTGCAGCTGGTGTTCAGGTAGCTTCTGCTAACGGTATTCCAGGTGGTGCGGTAAATATCCGTATTAGAGGGGTAGGTTCTGTTAACGCAGGTAATGAGCCTCTTTACATCGTAGATGGTGTGCAGTTGAATTCAAGAGATGATGCAGGTTTTACTCAGTCTAACCCGCTTGCTTTCTTGAACCCTAACGACATCGAGTCTATGGAAATTTTGAAAGATGCGGCAACTGCAGCGATCTACGGAGCTCAAGCAGCAAATGGTGTTGTAATTATTACTACCAAAAAAGGTAAAGCTGGTAAGGCTCAATTTACATTCAACGCTTACGGTGGTACCACTGAGCCTCTTAAGACGCTTGATGTGACCAATGCTACTGAGGTGTATCAATTGAGAAAAGAAGCTTACATCAATGCTGGAATTAACATTCCTCAAGCTAGAGGGTTAAATGATCTTGGTGTTTTACCTTCCAACTGGCAGTCTTTATCTGTGGAAGAGTTAGATCAAATAGGTGCAGATTTACCTTTCTACGACTGGCAGCGTGAAGCTTTGATCACCGGTAAAATTCAGAACTATGAGCTTTCTGCTTCAGGGGGTGATGAGAAGACTACTTTCTTCATCTCTGGATCTTACAACTCTCAGGAAGCCACAGTATCTCCTGTAAACTTCGAAAGAGGAACTTTCGCAGTGAAATTAGGTCATAAGGCTACTAACAGATTGAATATTGAGACTAACTTGAACTTGAGTACATTTGGACAGAATACTCCTTTTGCTACTTCGGGTGCATTTTTGGGTAACCCTGCTTTCTCTGCAGCTACAGTTCTTCCTCATAACCCAATCTATAACGAAGACGGTTCTTTCAATGAGAACATCAGAGGTATCTTGAACCAAAACGTAATTGCTGTAAATACTTATAACAGTGGTATTCAGAGAACCAATCAAGTGGTGGGTAATATTGCAGCTACATATCAATTGGCTGACAATTTGATCTTCAGATCATTGTTTGGTGTAGATTATCGTTTGGTACAAGCTGAAGATTATACAGACCCTCGTACTCCAGACGGTAGAGGTGTTAATGGTCGTGGTCAGGTTCAGTCCAACTGGAATGTGAACTTCATCACAACCCAAACTTTGAATTACAACAAAACTATCAACTCTGTTCACAACATTTCAGGGGTTTATGGTGTGGAATACAGATCTGAGACCAACCAAGGTATTTCTGGTTCGGGTACAGGTTTCCCTACCTTCCAATTCAGAACAGTACAGTCTGCTGCGATTCCAGAAAATATTACTTCCTTCTGGACTGGATTTAAGAGATTCGGTACTTTCTTGCAGGCTAACTATGACTACAATAAGAAATACTTGTTGACCTTGACTGGTCGATATGACGGTTCTTCTAGATTTGGTGCTGACAACCTTTACGGTTTCTTCCCTTCTGTAAGAGCGGGATGGTATTTGAAAGAAGAAGGTTTCTTGAAAGAGAGTACTACAATATCTGAATTGAAGCTTAGAGCATCTTGGGGTGTGACAGGTAACGATCAGATCGGTAACTTTGATTCAAGAGGTCTTTACATCGGTACTGGTACGTATAACGGTGGTGGAGGTATTCGTCCTTCAGGACTTGCTAATGAGCAATTGTCTTGGGAGAAAAACGAAACCATCAACATTGGGGTTGACTTCGGATTATTCGACAACAGAGTAAGTGGTGCATTAGATGTCTTCAACAGAAATTCTAAGGATCTACTTTTCCCTCAGCCTATCCTTTGGACCAATGGTTTCGGTTCAGTTACAAGAAACGTAGGTTCTTTGGTCAACAGAGGTATCGAATTTGAAATCAGAACAGTCAATGTGAATACTAATAACTTCAGATGGGATACTGACTTCAACATCACGAGAATCGAGAACGAAATCACTTCTCTATATGACGGTCTAGAAGAATTACCTTCAAACCCTGCTATCCGAGTAGGGGAATCTTTAGGTTCTTACTTCTCTTATGAGTATGCGGGTGTAAACCCAGCTACAGGTCGTCCAATGTGGTATGATATCGACGGTAACTTGAAGTATCAGGTACAGGCTGGAGACAGAAAAATCTTAGGTAATTCTCTTCCAAGCTGGTATGGAGGTATGAACAACACCTTCTCATACAAAGGATTGGAATTGACGGTATTCTTCCAGTACGAGTACGGAAGACTAGTTCCAGATGGTCAGGTTGGTTTCATGCGTGAAAATGCTTCTCGTTTGACATTGAATGCATTGAAGCAAACTTACGATGCGAGATGGACAGAGCCAGGTCAAATGACTTATCAGCCAAGGGTATACAGCGGTGGTACAGAAGTAAGAGCTTCAGGTATGAATACAGGAGGTGCATCTTTGTTTAATGCGGATTATATCCGATTGAAGCAGGTTTCTCTTTCTTACAATTTGAGCCCATCCTTATTGTCTAAAATCGGTTTGACTCGTGCAAAAGTATATGCACAAGGTGTTAACCTTTGGACATATGCTCCTGATTATCCAGGTTATGATCCAGAATTCTTGGGTGCTGCAACTGGTATCATTCCGCAGACCAGAAATTATACAGTTGGTATTCAGGTAGGTTTCTAAAGAATTAAACAATGAAAATTAGAACAAACATATTTAAAAGATTAGGCTTGGCCGCAATGGTGGGAGGAATGATTCTGACCGCGACAAGCTGCGAGAGTCTATTGGAAACTAATCCAAGACAATCAATCGATGCGACTATTGCCCTTCAAACCCGTGGTGGTGTAGAGGCAGCAATCAACTCTGTATATGCCCGATTAAGATCTGGCGATAATTACGGAAGAGCCCTATTGGCAGATGCCGATGCACTTGCTGATATCGGTGTAGCTACTGGAAATTCCGGTAGACAAATAAACCAAGCAAGAAATCAGTTTGGTACTCACTTGGACACATGGCAAAACAACTACTATGCGATCAATGAGATCAACTTGATCTTAGAGGCTATCCCTCAACTCAACGATACTCCTCCAGTCTCTCCAGAAGAGGCAGCAGGCTGGGAAGGTGAATTGAAGTTCTTAAGAGCACTTTACTACTTTGATTTGGCTAAGGTGTATGCTTACATCCCCGGAGCAGTGGTACAAGCAAATGATAGAGGTGGTGTACCTGTAGTTACAGAAGGTGTAATTACTTCAGAAGGAGCTTTGAACAGACTTCCTGGAAGAGGTGCTATTGGAGATGCTTATGCTCAAATGGTTTCTGATTTGAATGATGCTATTTCCCTTTTGGCTGATTCTAACAACAGAAACTTCGCATCTAAAGGAGCTGCACATGCGCTTCTAGCTCGAGTGGCGTTGTATACCAAAGACTATCCTACCGCTATCACTAATGCGGAAGCAGCTTTGGCAAGCTCTGTTGGGACTGTACTTCAAGGAGACGATTATGTGTCCGGATGGAGATCAGATGCTCATCCTGAGTCTATGTTCGAAGTTCGTTTCTTCAATGCAAGTGAAGGTACAGGTGGTGTAAATGCATCACTTCAGGCTTCATTTACCTCTATCATTGACTTGAGCAATCCACAAAATCAAGGTGGATGGGGTGACTTCGTTCCAAATGCTCAATTGCTTAGCGAACTTCAAGTATCTGCTTCAGGATCTGGAAACGACCCTAGAGCTTATGAAGTTACTCGTGGCGATGATGTGAGAGCGCAATTGTACAATGTAGGTAACGGTAGAGGATCTGGTCCAAAACTAGAGTGTACCAAGTTTCTTGGTAAAATCGGTGTTCCATACATTGACAATGTCCCTGTAATCAGAAAAAGTGAAATGCTTTTGATTTTGGCTGAGGCTAAGACTTATGCTTCTACTTTGGACGTCAATGGTGCCTTGGAAAACTTGAATGCTTTGAGAACGGCTAGAGGTTTGGCTCCTTTTGAGTCTTCTGATGCCGCTGAGATCTTCGAAGAAGTTCTTCTTCAGAGAAAGCTTGAGTTTGCATTCGAAGGTCACAGATTCTTTGACTTGAAGCGTTTGGGTAGAGATATCATTAAGCCTCAAGGAGATGTACCGTTTACTGACGTTAGAATCCTTGCTTCTATCCCTCAAAGAGAAGTAGATGGTAACCCAAATCTTGTTCAAAATGAAGGATATTAAATTAAGAAATCAGATGAAATCAATTTATAGGGTATTTCTATTTGCACTAGTAGCATTTAGTTTGGGTTCTTGCATCGAGCAGGACTTCGCCTACGAAATATATGACGGTTCCGTAGTAGAGTTTGATGCTACGGTTCTCAATGGACCTGCACCAGGAGAGGATTTTCCAATTGTGAACAGACTCCCTGCCTACGGATTTGCGCTCAATACATCTAGACCTTTCATCACTGAAAGTTCAGGTACGATCACTTTCAGAGTTAACTTTGTAAGTGCACAGAGACCAAATGATGAAACGATCACTTACTCCGTTGTTGCTGATAAAACTACTGCTGTAGAAGGTGTTCATTACAACACCTCCGGTTCTTTTGTAATTCCTGCCAATAGCAGCTTCGGTGAAGTTACCGTAGAACTGCTTGAAGGTGACAATGGCACTTCGCCTGTTACTTTGGTATTGGAACTTAATGGAAACGGTTCAGATATCGCTGCAAGTGAAAACTTCAAGCGTTTAGGTATCTCTATCGCACAACAGTAAAAATAACCAACCAAATAAGGGAAGGGCATTCGCCTTTCCCTTTTTTATTTAACTACTATAACTATGAAAGTATTATTTGCTTCCTTTTTCTTTCTACTCTCATTTAGTGGCTTTGCCCAGCTAACCAATCTTCAAGATATCGGCAATGGTGCTCCTTTAATGGCAAAGTATCCAGGTATCTCAGGCAGTCCTCTTGTAGGGGACTTTACAGATGGTAAAATTTTCTTCAACGAAAGGGAATTTTACGAAGGTAAATTAGCTCTAAATGGATATGAAAACAGAGTAGAGTATATGTATCAGGGAGAGCGTTTTTATTTTGAACCCAAGGAGATTTCCTACTTTGTGATTTTTGAGAATAATAGAGAAAGAGTATTTAAAAAGTCGGATGCACTCATTAAAGGGAAGACCGTTTTTTATGAAGAGTTAAAAGGTAAGGATGATTTGATTCTAGCTAAGTTGTACTCTGTTTCCGTAGGAAATGATCCCACTTCTTCTTCTTATGGTTCTGATAGAGGCAAAGCATTTTTACCTTCAGAAGAATTGTACCTCTGCAGCCAAGGCACCTGTAAAATTGTTAAAAATGAAAAGCAATTGGGTGATGTGCTTTCCGAACCTTTACTTTCTGAGGCATTAGCTGTGATCAAGGCAGAAAAATTAAAGCTTAAAAAAGAAGAAGATTGGCTTCGATTGATGGATCGCTTGATCAAGTGATCTTAGCTGAACGGATAAAATTTTATTTGAAGATTACTTTTGACTAAATTGCGCCGAATTTGAAGCGCTGATGATTTACGTTTGTAGGAAAGAGCATTTTAATGCCGCACATAAACTTTGGAACCCCAATTGGTCTGAGGAAAAGAACTTTGAGGTTTTTGGCCCCTGTGCCAATGTCAATTGGCATGGGCATAATTTTGAGTTGATTGTAACGGTAAAAGGAATGCCTGATCCAGAGACTGGGTTTGTGGTAGATCTAAAGCAGCTAAGCACCTTAATTCGCCGTCTTGTAATTGATAAAGTAGACCATAAAAATCTGAACATGGACGTGGATTTCATGAAAGATAAAATGGCTTCTTGCGAAATTCTGATTATGGAATTTTGGAAAATCTTGGAGCCCGCGGTCAAAGAAATTACTCCTAATGGAGGTCTGTATAAATTGACACTTTACGAGACTCCGAGGAACTTTGTGGAGTATTTCGGTGAATGATTTATGATTTTTCTATCACAAAGGGCATAAAGGATGAATTTTCCTGTAATACTTTAATGAGCAGGGTTGTTTTAACTATTTATCAAATCTTTTTCTGAATTGTTCTTTGAACTTTGGAGTTCATAAGCTTACTCAATAACTTGACAACATGGTTTCTCAAAGAGAAAGTGAATGCTTATCCTAGATAAAATTTAAATAGGATTTAGTTCTGTAGTTGAGAAGTTGCTGAATTTTACAGAATCAGAGCTAATGTCAATCGCCTTATTTCAATTTGATAGACAGCAATTCAAAGTAATATAAGACTAGGCATTGGATGGAAGAAGCCTTTGACTATGAATTGGTTTCTGATGGGGAAGTCAAGAAAATTTGTAATAAATGAGAATTAATTAACAACAAATTGAAAGCCCAGATTCCTAACATTGATCATCTTTGTTTTAATCATAGGTAATGTTTTCTGACTAATACTTTCCAATAAAAATTTATCTTTTACGAAATTTGAAGAGATTCTATATCATTTCCGGCGAACGCTCAGGTGATCTTCACGCTTCTAACTTGGTTTTGGCGTTGAAGGAGCAAAACCCCTCTTTGGAATTCAGAGGAATGGGTGGCAGTTACTCTCAAAAGGCAGGAGTGGACTTAGCTGTTGATTATTCGGAAGTGGCACTTATGGGTTTTTTGGAAGTGGTCCTAGGCTTTCGCAAAGTTCTTAAATACCTCAATCTGGTTAAAAAGGATCTTATTCGTTATCAGCCTGATGCGCTTATTTTAGTTGACTATGGGGGCTTTAATATGAAAATAGCCCAATTTGCAAAAGCTAATCATATCCCTGTTCATTATTACATTCCTCCAAAGGTCTGGGCTTGGAACCAAAAAAGAGCTTTAAAACTGAAAGCTTTTACTGACCATATTTATAGTATTTTACCTTTTGAATCAGATTTTTTCAGAAGGTTTGATATGGAGGTGAATTATGTAGGGAACCCTCTTTTGGATGAGATTAGAAAGTTTGAACCACATGAGTTTTTCTTCCAAAAAAATGAATTGAGTTACTCACCAATTATTGCACTACTACCAGGAAGTCGTAAACAGGAAATTGAAGCTATGCTTAGCAAAATGATAGCCTTGGTACCGCGCTTTCCCAATGCACAATTTGTCATAGCAGGTGTGGATTCATTAGATCAGAAGCTCTATTCTCCCGCTCAGAAGGCCGGTATAAAGGTGGTTTTTAATCAAACCTATGATTTACTCTCTCATGCAATTGCTGCTGTGGTTACTTCCGGTACGGCCACGTTGGAAACCGCTTTATTTCGAGTGCCGCAGGTGGTGGTGTATGAGACAAGTACCATATCCTACCAAATAGCCAAAGGATTGATCAAAGTTCCTTTCATATCCTTAGTCAATCTGATAGCTGATCAAATGGTAGTCAAAGAATTAATTCAAAATGATTTTTCAATTGGAAATCTGGAATCAGAATTGGTGAAAATGGTTTCTGATATGGTATATAAGGGTCAAATGCTTCAGGGCTATGATCTGGTGAAAGAGCGAATAGGGACTCAATCCGCCTCAAAGACGGCTGCCGAATTAATTTTGAATTCGTTAAATACAAAGTAGATTCAGTAATCTTTTTTTGGTATAGGGTAGGACTTGGTTGGTTTAAGGCTATTTTAGCTATACCAAACCCAAAATTCCTATGAAAACCCATCCTTTTCTTATTTTTCTATCTGCGCTAATGTTCTTCTCTGGCGCACAGTCACAAACTTTAACCCAGCAAAGTAATCAAGTGATCTCGGGAATTTCTGAAGATAGAATCTCTCGAATTGATGCCATGCTCGATGAAGCTATTAAGACGGAGCAGGTTCCTGGACTTGTGGCTATGATTGTCAAAGATGGAAGGGTGATTTATCACCAAGCCAAAGGCTATTCTGATGTAGCAAATCGAAGAAATATGGAAATAAACTCGATTTTTCGAATTGCCTCGCAGACCAAAGCAATCACTGCTACTGCGGTCATGATTTTATGGGAGGAGGGAAAGTTTCGGTTGGATGATCCGATTTCTAAATTCATTCCAGAATTCAATAATCCGCAAATTCTCAATACGTTTCGGTTTGGGGATACCACTTACACCACGGTTCCCAGTAGTAGGCAGATTACCATTCGGCATTTGCTGACGCATACATCAGGCTTAGGTTATGGCGTGATAGATGGCGATGAACGGATGAAGATGATTTATCATAAGGCTGGGGTGACAGATCTCTTTACTACTGAGAACATCAACATCGAGGAGAGTGTCAAGCGTCTGGCAAAACTCCCTTTGCATCATGAACCGGGTGCGAAATTTACTTATAGTGAGGGTTTGGATGTATTAGGTTATTTGGTGGAAGTTATTAGTGGAAAACCTTTTGATGAATTTTTGAAAGAACGCATTTTTGACCCCTTAAAAATGAATGACACCCGTTTTTATCTGGACGAGAAGCAAGGAGATAGATTGGTGAAAGTACATACCTATCAAGAAAATCAGTGGAAAGCTTACCCGGTAACTTTTTATGATCCGGATTATCCAAAAAGTGGAGCAAAGAAGTTTTTCTCAGGTGGAGCAGGACTATCGAGCACCACAGAAGATTACGCCAAATTTCTTCAGATGTACCTCAATGGAGGGATTTATAACAGAAATCAGATTTTAAGCCCACATACTATCCAAACGATCATGAGTAATCAGGTGGGTGATTTATTAGGTAATAATGGTAAAGATTATGGGTTGGTATTTGGCTTGGTTGATGACAAGGGAGTACAATTAGGTGGAATGGGGAGTTTAGGCACCTTTGATTGGGGAGGGTATTTCAACACGCAATATTTCGCCGATCCGGAGGAAAATATCATAGGCTTGATCTTCAAACAAACCTCCGGCGCTGGTAATGGAGATCAGACAGGTTGGAAATTTAGGCAAATGGTATTTACACTGATAGATTAGAGGGTTTTGGACAGGGGTAGCAATTAGAGAAAAGACAAAACGTTAGAGAAAATGATCAATCTGTCGTTCTTGCCGAAAATTTCTTATTGAAGAGATCCTTAGAAATTAGCAGTTGAGATTGCCTTTTTATGAGATGTATGGTAAACATAACCTCTTTTGCCCAAATGCATTTCAGGTTTTCTGAGACTTTAAATTATTCCCATCGCGAATATGTAGCCTTCTGAAAACCATGGCTGATAGCATTGTCAGGCCCCCAATAACCAAAAATGTATAGCGAAAAGCATTGTGAATTTCATTTTGGATCAAGCTTACGTCTCCTTCAAAGATTTTGAGAACTACCAATCCGAAGGCGACCCCAAAACCTACTGCCATTTGCTGATTAACAGATAGCAGAGAATTGCCACTGCTTGTATGGTAGGGGCGAAGGTCTGCAATAGCAATGGAATTCATGGAGGTGAATTGGATGGAGTTAAAAAAGCCCAAGACTCCAATGATTGGGATGTGCCAATAAATTGAGCTTTCAATACTCGGGATTGCCAATGAACAAATCAAAAGGCCGATGATCAAGGTGTTTGTAATCAATGTTTTTCTATAACCAATTTGATTTAGAATTTTCATTACCACCGATTTTCCCAGCATGGCTGTAATGGCCATTGGGGCTACGATCCAGCCTGAAGTTACTGCTGACCTGCCATATCCTATTTGTATCATCAGAGGTAGAAGCAGGGGAATAGCGCTTATTCCCAGCCTTGTGGCAAGATTGCCAAGAATACCGATCCGAAAAGTCCGCACTTGAAATAAATTCAATGGGAAAATCGGCTCTTCCCTCTTTTTGGCATGCCTGTAATAGAAGTACAACAGCAAAAAGCCCAAAAATAGCCCAAAAAGTAAAGGAGTCGTTTGTACCGAATTGCCCAAAAGCTCCAAGGAAATGGATAAAATAAACGTCCCCGCAGCAAAAATCAGAAAACCCTTGATATCAAAGCCAGAGGACTCAGAGTGGTAGTCAGGCATGTAAATAAGACTCAAAATAACTCCAATGAATGCAATGGGTAGATTGATTAAAAATATCCAATGCCAAGACAAATAGTCTACCAAGTAGCCCCCAACCAAGGGCCCCAATATGGGGCCGATTAAAGCAGGGACAATGGCATAATTCATCGCATTGACCACTTCATTCCTAGGGAAAGTTTTGATCAAAGTGAGTCTCCCTACGGGAGTCATCATGCTGCCTCCAACGCCTTGAACTACTCTAGAAATTACCAACTGAGTCAAACTTTGGGAAATCGAGCAAAACAAGGAACCTATGGCAAAAAGTATCAAAGCCGCAATAAAGACCTTTTTGGTACCGAATCGATCTGCCATAAACCCACTGATGGGCATCAGCAAGGCTACCGTCAGCACATAGCTGATGATGGCATTTTGCATATTGAGTGGAGACTCATTCAGGTCTGCCGCTATGGCGGGAAGCGAAGTATTGAGAATCATCGAATCCAGCATCATCATAAAAATGGCCGTAGCCAAAATCAGCGGAAGAATTTTTTTGATTTTCTGATCAGCAATTATGCTAGACATGAACCTTTCTGTTGAAGAGCATGGTGACTGAACACTAGGTAGCCGTGTAGGGTTCGTAGCAAATCAGGTTTCTCTTTCCGGTTTCACATTTCACTCCATAAATGATATAGGGTGGATCAGGGGAAGCGCAATCGAGGATGCACACCTGAGTTGGAAAGAACAGATATTGGATTGATTTAAACAATAAGAAAGGTTGTCACTTATCAACCAAAATTGGTTTTCATTTGGTAAAATATTGCTGTTTTCGATCAGCTGGTAAACGGTTTCGTTTTGGTAAAACCTTCCTCCCTCATCACATTGTATAATCTCAGCAATAAGTTGACCGTCTTGATGGGGGCTTGATAGTGAAGAGTTCTCTGGACTAAAATAATAGCTAGGATAAAGTACCTGCTGTGTAGAGATGCCCACTTCCCAATCTAAACTAACTAAAAAGAAAATCAGGTCATCTACCTTTTTATAGATCAATTGAACAATACCTTGGCCTGCTACCTGAAATAGGGGCTGTGTCCAGGAACTTACCTCTCGATTTGTAGCGGAGAATTTATAAAACCCCAAACCGGTGGATTGACCATTTTTTGATTCAATGCCTTTATCTGTAATCTCCCAATCTTTCAGCTTATCCAATGGAGTCATTTTGTAGGTGCTTAGCGGGTAGTGGTCTGCGGCAGGAAGAGTATAGATAGCGATGTATTTTTTGCTTTGCCACCAATAATTATCCCAATCAAATACAGCCAAAAGTGATCGAAGGTCTGCATTTAAAATATTATCCTCTTGAAGCAGGTTTTTGATTGCTGGTATTGAAGCCCAAATCATATTTTCTTGGGTCTCGATTAACTCTTTGACTTCTAAGTAATGATGGGTTTTACTTTTTTGGTAATACTTACCTCCCAAATCATGTTGCATACTGTGTGTAATCAGATGACATCCTGGAATATAGGAGGTAAAATATTCCACATAGGCGGTAGCCTTTCCTCCATGTAGTTTTAGGTAATTGGCGGGCGTACTTTGTATAGTAGGTCCATATTGGATCACACCGGTATTTCCCGGCTCTACTCTAGCTTGTAGCAATACAAAAATTGTGTTTCCTGTTTTGCAGAAGATCAACCCCGTCAAGGCACTTTGAGGTTGATAAAGCATCAGTTTTTGATCGGTTGGATCATCTTGATTTTCAAGACCAATCACCTGAAAAAATCCATTGGATTGATGGCTGATGATACCATCCCGTAGACTCCATGCGGATTGATCAGCAAATTTGATTTCTTGGAGCTCGTATTGAGACTCTTTTTTGGTTTCTGAAAGAAAATCGATTAACCCTTGTGCATTTTCAGCTTTCCGCAGGCTTGGGGATGTGGTCATGGTTAAGTTTTGGAAGTAAGTATTTTAGTTTTTCAAATTCTAATTTAGGAGAAACTTCTCCCTCGTGTGCTAATTCTAAATAATTCAATCTGCAGGCTGCCGCAAGTTTCTTTTGTATCGCTTCATTTTTGAAATCGGCACTGCCCTGCAAAATGACGCTAGACTCAGGTTTCATCCAAATCATATTTAAAAACTCTGCGCCTCTGATACCGACCAAATAACTACAGTTCGAAAAAGCATGAATTTGCTCTTTTAATGACATTTCTCCAGGGTTCACTACTTTAGAATAGTGTCCCGTAGCGAGAAGTCTGCGGTGACACTCTTCAATTCCAAGTAAGCGTCTCCTAGTAGATCCGTATCCTTTAAACCACCTCGCTTTTTTACCCTGCTCGGAGTTGACAATAGAGGGTGGATCTGCCCTTTCAATGATACAGATTAAAGGTTTTTCATTCATATGCTCAGCTCCTGCCCAAGACAGGAGGTGCTGTCTGAGAGGATGAAAATTTTCCCTGAAAATCAATGGAAATTTACCATAAAACTCAAGGTAATGGTCCCACCTAGGAAGGACGATTTTATTCTTTCTTTTTCTAAAAAGATGATAAGCGAAAATGGAGGTATGATCTCCTCTTAACGCGTATTCAAACCTAAGTAATCTTCTTTTTATTTTTGCTCGGTAGGATTTCCATTCCCTTTGGGGTCCCTTGGTACTTTTATCGGTTAATTCTACAAATTCATGTGGTATTTTAACATGGTCTAAATATTCTTTCAAGAGTTTGTCTGAAAGCGGATTACAGGCATCAATTTGAAGAATGGTATCTGACCAATTTTGTGGATTTTGGCGGATCCACAGCACTGCGGGTAAAAAGAAACCCAGCATGTAATGCCAATAGTTTCCTAAATCACCCCCGCGTCTTGGGTCCGCTTGGAAAATAAGAAATTTAGTATTTGTCGATTTCAATTCTTCGTAAAAAAAGCAGGTAACACCTTATGGTATCTCAAATTAAAAGTATCAATACTTTTTTTCAAATAATAATGATTTTATGGTTTGGTCAGCTTCATTAGCATTCAGGGACCTCTTTTTTAATTTTAATAGTTCAAAATACCTTTTGAGAAGGCACTAAAACAGAAATCAATTTTTTAAATGTTTATTCCGTTTTTTCGCCTTTGGATCATTTTAGGAAAATTGATTAAGCTTCTATCGGGCATTGAAAGATTTTTGAATCAAATGAATTAAAGAATTCAGAAAGGTATAGGTGTAATTAAATCCAATTCCCATAGAGCAAGTATTCCCTGAAATCTGAAAGTTTTATCAGTTAATATACAGGAGTAATCGATTGATTTGATTTAAAAATGGTTTCTTTTGGTAAGTTGATCCTTCTTCTCAAATTCGCTCAACCTATGAAAAGCACTCTAGTTTTTATATTTATTCTTGCTTTGCTTTCCTGTAATGCTCCTGTTTCGAAAGAAATTTCTGATGAATTCATCAAGGGAGTTTATGGTAACCCGGGGACTTTGCTTCGCGAAGGGTATACCTTTGATTCTTTGGGTATGAATGCGGTTTTTGTGAGAAGTGGATCTTTGAATCAGGACTTTTATGAAAAGTCAAAAAAGCAAGGGATGAAAGTTTTTGTGGAATTTGCCACCTTAAATGGCAAAGATTACTTGGTTGACCATCCTGATGCTTGGCCTATCGATGAAAAAGGGGAGCAGTCCCCACCTGCAGATTGGTTTATGGGAATCTGTCCCACCCATCCTGGTTTTAAGCAATTTCGTTCGGATCAATTAAACGAGATACTAGGTCAGTTTGAAGTGGATGGACTGTTTTTAGATTATGTGCATTGGCATGCGCAATTTGAAACTACCGAGCCGATTTTGCCAGAAACCTGTTTCTGTGATCGGTGTACCACGGCATTTGGTGAGCGCATTGACACGCTAATTCCAGGACAAAACGTTCCCGATCGTGCCAAATGGATCCTAGAAAATGTAGATGCCCAATGGAGAAAATGGAGAGTAGATGTACTCAATGAATGGGTAGAAGATTTGGGTGAAATCCTTCGTCAAGCGCAGCCTGAAGCCATCTTAGGTGTTTTTCACTGCGCTTGGTATCCTACGGATTACGATTCTGCTTTGTACCGAACTATGGGCTTGGACCCCATTGCTCTAGCCAAACGAGTAGATGTGATGGCGCCGATGCTTTTTCATCACATGAAGGGAAGGCCTACCAAATGGGTGGGGGAGTACCTTAATTGGATAGGTGGAGTACTTGATCTTGAGAGGAATGATTCCCCGAAAATTTGGCCAATCGTTCAGTCACACGATAATCCGGGTATTGTAAGTGCGGAGGAGTTTAGAGAAGTGATGATCCAAGGGGCTCAATGGCCTTCTACAGGGATTATGATGTTTTCTGACCAATCACTTCTTGAGAACAAAGAAAAGCTGCAAGTGATGAAGGAACTCTATGGGGAAGAGCGCCCTCGTTGAATGCAAATTATAAGTTTCAACTTTTTAGCTCACTTAAAATAATAGATCAAATCACTTTCAGCAGCCAAGTACCCAAAGGAAGTAAAGGCTTTTTCATCAATGAGATTTTCCATCATTTGTCGGGCCTTAACCGTGTCTCCATGATACAAATACCAATTGGCAACTCCGTAGCGAACGGCATCATTGGACGGACTTCCCGGGCCTTCTTGAATCAGGGAGTCGACTGGCAGCCAACCCTTATAGAGCTCGCAGAGATCAGCATAACTTTGGTTTTCGATGACAGTAGAATCCGCATGAATTGGGGCCAAAAGTGAATCGGCTTTTGCGGGGTTTTCCAATCGCTGTTGAATCATATAAAGCCAATGGGTGCTTGAGACTATATTATCGTAATGCGATCCACTTTCTCGACAGCGGAGGTAGGCCTCATAGGCTTTTTCATAATCGTGGATTAAATAATAAGCCAAACCTAAATGATAATAGATATTTCCATGCAAGGAACTTACAGGAATATTCATGGCATTGGGCATGCCGTCCGGCTCGATTTCGTTTTCAGTTCCTTGGATCAATTCGGCGGCTTTTTCCAAATCGGAAATGGCCTTATCGTATTCTCGGAGAGAAATATAGCGATGCCCTCTATGGCGGTACAGCTTGGCTTCGTTTGGGGATTTTTCGATTCCTTTTGAATAAATATCGATTGCCTCTTGATACTTTCCAATGTAGGCTGCTCTTCTTCCGTACCAAATCAACCCTTCGATATCTTCTGGGTTTGCTTCATAATTAGATTTAGCTTCCTCAAATTGAATCAACAGTTTCTCCGGTGGTGTAGGTACAGTGAAAGTCTTTCCCAAAGGAGTGGTAAAGCTGTTTTCATTCAATGGTTCCTTCGAATTAGAATCCTCAGTTTTTGGACCGCAGGAATACAAGAGGAAGATGAATAGTACAAAGGAAGGTGCTCTCATACATGGAGTATTATGGTGGGCTAATGCAACTCTGGAAACTTCTAATTGATCAAGTTTCTTTTATTAAATATACAATTTTCCATGGGTTCTTGACCTCTTAAAATCGCAAGTGTATTTTGTACCGTCATAATACACATTTGAGTATAGGTGGTTTTGGTCAGACTTCCTACATGGGCTGTAATCAGGGTATTGGGATGCTTGATCAAAGGCTCATCTGTCTCAGGTGGCTCTACTGCTAGGACATCTGAGGCAAACCCTCCTAGTTTTCCTGATTCAAGAGCCTTAAATAAAGCTTTCTGATCAATGATTTTTCCTCTAGCCGTATTGATTAGTAGAGCTCCAGTTTTCATTTGATTTAGAGCTTCACCGTTGATCAGATTTTCTGTCTCAACGGTCAAAGGCAGATGCAAGCTGACCACATCTGAGCTTTTCAGCACCTCTTGGAGGGATAGCATGGGGTAGGGGACCGGTTCTTTGACAGCACTCCAATAGTATACTTTCATCCCTAAAGCTTCGGCAATCCGAGCTACTTTTTTACCGATGTTTCCCATTCCTAAAATCCCGAGAGTCTTTCCATGCAGTTCATCTCCTATATAATTTCCTCTTTCTTTCCAGCGACCTTCTTTAACCATAGTAAATGCAGAAAATAGATTACGCTGAAGATTGAGCATTAGACTTATAGTATGTTCAGCGATGGTATTGGCATTGCTGTTTGGGGCATTGACTACCTTGATTCCTCGCTTACTCGCTTCATCCACGTTGATATTGTCCAGTCCCACTCCAGCTCGGGCAATGATTTTTAAGTTAGGAACTTGGTCCATCAGGGAGGCCCGAATTTGTCCTTTGCCGCGAGTGATAATCGCTGAAATATCATGGGATTTTAATGCAGTCTGAAGGCTTGCATCGTCCAATCCCATGATTACTTCCACATCTTCCGCGGACTCCAGTATTTCCATCGCCTCATCAGCCAAGGTTTCCAAAAGAAGGATTGTAGCACTCATTTGTTTTTGTGATAAAGCGTGGCATCCTTGGTCTTATACCCTCGGAAATCATTGCGTCCAGAAACGTATATTCCCGGTTTGAAGAGCTCATCCTCAAATATTTTAGGGTCAATTTTGGCATCCGGAGCGGAAGAAAGTTCAATGAGATTTCCCGAAGGATCACGGACAAACATCTGAATCGGGCCATCCGGTAACTGCCTCACATGTCCCCAAGGCTTGACATCAATGACCCCAAGTTCTTTCATTCGCCAATAGATGGTGTTGATGTCATCGACTTGCAGACAAAGATGACCTCTAAAGGAATATGTGTCCTCCCACTCGGTCAAGTGCAGTTGTTGATCTTCATTGATCTTAAAAAAAGCCGTAGGATAGTCAAACAGGAAGGCCGGGATGGCTTCCATACCCAATTCTTTCTCATAAAATTCACAGGCTTCCTCCAAGTTACTGACTACTAAGGCGACGTGATTGATATTGATTGCTTTTGCCATGGTTGCTATTGTTTGAATTCGTTTACAAAATCCCAATTCGGTGTCAAGCCCAAACCGGGTCGGGTTGGCTGAGGCAACATTCCCTGCTCATCCACTGCGATTTTTTCCTCGACCAGATCGTACATCATTGGATTGCCTCCAAGTGAAAATTCGATGACATTGGCCGAAGGAGAAGCAAATGCTACTGATAATCCTGCCATAAAAGAAAATGCAGATCCCCAGCAATGCGGAGCCAATTCGAGCTGATAGGTATGTGCTAATTGGGCCACCCGCATGGCCTCTGTGATTCCTCCGATGATGGCACAGTCAGGTTGAATAATATCCAGTGCCTTTTCTGCTATCATATCTCTAACATCAAAAGCGGTGTATTCACTTTCTCCTGCGGCGATAGGAATGAAGGTGCTTGATCTCACTTCAGCGGTACCTATTCGATTATCTGGGCTGATAGGCTCCTCAAACCAATACAGGTTACAATCTTCCACTCCCCGACAAAACTGCTTGGCTTCGGGCACACTGAAGGTACCATGCGCGTCAGTCATTAGCTTGATGTGATCGGGAAGAGCTTCCCTTGCTGCGCGAACTCGCTTGATGCTTTCTGCGACCGAACCGTCCATCACACCGACTCGCATTTTTACTCCTGAGAACCCTTTTTCAGTATAACCTTTCAACTGCTCTCCAATCTTGTCCGCGCCAGCCCAGCCGCCACTAGCATAAGCGGGCATTTGATCTCGACAGCTACCTCCCAAAAGATCTACAACAGGAACACCCAGGGTCTTACCTTTGATATCCCAAAGGGCAGTATCGATTCCACTGAGGGCTGAAATGGTCAGGCCTCTTCTTCCTAAAATAGGAAATTTCCTCCCTCTCGAGAGGGAATAATGATCACGAGTTCCATTGTATACGATTTCCCAAATCCTGTTAATCTGTCCTACTTCCTGACCGATGAGGGCAGGTTTTAGTTCGTTTTCCACACAGCTGACAATGCTGGCGCAGGAACCGGATGAACCTACTGCCGCTTTAGCTTCACCAAAACCCTGCAGGCCCGTATCGGTGGTGACTACAACTAAAGTCATGTCAAAATTGGTCAGAAGCCCATAATCAGAGCGGTGTTGTTTTTCTTTGGGAATGGGACAGCGAAGCCAAAAGGCTTCAATATTAGCTATTTTCATTTAAGGTAAGGTTTGAGCTGATCGATCGAACGCTGGGTTAGCATCGTATAAAATTCATCCGTCACGGCAGTACTTCCATGATCTTGAAGGAATTTCAGCTGCTCTTTGCTCAAGCCCTCCGGCGCTTCATCAATGGAGTTAGGGTAGGGATTTGCAGGTGTACGATCAATGGGTGGACAGAACTCCACAGAAAGGACATCATCGTATCCAATTTCCTTTAAAGTGCTCATGATCCGTTTCCAATCCAGTTTGCCCATGCCAGGAGCCATTCGATTGTTGTCGGCAACATGGAAGTTTACCAGACGTGAACCTACTTCCCTCATCGTGGCAAACATATCCAACTCTTCAATATTCATGTGAAAAGTGTCCAAACAAACACCGCAATTTGGACCTACTGCTTCCGCCAGAGCTAGGGCTTGGGCGCCTCTGTTGATAAAATAGGTTTCGAATCGGTTGATAGGTTCGATGCCGATTTTGAGGCCATTGGCTTCGGTAAATTGATAGATCTCTTTGACTCCTTCTACGGCCCATTCCCATTCCTCTTCCGGGCGAGCATCGGGGATGATTTTGCCCACGGTACCTGGTACTAATGATATCACACTTCCGCCTAGGTCAGCAACCAATTGGGCAAGATCAAGCACGTATTGGATAGATCTCTTTCTTTGGTCGGGATTTTTGGCTAAGAGATTTCGTTCCTCGAGCATCAGGGTAACTGAGCCCCAACATTGGATTTGGTATTTTTCCAATAGCTCCTTAACCTGACTGCTATCATAGCTTTCCGGAGCGCCTTGAATTTCAATATGGGTATATCCGAGGCCAGAAATCCGTTGTAGGGTGCTTTCCAGTGTTTCGGCCCGCATCCAGTTATGAATGGCTATTTGCATAAAAAAACAGGGTTTGATTTGTTCCGCTTTAAGTTAGTCGAAAATTTTGAAAAAGGCTGAACTGGCTTCTGAATTGAGTCTTTTTAGGATTAATCTTTAAAATTTTTTGATAGTCGGTGAAAGGAGCTTAGAACTAGGCAAATAAAAAAGACCTGATAAAAACGAATTAAATAGCGATTTATCAGGTCTTGACTTTACCTTCTTTTACCATTGGGCTACTCTTTGAAAACTTGGACTTCGAAGGTTTTGATTAAGGCTCACCAATATCCTCGTTCCATAGGCTGGGGTTTTTGGAAATGAACTCCTCCATCATTTTTACGCAGGTAGGATCATCGACTACGACTACTTCCACGCCGTTTTCTCTTAATAATTTTTCGGATCCCATGAAGGTGCGATTCTCTCCAATCACCACTTTGGGGATACCATAAAGTAAGATCGCTCCCGTGCACATGGGACAGGGCGATAGCGTGGTGTAGAGTACCGATTCCTGATAAACTGAAGCGGGCTGTCTTCCGGCATTTTCTAAGGCATCCATTTCTCCGTGGAGGGTCACGCTTTTTTGTTGAACCCGCTTGTTATGCCCTTTTCCAAGAATTTTTCCCTGATGTACCAAAACCGATCCGATGGGAATTCCTCCTTCATGTAGTCCGGTTTTAGCTTCATTGATTGCTGCTTCGAGATATTGATCCATGGTCTATTTTTCTGGTAGTTTTTACTTAATGAGGATATAATATAGTTTATTTGACTACTCCGATCAACTGAAAACGTAAGAAGTCCTCTTGGATTTCGGGATGGTCCGTAGAAATCCAGATTCCCTTTTGATCCGCTAATATGTAGCGGCCATGAAACTGGTCTGGCTCTAAGTCTAATTCACCTAGTATATTAAAATCACTCCACAAACAACACCCCAACCCCCTTATCTGTCGCCAGCTTATTAAATGCTGGAATGGCTGTCTGAATCAATCGCTCTCCCTCGGTTTTCAGTGGTTTCCACTCTTCCATCAAACGGGCGTATTCGCTTTTGGTGCCTTCGTTGATTTTGGGAATGCTACTCTCTCCATGATTGAGCATGAAGAGGAAGTTGGCGGTAAACTTATTGGGAAAATTCTCCACATCGTCATAGGCCGTAGATCGGCGCTGAATCATCTCCTCATCCCAGGCTTTCAGTTCTTCGAGAAGTTTTTCGCCCTCCTTTTTCAGAGAAGAATATTCTTTTTTGCCTTCCAGCTTTTTCAGGAGTGTGGCGAGTTGGTCTTGGTAGTCCTTGGCGGTATTCACTAGGGTATGCATGCTAGTTACATCAGCTTCCAATTGACTCATCCATTCATGATAGGCCTGATAGTCCGCTTGGCTCAAATTGTAAGCAGGGATATCCTTGATTTGGGCTTTGGATTCGGCTGTCATTCCTTCTCCACTTAGTCGGATGGTATAAGTTCCCGGTATGGCTTTATGCCCTCGGTAGCTTGATTCGATGTAAGCACCCGGAATACCGGGCATAGTAGGATAGCGCAAGTCCCAAACAAAGCGGTTCAGTCCTTTTCGCGTAGAAATAGTAGGTTCCAAAGGAGGTCCGCCGGCCCAAGTTCTGGCATTCGGGTCTCTTTTGGAGCTGATTTTACGAATCAGCTTGCCTTGGGAGTCCAAGATTTCTAAAGTCAATTCTGTACTATCATTAAAATTCTCCGGCAAATCATAATGGATCACCATGCCATTAGCAGGGTTTAAGCCCTCGGTGGGATGCATGCCGGTAAAGTCGTCCAAGTTTCCTCCATTCATCGAAGAGTACCAATTGCCCAAAAGTGCATCTTCTGGTGTGTAGAGGGTTATTTGATTGACTTCATTTTGTAATTCACGTACTACATTCAGTTCGTCCAAGATCCAAAAGGATCGGCCTGATGTTGCCACGATCAAGTCATCATGAGCAACTTTCAGATCCGTAATTGGAGTGATCGGAAGATTAAGCTGGAAAGACTCCCAGTTGGATCCTCCATCTCGTGAAAGGTACATCCCCTGCTCGGTACCAGCGAAAAGCAGGTCTTTCTTCTTTGTGTCTTCCCTAACCACGCGGGTGAATGCGCCGTAAGGAATTCCCTCCGAAATCTTGGTCCAGGACTTTCCATAATCGGTAGTTTTGTAAAGGGCAGGCGTATAATCGTTGAATTTGTAACGTGTCGTGGCGATATAGGCTGTAGCGGGATCATGTGGAGAAACCTCAATGGCATTGACAAGCGTTTCCTGCATGCCTTTTGGCGTGACATTGGCCCAAGTTTTTCCATTGTCTCGGGTCAGGTGAACCAAGCCATCATCACTTCCTGTCCAGATCACTCCAGCCTCATGAGGAGACTCCATCACATAAGCAATGGTGCCATAATTTTCTGCCCCTACAGCTTCATTGGTAAATGGCACGCCGGGAGTTCCTTGTTTTTCTTTTTCATTTCGGGTCAAATCCGGAGATACTTCCGTCCAGGTTTGGCCCATATCCTGAGTTTTGAGTAGTACTTGGGCAGCATGGTAAAAGGTATTTGGTTCATGCTGAGACCAGATGATTGGCGCATTCCAATTGAAGCGGTATTTCATATCCTCAGCACTCATGCCTAGGTATTGAATGGGGGCCGACATGATGCTAGTAGAGCCTTTGGTTTGCATGTCTAGTACTTCGATCGTTCCTTGATAGCTTCCTCCCAGTACATATCTCGGGTCATCCGGATCAAAAGCCAAGAAGGCACTTTCACCACCCGCGGAATAATTCCAATGCTCTTGGGTAATCGTACCTCTTCCCAGGGCCATACTGGAAATCACCAGTGAAGTATTGTCCTGCTGTCCGGCATAGATACGGTAGGGAAATTGATTGTCGGTATTGATCCGATAAAATTGCGCAGTAGGCATGTTGTTCTGAGTGGACCAAGTTTTGCCCCCATTAAAAGTGATGGAGCCACCACCATCGTCCGCCAAAATCATGTTTTTGGAGTTTTTCGGATTGATCCATAAATCGTGATAGTCTCCATGTGCTCCGTCTATAGCTTCAAAAGTTTTTCCTCCATCAAAGGACTTCAGCATGGGAGCACTCTGTACCCAAACCGTATTTTCATCATTGGGGTCGGCAAAGACCTCGATGTAATACCAAGCCCTTTGGGTTAGGCGATTATCTTTATTAACTAAGGTCCAGCTTTCGCCTGCGTCGTTGGACACGAAGAGTCCGCCCAGATCCTTGTAAGTGTCGCTTTCCACCAAAGCATAAACTTTATTGGGATTTGCGCGAGAAACGGAAATAGCCATTTTGCCTTTTTCTCGGGGTAATCCATTTTCGATTTTCTTCCAAGTTTGGCCTGAGTCGGTAGATTTATACATTCCTGAGCCCGGACCACCGGACTTTACCTGCCAGGGTAATCGCTGATGCTCCCACATGGCGGCATAGAGGACCTCAGGTGTATTCATATCCATGCTGAGCTCAACTGCTCCGGTTTTTTCATCCACAAAAAGAATTTTCTCCCAAGTCTCGCCACCGTCCACGGATTTATAGACTCCTCGATCTGGATTGGGGGCATTCAGAGCACCCTGAGCGGCCACATAAACCACGTCTGGATTACTTGGGTGAATCTGAATCCTGGAAATATGTTCTGTTTTTTCCAAGCCGAGTTTTTTCCAAGTTTCGCCGGCATCGGTGGATTTATAAACTCCGTCACCGTAGGAGGTCATAACGCCTCTTGGAGCGTGCTCACCCATGCCTACATAGACGATATTGGGGTTGCTTTCGGCTACCGCTACGGCTCCTACCGAACCTGTGGTAAAAAATCCATCCGAAATATTCTCCCAATGCTGACCTGCATCGGAGGTTTTCCAGATGCCTCCTCCTGTGGTGCCGAAGTAGTAGGTCAAAGGATCATTGACTACCCCCGTGGCAGTTACAGAACGGCCACCTCGAAAGGGACCGATATTGCGGTATTTGATAGGGAGATTTTGGTCAAAGTTGATTTGGCCCATTGCCTCAAAGATGATAAAGGCAAAGACCACAAAGATGCTTTTCTTCATAATTAGGTGGTTTTGGCTTTAAGTTAGGGAATTGAGCTGAATTTTGGGCAAATCAAAGAAAGACAAGGAATAGAAATCAAAAAAGCCATCTCAAATTTTGAGATGGCTTTTCATTTATATTGATTGATTAGTTGTTTCTTCCGTTTCCTCTAGCGCTTCCCGATGATCGAGCAGGAGCTTTTTTGGTGGAGGAGCTTCTAGCGGGGGAACTTACTCTGCTATTGCTTTTGGCAGGGGTGCTCACCCTAGAGTTGCTCCGAGAGGGTGCAGACTGTACTTTTCGCTGTGAGCTAGGGCTTGATTTTACCTGCTGCTGTCTTGTGGGAGCGGGTGCTCTCTTGACGGTACTGCTTCGAGTAGGCTGCTGAACTCTCACCGAGGTGGACTGACTACTTCTTGATGGACTGGATTTTACAGCTGGTTGACGGGAAGTAGTGCTTGGCCTATTGACGGTTTCTCGCTGACTAGGGGTAGTCCTAGTTTGCATTGATCTTCCATTTTGTCTTGGAGCTTCATAGGGCCTGCTTTCAAAGGTTTTGACATCTGTATTTCTAGGATTGCTATTTCTGTTTTCTAAAGTTCCTGATCTAGATGCACCCGAAGTGGTCCTGTTGGTTCCCGTGTTATTTCTCACTGATGGATTAGCTGATTGATTGGCTGGAGCTCGATCCATAGTTCTGCTTCGACTTGGTGTCACCGCTTCAGGCGCTCTTCTATTTCTGGCTTGATTAGCATCCAAGGTCCTAGAAGGTCTGGCTTCAGCAGTTCTACTTCTTTGATTGAGATCAGGTCTGTAAAGGTCGACGGTGTTTCTGCTTAGGTTTGCTCTGCCGGGACGCTCACTTTGTCTGACATTGTAGACATTTACGCGTCTTCTGGTGAGTTGCTCAACCTCGCGTCTGCTAGGACCAGCGGTATAGGTGTTGTTATTGTATACCACGGTATTGTTGATGATGGTGGTTCGATTAATAATTCTGACCCGAGTGCGGTGCGGTGCATAATACCTCCAGCCATAGGGATCATACATCCTGCGATGAGGCAGAAATACCCAATGCCTGCTTGGAATATTCACTCTCAGGGAAATACTCACTCCAGGACCCAAAGGTGCCCAACCGTAATATCCACCACCTGTTCTCCAACTCACCCATGCCGGCCCCCAGTCATATCCGGGAATCCAAGCCCAACTCTGATAGTAATTATCAAAATACCATCGACCATAATGAAATGGTGCCCAGCCCCAATCGTAATAAGAGACCCAGGTGTTACCAAATTCAGTCATGACCCAGTGCCCATTGGTGCCATAAGGATGAAAATCCCCATTGACAGCAGGAAGCCAGATATAGCCATGGTTGGCATCTCTGACCCAATCACCGTAAGGCATGAGCTCGTCATAAAATACCTGAAAAGATACGCCCCTAAAATTATCAGCAGTCGCATCTTTTGGGGAAAGCAAGCCCAGGGAAATAAATCCCATCATGAGCGCTGCTATCCATCGGGGGAGAAGTGTAGTTTTCATGGTTTCTTTGGTTTAGTTGGACAAATAAACTAGGACAGGTTTAGTGGTTGCTCTTACTTTATTAGATGCATTTTTCTGAATAAAGGATGCATGCATACTAAAACTAAAATCAAGCCAATTTTTCGATCTTCTTTAAAATTGATTCGACTTCAGTTAGTTTATCGTAAAAAATTTAATTAAGGTTCGATTAAAAAAAATACTATAAATAAAATAAGATCTAAAAAATACTAACTTAAATAAAAATATTAATTAAGTAATTCTAATCAAAGTAAAAATATCTATAAAGGATTCTTATGTTTCTTCAAAAACTTAACGTAAAATCCCTGTTTTTAGGTTTTTCCTTTTTTCTTAATTTTCTCTTAAGAATTTTCAGTTTATGGCTTTTTGGGTCATTTTTTCTAAAATCCAATTGGCTCCAGAGCCCGAGATTCCCGTGCTGGGAGAGCTACCTTGCCCTAGAATATCCTCGACGATCGACTTGATCAAAGGCTGCTGAATGTGGACTGGAAGTTCGAATTGAAAATGTATAGGTTGCTCATAGTCTTTGATCAGGGTAAATTCTCCTTTCCCAAAAGTCTCAAAACTGATTTGTCCCTCACTTCCTTCTATCGTCACTAGATCAAGTTGAGTGCTTTTGGCAGAGGTAAAACACCAATTGCCACTGCCTAGTATTCCGTTTTTGAAAGCAAAAACCCCGACAACCTGATCTTCTGCCTTATAAAGTCCGGCTTGATTGGTTTTGTAGCCATAAGCATGGCCGATTTTTCCGAAAAAGAACTCCATCAGATCCATTTGATGAGAGGCCAAATCGTAAAAATATCCTCCTCCTGAGATTTCTGGATTCACTCGCCAGTTGTTTTCCAACTGTGCGATGATTTCAGGTTCTGCCTCCTGTCGCATCTGAATATGCACTGTCCGAATTTTGCCGATTGCTCCCTGTTCGATTAATTCCTTGATTTTGACGAAGTGAGGAAGTGCTCTTCGATAATAGGCTACATAGAGGGCGACTCCAGCCTGTTCACAAGCCTCAATCATTTCCTGGCATTCGGCATAGGTACGCGCCATGGGTTTTTCTACGTAGACAGGCTTCCCTGCGGCAGCAGCCAGTTTGGTGTAGTGCAAATGCTTATGTGGGGGAGTAGCAATGTAAATGGCATTCACCTCTGGATCATTGATGAGACCCTCTGCATCCATATACCACTTGGGCACTTGATGTCGCTGGGCGTAATCCTTGACTTTGGCTTCATCCCGGCGCATAACGGCAACCAAACGAGAATTTGAAACCAAGTTCATCGCCGGAGCGGACTTAACTTCGCAGACATTTCCTACGCCGATGATACCCCATCGAACTTCCGAGTCTTGAAATTTCTTCATTATTTCCCTTTAAACCGAAGGCCGTCAATTACCAAGCTTAATCCTGCCTGAAACACAATTAGCCCTGCCGTTCCATACCAAAACCAAGGATCTCCGGAAAGTTTGTTGAGCCCAGCATCAATAGACATGGATAAGCCCGTACCAGTCAAAAGCAAGCCGCCTACAGACTGAACCCAATAGCGTATTTTTTTATTCATTTCTTTTTAGGTTAAAACACCAAAAGCCGCAATACACGGCTTTTGGTTGAATTGATAGGAAGAATTTAAACTTCAAAACCTGGGCGGTATTCTCTTCCGACAAACTGATTAGCTTCTTCCAAATTGGTGATCCGCATGTTTTCCCCGTCCCAAAGGAGCTTTTTGCGAGCGAAGAATTCCTGACGGCCTTGGGCGTTTTCTCTTCTGAGCATGTAGCTTCTTATCGCTAGATTTCCCATAAGAACAGTTTCTGTCATAGGTCCTGCATAATCAAAAGAAGAAGTAAGTCCCTGATGCTCAGTCGAGCCAAACCCTGCCTTACAAGCATCTACCCACAATCGCTGATGACCATATTCTCTTTCCAAACCTTCTTCATTTTGAGGCCCTTCTTCTTTGGTTCCATCATTAAGATAAAGCTTTGGCATCAAAGGAGAAGAATCATTGATATTCGTTGAAATAATTCCCTTTTCCCCGATGATCAAGACACCATTGGCCGAATTGGCTCCTCCGATATCTTCATTGGCTGGAATGATGTCAGGATGTGCAGGTCTGATTCCACCATCCATCCAAGTCATTTTGATGGGGCTTTTGCTTTTTTCTGTTGCCGAAAAATTCAGGGTGATGAATGAAGAAGCTGGACAGCCATCGGGATGATAATCCGGGGTCCACATCTGAGAAAAAACAGAGCCTACGGAGCACTCCGCATCCAATGGATAATGCAATCCCAGCGTTCTAAATGGGATATCAATTAAGTGGCATCCTACATCGCCCAAGGCTCCTGTACCATAAGCCCACCATCCTCTCCAGTTGAATGGGTGGAGATTTGGTGTAAATGGAATATCCTCTGCTGGCCCCAACCACAAGTCCCAATCCAAAGCATCAGGTTTGGCGCCCGGCTCAGGCTTTGGGAAAGGTCCACCCTGTGGCCATACAGGACGATTGGTCCATACTTCTACTTTGGAAACTGCCCCAATTCTGTCTTCATCCACCCACTGCTGTACGAGTTTGAGTAGGGGATTGGAACCGCCTTGATTTCCCATCTGAGTAACCACTTTTTGGGAGCGGGCCATTTCAGTGAGCATTCTAGCTTCTCTGATATTGTGGGTCATAGGCTTTTGCACATAGACGTGCTTTCCACGTTCCATGGCGTATTTTGCAGCAGGACCATGTACATGATCGGGAGTGGAAATTGTTACTGCATCGATATCAGTTTCCTTATCGAGCATTTCCCGATAGTCGGCATAGAGCTTGGCTTTTGGAAAGCGCTCTACGGAGCTTTTGGCGGAGCCGGAAAAATCTACGTCGCAAAGAGCAACTACGCGTTCTCTGCCTCCGACTGAAGCCAATTCTATATCGCTTGCACCTTTACCTCCTGCACCGATGGCAGCCAGATTCAGCTGATCCGAAGGAGCAGTATATCCTACTCCACCCAATACATGTCTGGGCACGATGAGGAAGGAGGATGCCATGGCGGCATTTTTGATAAATTCCCTTCTGGATTGGCCAGAGGATTCAGGGTTTTGTTTTTTCATAGGTTTAAAAAGGGTTTGTGTTCATTGGACAAGTTATTAATTCTTTTGAGCGAATGCCTTTTTTTGGTACCAAAGGTTAATTGTTTTCTTGAGCTGTCAGCTGTTTACTAGGTTCAAAGGAATCAAAAGGATAATCTCTTGGTAAAACCTCAATTCCCGAAGTGACTTTTAGCGGTGCTTTTCCTGCAAAAGTCATTTCTACAAAATAGGCTCGAAATCCTTGATCGGGGGATTTCATGAGCACTTCCAATTTCCCCTCAGCAGGCATGCTGATTTCTTCAGCCACCCAGTTGGGGCCGAATTCATCGACTCTGAAATCTCTGGAAAATTGATTGTAAGCCGACCAAAGTTTGACTGAAATCGGAAGCTGATCTTGAGGCGTTTCGATGATAATTTTTTCCTCGCTTACTTCCCAATGGTATTCGGGTCGATCTTGGTTATTCAGGACTGAGGTATAAAAGGAAATCAAATTGGGGAAGGCGTCGGATTCACGGAGATCATGACCAAAGTTGGGTACATATTGGATGTGTTTTTCTCCCTTTAAATCATTCCAATAAAACTCCCAGCTGTCGGGTTGGAAAAACTGGTCCCCAGCCGCATTGATTAGCAATTTTGGAATATCCAATTCATCCACAAAGGAATAGGGTTCGGTCAACTCCAGCATTCGGTCAAACTCAGGTGTACCCATCCATTCCATGATGCCTTCCCTCACATAATCATTTACCGCAGGAGCCCAGAAGCCATAATTTCTCCAATGATGTTGAAATGAGGGTTCTAGATTAAGCATGTCAATAACCACTGGGGCAATCCCAACCACGCGGTCATCGGTAGCGGCTGTAGTCCAAGTCGTCCATCCCCGCTTGGATGCTCCTCCGACGAAGAAATGCTTTAGCTCCAATTCATAATTTTCCTTCACCACTTCTGTCACTGCATCCATAGCCAATTTTACGGCTTTAGTCATCGGGAATCTTGCCAGCCAAATGGCATCCTCGTCTTTGGCTCCGCCTTCCAGAAATTTGCGCCAACCATAAGCAATAATCGCATCCTCGTAGCGCTCGCCAAATTCATCCCCAGTAAAGGTGATCGGCTGAAATGGTACATTGTGAATCTGAGCAACTACTGAGTTGGTCTGAAGTGATGCCTCTCTGATTAAAGCATCCGGCGCTGTAGGCATAGCAGTATCTTTACTTCCTCCTCCGATCCACATCATGCCAGTCTCAAATGCGGTTTCCTTGGGAACCATCAGCGAAACCCAATGCCACCATTCGGTTTCATCGACTAGGCTATCAGTCAGCCAATGTTGGGAATACATTTTCAAGACATGAAAATCCGCTTTTTCGCCAGGAGAAGAGTGGACCAGTTCAAATCGGAAGTTAGGATCAGTTGCCTGAACATAATTTTTGAGCATCTCCTCCTTCCGGGAAATTGGAGTATCGTTTTCTCTTTCCGTTTTGGCTGATTCGCAGGAAAAAATTCCGAAAAGTAAAGGTAATACCAGCGGAAAGATTGCTTTGGATAAATTATTGATATTCATAGTTTGAAGCTGAATTTGTACTGAAAATCTACTAATTTTAAAAACTGACTACAAGGTTTCAGTAAAAAAGCTTTTTCCCGATCAAAACTGTCAATCACATGCGTTTATCTCATTTTCTATTTATCTGCCTCTTTTCATTTACCGTATCGCTGCTTTCCGCTCAGGAAATCACATCTCCCGATGGGCAATTCTCCATGAGTTTTTCCCTAGATGCCAGTGGTGCTCCCACATATCGGCTCAATTTCAAAGATCAATCTATCATCGAGTCAAGTCGGTTAGGCTTTGATTTGGTCAATGATTCTGTGGACTTGCACATGGGTTTTCGGATTTTGGAGACTGAGACGACTATTCAAGATGAAACTTGGAATCCGGTTTGGGGAGAGGAAAGCAAAATCAGAAATCAATACGAAGAGCTCTTAGTCAAGCTTGAGCAGGTGTCAACAGAACGGAAACTGACCATCCGGTTTCGACTTTTTGACAGCGGATTGGGGTTTCGTTATGAGTTTCCTCTGCAGGAAGCCATGGGACACTTTGCCATTGCAGAAGAACTCACGGAGTTTGCCATGACTGGAGATCATACGGCTTATTGGATCCCGGGTGATTATGATACGCAGGAATATGACTACACCGAATCTAAACTTTCCGAGATTCGGGACTTGATGGTCTCAGCGATTACGCCAAATGCTTCCCAAACACCAATCTCAAAAACAGCCGTTCAGACCTCCTTGATGATGAAGTCAGATGAGGGGCTATACATTAATATTCATGAGGCAGCTTTGATCGACTATGCAGCGATGCATCTAGAGCTGGATGATGAACGAATGGTTTTTAGAAGTCATCTTACTCCTGATGCTCAAGGGGTAAAGGGGTATTTGTACACTCCTGCCCATTCGCCATGGCGAACGATCATCGTAGGCGAAAGTGGAGCTGATATTTTAGCTTCTCGAATCACGTATAATCTCAACGATCCCTCAAAAATCGAGAATACCTCCTGGATTAAGCCTATGAAATATGTGGGAGTTTGGTGGGAAATGATCACCGGGCAAAGCTCTTGGGCTTACACGGATGAGCTAAAAGCAGTAAAACTGGGAGAAACAGATTATTCTAAAGTCAAGCCCAACGGCAAGCATGGAGCTACTACAGAAAATGTGAAAAAATACATTGATTTTGCTGCAGAGCATGGATTTGACGGCGTATTGGTAGAGGGCTGGAATGAAGGTTGGGAAGACTGGTTTGGCAACTCAAAAGATTATGTATTTGACTTTTTGACACCCTATCCAGATTTTGATTTGGAGGGGATAGCCGCTTATGCAAAAAGCAAAGGCGTCCAAATGATCATGCATCATGAAACTTCTTCTTCCGTCCGCAATTATGAGAGACACATGGATGAGGCTTATCAGCTGATGAATGATTACGGCTATCCTGCCGTCAAAAGTGGCTATGTAGGAAATATGCTTCCCCGAGGTGAGCATCATTACAGTCAATGGCTGGTCAATCACTATCAGTATGCCTTGGAAAAAGCGGCTGAATTCCAAATCATGGTCAATGCTCACGAGGCGGTCCGACCAACTGGGGTTGCCCGAACTTGGCCTAATCTGATTGCCAATGAATCCGCACGGGGTACAGAATATCAGGCTTTTGGAGGAAATAAGGCTAATCATGTCACGGTGTTACCATTTACTCGACAGATTGGTGGCCCGATGGATTATACGCCGGGTATTTTTGAGATGGATGTGTTCAACGGATCACACGTCAATAGCACCTTGGCCAATCAGTTGGCGCTCTATGTGACGATGTATTCTCCGCTTCAGATGGCGGCTGATTATCCTGAAAATTACATGCGTTTTCCAGATGCTTTTCAGTTTATCAAAGATGTGGCTTTGGACTGGGAGAAGAGCATATACCTGGAAGCTGAACCGGGTTATTACTTGACCATCGCCCGAAAAGCTAAAGAAAGCGGAGAATGGTTTGTCGGAAATGTCAATGGATTCGAAGGTAGAACAGGGGAGGTCAAATTTGATTTTCTGGATGCAGACAAAACTTACCTTGCAGAAGTCTATTCCGATCAGGCTGATGCCCATTATAAAACCAATCCTCAGGCTTATGAAATTCGAAAAGTTGCTGTTGACAGCAAATCCATCTTGAAGCAATTTTCTGCCCCGGGAGGGGGCTATGCTATTCGGATTCGGGAGGCGAGTAAGGAGGAGTTGAAGAGCGTTAAAAAGCTAAAGTGAGTGCTAAAAGTGGGCGGTGGAGACACCGCCCACTGCGGCTAAATTCAAGGTAGATTCCAAATTGGTTTTAAGACAATGCCCTGCTCTAAGTGGAGATACCTCCCACTTCGAAAGAAACACCATTTATATGGGTCGGGACGGCAAACACGTCAACGGTGAGGGGATGGCCTTCATTTCCATTTCACTGTTTTAAATACAATTTGCTGATAATTGTCCTGCTCGTAAAGAATGCCTAGAGTGTTCTCATCCAGATTTACCAAATCAGAATAAGCCGTCCAAGCGTTTTTTTCAGCATTTTCCTTCGAGTCAATAAGAATGTCTTTGGTCCAGCTTTTTCCCTCATCATAGCTGATTTTGATCGTTAGAAAATTGCGTTCGTTTTCACTTGCAGCATTGGAATGAGCGAGGATGGTTTTTCCATCATTTTCTCCCAAATCCAAAATGGAAGCCTGACAGACTGGATCGGG
Source organism: Algoriphagus faecimaris (assembly GCF_900101705.1). Taxonomy (GTDB): domain Bacteria; phylum Bacteroidota; class Bacteroidia; order Cytophagales; family Cyclobacteriaceae; genus Algoriphagus; species Algoriphagus faecimaris. The sequence continues at coordinate 46,101 of NZ_FNAC01000001.1, read as the reverse complement.
GAGTTGGGACTCGAAGTAACTTTCATCCCAAGTTTGACCTCCGTCAGAAGAATACGATAGAATTCGCTTCCGAATATCTCCTTTTTGATTTCGACTGCTCATGATCATCCGACCATTGGATAATTCAGCGGCGATGGATTCATTGGAACCTCCAAAATTCACAGATTCAGAAATGTCGAAAGTCTTGCCATGATCATCTGTGAAAAATCCATGAGCCTGATAATCAGACCAATCGGAAATGGGATCACCGGCCGAATGATTGGCGGCCACGTAGATTCTACCTTTGTGAGGGCCATTTTGAAATTGAAAAGCATGTCCAGGAGTATTGGCATAGTGCCTCCAGTCTTCCGGAAAAGTATAATTAGGGTTGAAATCAGGGTTGTTGGGGCGATGAACCTGCGCGGTGATATTTTTGGGGGCAGTCCAGCTTTTTCCCAAATCAAAAGATTGGATCATCCAGGTTTCTCGAACTCCACGGTTCATCCGGATGTCATACTCATGATTATTTCCAGTGTTGTAAAACAAAAAAATGACCCCATCAGGATACTCGGGATTTTGAAGATCGACGACTGGTGCGGGATTGCCGGCTTGAAGACTATCGTAGTCAACCAAGGTTTCCAGTTGAGACCAACTTAGACCTTGATCTTTACTTCGCTTCATGACTAAGTTGATGTCCCCAAAATCATCGCTTCCATTTACGCGGCCTTCTGCAAAAGCGAGTAAATCTCCGTTAGCTAAATTGATAATAGCGGGGATTCGGTAAATGGCGTGTCCTTCTTTATCGGCCTCAAATACCAAAGTTTCCTGTCCCAAAAGAATTTGAGAAAAGCAAAATAGAACAAGGAGCATCAGGTTTTTTTTCATTTTGGGTCTAGGTTTCTATGATTTTAGAAAATGAAAAATAAAGGGTTTTGGACTGGAATTAATGCTTTCTTTTGATGAAAATTTAAAAAATGGGTTAATAAAGGGAAATTTGACAAATTTTTTTGGGTAAATAAACCGATAATCAAAATTTTATGGGATTGATCGATATATTCTCCAAATTTGAACTGCACTATGAAGGTATCCCAATGAGAAATTTGAAAAGACTACTAGTCGGCTTGGTTGCAGTTTTTCTTTATTCCTGTGAGAATCAAGAAGCCACGAAAGAGGAGCGGCCGAATATCGTTTTTATCATGTCTGACGATCATGCCTATCAGGCAATTTCAGCTTACAGTGATCATTTGATCGAGACGCCCAATATCGACCGGATCGCAGAGATGGGTATGCTATTTACCAATGCCACCGTGACCAATTCTATTTGTGCTCCCAGTCGCGCTACGATTCTAACGGGTTTACACAGCCATCTCAATGGCAAAATTGACAATGATTTTCCTTTTGACACCACCAATGTGACTTTTCCTCAGCTATTTCAAGATGCGGGATATCAGACAGCCATGTTTGGAAAGTTGCATTTTGGAAATAATCCCAAAGGCTTTGATCAGTTTAAAATACTTCCGGGCCAAGGAGCCTATTATAACCCGGACTTTATCACCAAAAATGAGGGGAATATTCAGGCCGAAGGCTATGTGACGGATATTATCACGGATATGACTTTGGACTGGCTCGAAAATGAACGGGAAGAAGAGGATCCCTTTTTACTTTTTTACCTGCACAAAGCTCCCCATCGCGAGTGGCTGCCTGCAGAGCGACATATAGCCGAGTTTACCGATAGGACTTTCGTGGAGCCTCCCACGCTTTTTGATGATTATTCAGGACGTGGAAGAGCTGCGAAAGAAGCCGAAATGAATCTACTCAAGCACATGAATTGGGCGGGAGATTCAAAAATTTATCCCGAAGTCATGGACGAATTGGGCATACCTGATGCTTCGGGATGGGATAAAGGAGCGTTTGAGCGGGAAGTGGGGCGATTAAATGCCTCTCAGCGCGCCAACTGGGATGCAGTCTATGGTCCGATGAATGAAGAATTCAAAGCAAACTATGCGGATATGTCTGAGGAAGATTTGATGCGATGGCGCTATCAGCGCTACATGCAGGATTACTTGGGGACAATTCAGGCGGTGGATGAAAATGTAGGTCGCGTTTTGGATTACCTTGAAGAAAATAATATGATGGAAAACACCATCATCGTCTATACCTCTGACCAAGGGTTTTATCTGGGTGAGCACGGGTGGTTTGATAAGCGATTTGTGTACGATGAATCTTTCAAAACCCCGCTTTTGGTGGCTTGGCCAGGGAAAGTGCAAGCTGGATCAAAATCTACTGAGATGGTTCAGAACCTGGATTTTGCCCAGACCTTTTTGGATGCAGCGGGCATTCCCGCTCCCGATCAGATGCAGGGGGAAAGTCTGGTTCCGCTTCTCACTGGAAACACCGAAAAGTGGACAAGAGATGCCGTGTACTATCATTATTATGAATACCCTTCGGTACATATGGTGAAGCGTCATTATGCCATTGTCACCGAGGAATATAAGCTAACCCATTATTATTTTGATGTCGATGAGTGGGAGCTAATTGATCGACTTAATGACCCGATGGAGCTCAAAAATGTCTATGATGATCCTGCTTATGCTGAAATTAAGGAAGAACTCCACACCAAGCTAGAAGGACTTCGTGAGAAATATGGAGACAATGCTCAGATTTCTCAGCAGTATTTGGATAGGTATCTTGATCGACTTGAGGAGACGCAGCAGTTTGGTGCTGCTAACAAGGAGGTGACTAGAAAAATCCTCGAAGATCGTAAAAAACAAGACGAATAGGATTCCAAGCCTTTAGTCTTCTCAATACTATTACCTATGAAGAAACTTGTAAATACTTCCCTTTTTGCGCTATCAATGGGCTTGCTTTTTTCTTGCAGTTCGCAGGTGGAAAAAACCGAAGAGCGACCCAATATCATTTTTATTATGTCCGATGATCATGCTTATCAGGCGATTTCCGCTTACGATAATTCTCTGATCGAAACGCCCAATATCGATCGCATTGCAAAAATGGGGATGCTTTTTACCCAAGCCTCAGTGACTAACTCGATCTGTGCGCCAAGCAGGGCCACAATTTTGACTGGGAAACACAGCCATCTCAATGGGAAAGTGGATAATCATTTTCCTTTCGACACGACCAATGTTACCTTCCCTCAGTTATTTCAGGAGGCGGGTTATCAAACGGCGATGTTCGGAAAGTTGCACTTCGGAAATAATCCAAAAGGCTTTGATCAATTCAAAATCTTACCGGGTCAGGGTTCTTATTACAATCCGGATTTTATCACTAAAAATGAGGGTAATGTTCAGGTAGAAGGCTATGTGACGGATATTATCACCGACATGACCTTGGATTGGCTGGAGAATGAGCGTAAGGAAGAGGATCCTTTCTTGCTATTTTATCTGCACAAGGCACCGCATCGGGCATGGCTGATGGCCGAGAGACATATGGAGGAGTTTACCAATCGGACCTTCAGAGAACCTGCTACGCTTTTTGATGATTATTCAGGAAGAACTTTTGCAGCCGAGGAGGCTGAAATGAATATTTTGGAGCATATGGGTTGGTCTGGGGATAATAAATTGTCTCCTGAGGTGACCAAAGCACTAGGATTGCAAGATGTCGGTGGCTATGACACGATTCGGTATAAGAACTTTTTAGACCGTTTTACTCCCGAGCAAGCAGAGAATTTCCGAAAATATTACGATCCGATCAATGAGAAATTCAAGGCAGAATTTGCTCAAATGAGTGAAGAAGATCAGATGCGCTGGAAATATCAGCGCTACATGCAAGACTATCTGGGTACCATTCGTTCGGTGGACGAAAACGTAGGGCGGGTGCTGGATTATTTGGAAGAAAACAATATGATGGAAAATACCATCATCGTGTACACTTCTGATCAGGGTTTTTATTTGGGGGAGCATGGCTGGTATGATAAGCGCTTTGTCTATGATGAAAGCTTCAAGACCCCACTTTTGGTAGCTTGGCCAGGTAAAGTAGCTGCTGGAACTCAATCCGACGAATTGGTTCAAAATCTGGATTTTGCGCAGACTTTTCTCGATGCGGCAGGAATTCCAAGTCCATCCGATATGCAAGGGGAGAGTTTGGTGCCTTTACTGACTGGCAATACTGAAAAATGGTCCCGCGATGCAGTTTATTACCATTATTACGAGTACCCTGCTGAGCATATGGTCAATCGTCACTATGCCATTATCACCAAAGAGTACAAGCTCATTCATTACTACTTTGTGGAGGACAGTTGGGAGCTGATCGATCGGATCAATGATCCTATGGAGCTCAAAAACGTCTATGATGATCCTGCCTATTCGGAAATCAGAGCAGATTTACATCTTCGATTGGAGGAGTTGCGAACAAAGTATCAGGATAATTCTTCCATCAGTCAGAAATACATTGATCGCCTGCTTGAGGATGCAAGGGATGGAAATGTGTGGGGAGTGGATGAAAAAAAGGTCAGCCAAATCGAAAAAAGAAGAGCTGCAATCGAATAAGTCAAAAGCCCATTCTGTAAAGTCTAGGTTTTTATTTAGGAGATAAAATCCGGAAAGGAAATAGGAAAATGTTTCGAATCAGGTCAAAAGAAAGCTCCACTGCAAATCCGAGCAAGCGGAAGGGAAGCAATATGATCCAGATGAGAGGGTAAAGGATCAAAGCTAAAATGGCTATCGGCCAACATAGAATTAGCAAGATCAACCAAAGGAGAAATGTCATCATAGCTATGATTTGTCAATCGATGTGCCAAGAATCTTAACACATTGAATATTAGTGATATATAGCCGTTTTTGTTTTGGCCAACTGTCCGAAATCAGACAGTTTTTCGCAGGAAATGAACGATTCTTTATGGCTTGATAAACAATTTGAAGCTAAGAGAATTCTATTCCTTATGAGGTGAAGCAATACATTTGTTAACTTGTCCATTCAATTCAAGCATCTCTTATGAAATTTAGAAAGTATCTTTTATTCGGAGCTTTGATCGGGTTTTATTCCTGTCAAGCCCCTGTAGAAAAGGAGAAAGAACCCTCTTCCAATGCTGAAACAGCTGTCAAAAAGACCTCTATTGCAGAGATTGAGGAGGGAATCAAGCAGTTTATCGCTGATAAAACTGTCGAGAATGAAGGTGTGTTTCCTGTCAAGGACGAGAATCATGATCTGCGAATGAAGCTGGTCAGAGTTCATACCGAATACCTTTCTAACCTAGGGCCGGAGTCTCATTTTGCTTGTGTGGATTTGGTGGATGAAAGCGGAGATGTCTATGACGTGGATTTTTTCATGGAAGGAAAACCCGGAGCGATGACGGTCACCAATACCACGGTACATAAACTCAATGGCAAGCCTTTTTACAGTTGGAAGCAAAATAAGGAAGATAAAACTTGGTATCGCGTGGCATTAGAAGAATCAACGAACAGTCTATTGGGAGTTATTGAGGGGCAGGACTTCTTCGAGTTTTATTATAATGCGTCTATCCCGAACCTAGACGGTCCGGCCAAGATGTGGGTTCCTCTGGCGGAGTCGGATGAATTTCAGGAGGTAAAAATCGAGTCAATATCTGTTCCGGGAAAGCAACAAAATTTGGAAGAGCAGATTTATGACAATACGCTACTATACATGGAGTTGGGGCCGGAAGATAGCGGAAAAGAGCTGGAGATTGTTTATTCTGTCAAGCGAAAGGAAAAAGGGCCTTACGAAGCCAATACTCCTGACCCAAATATATATTTAGCTTCCAATATTTTGATGCCAAAAGGTGGACGATTTGAAGAGATCGCTAAGGAGGCTTTAGGAGAAAAAATCAAGGAGAGTCATCTGATCCAAGCGCGTGTGCTGTACGATTACATTATCGATAATATGCGCTACATGAAGTTTGGAGATTTTGGAAAAGGAGATTCTAATTATGCCTGCGATTCAAAGACGGGGAATTGTACCGAGTTTCACAGCTACTTCATTTCCTTGGCGCGATCGGTAGGAATACCTGCCAAATTTTCCATTGGAGCTTCAATTCCTTCGGATCGAAATGAGGGAGGAATTGACGGCTATCACTGCTGGGCGGAGTTTTATGCTGATGGTAAATGGTGGCCTGTGGACATCTCTGAAGCCAATAAATACACGGCTTTGGCAACCTATTATTTTGGAAGACACCCGGCTAACCGAATTGAACTGAGTAGGGGGAGAGACCTTCAAGTAAGCCCAGGACCTGCATCAGGCCCTATTAATTTTATCGCTTATCCATACTTGGAAATCGACGGAGAAGAAGTAAAAGTAAATTCTACATTTTCCTTTATGAGAAAAGTCAGTAGTTAAAATTGGATTATTTATCCAATGTTTAAATTGATTTGTCTTAAAAAGAAAAAGGCCGCAAAATTAAATTTGCGGCCTTTTTTTGATTAGTTGCTTGGATGCTCAGAGGGATGCTCACTGCTATCACCCTCTGTAGGATGCTCAGCACCTTCAGAGGGATGCTCGCTTCCTTCTTCTGCTGGATGCTCACTGCCTTCTTCTGCTGGATGCTCAGAAGACTCCTCAGTGGTATCAGCTTTTTTACCTCCGCAAGAAGAAAGGCCTGTTCCGAATACAAAGCCTGCCAAAGCAAGCATCATAAAGATTGTTTTTAGTTTTTTCATGGTTGATGGTATTTTGAATTAGAGTGTAAAGATAGAATTTGTTTTACTCATCCAAAACAAGTGAAATTTCAATTGCTTTAAAGGGTTTTTAATAGCTTGGTTTTAAGTTTTTTGGGATTCTGAATTGGATGACGCCTGCGGAGAAGAGGGTCAGTCCTCCGATAAGAAATATAGCCCAGTTGATCCCAAATGAATCAGCTATGATACCAGAAAGAATAGCACCTACGGCGTATCCCAAATCTCTCCAAAGCCGAAAGGTTCCTACACTTTCTGCTCGCTGCAAGGGGCTAGTGGCATCGGCAATAGCTGCCATGAAAGTAGGATAAACCAAGGCTGTGCCGAGACCCGAGACAACTGATATGGCCATAAATCCGAAGCTGCCAGTTTGTGAGGGAATCAGTAAAATGGCAAGTCCTTGGGCTAGCATACCGAAGAAAAGCATCTTCTTTTTGGAATAGAGGTCAGCCATTTTCCCGGTGAATAATTGACCTAATCCCCATACGGCTGGGTAGATGGCAGTGATGATGCCGACCATTTCCAGATCGACTTCTTTACTCATCAGAAGTATGGGCAGCAATCCCCAAATCATTCCGTCGTTGAGGTTATTGATCAAGCCGGCTTGAGTGATGGAACTGAGGGTTTTGTTGAGAAAGGTCGTCTGTATAAAAACGCCATTCAATTTCTCTTGCTGAGCGGAAGTCGCTTCTTGATGAACAAATTTACGTGTGTCTTTGACCCAAAAAACGGAAAGGATCAATCCAATCACAGCGATCCCCAATCCCATCAAAAAGGGATATGGACGAATACCGTATTGACTGGCTAGGTAAGCACTGACAAAAGCGATCAACCCCACTGCCAAATACCCCGCAAATTCATTGAGTCCCATCGCTAGTCCTCGGTTTTTCTCACCCACGAGGTCGATTTTCATCACGACGGTACTGCTCCAAGTTAAGCCTTGACTTACCCCCAAGAGCACATTGGCAAAAATAACCATGTTCCAAGATTGAGTGTAGAGCAAAATCAAAGGAATGGGTAGGGCAATGATCCACCCGATAATCAAGAGGTTTTTTCTTCCCCAGTGATTGGCCAGCCTACCTGAAATGTAATTGCTCAGCGCCTTACTGATACCAAAAGCGGTAATAAAAGACAGGACGGCGACTGAGGAGGTCACTCCGAATATTTCTCTGGCGAACTCCGGAAATATGGACCTTTCTAGTCCTACCATCGCTCCCACGAAAGCATTGACAATGACCAGTAGGATAAACTGATTTAGGTTTTCACGAAGACCGAGTTTGGCAGTGGACATGTAAATTATTTTTTACAAAGGTCCTACCTGCGTCAGCCCTTTCCTTTTACAAATGTTAAAAAATCATGGAAGCCAATCTATCCCCTTAGCTTTTCTGTCCCCGAATTCGACTCAAACTCACCTGGGTGATTCCCAAATAAGAAGCGATATGTTTAAGCGGAATTCGGTGAATAAACTGCGGTTTGTCTTCCAGTAATTTTTGATAGCGCTCCTCGGCAGTATGAAACTGAATGGCCTCAATTCGATTCAGCGTATTGACATAAGCCGCCTCGGTTATTTTTCTAAAGAGCCGTTCCAAATCCGGAAATTGATCAAAAAGTGAAAAAAGTAAATCTGAGGAAATCCCAATGAATTCCGTGTCTTCGACAGCCTGAATTGCCTTTTGGCTCGGTTTTCCGGTGAATAGACTCTCAGCTCGAATAATCATGTCATTTTCAAAGGCAAAATACTCGGTAACTTCATTCCCGTCTTTGTAGTAGTAGATCCGAGCCAAGCCGTTTTTTACAAAATAGATGGTTTTGCAAGTTGCCCCTATGGGCTGGAGGTCTTGATTTTTTTTGACAGAAATAACCGAACTGATTTCCTCAATCGCCTGCAATGAGGGCAGTTTAGCTGGGTGTACAAGCTTGAAATAGGCAAAAAGAGACTGAAAATCATCCTGTTTATCCATCTTTCAACTTGTTTCTTTTTTCGATTGGCAAAACTTCTGAATCCTTCCCATAGCTTCTTTTAAGGTTGGATGATCTACGCCTGAAATGACCATTCGAAATAGCCCTCTTTTCTGATGTCCAAAACCATTTGCAGGTGTCAACAACACGCCGATTTCTTGATAGATTTCCAGCCATAGTTCCTGTTCTGCCTTTTCACTTTCATCCGTCAGAAACAGAGAAAGATCCATCCATACAAATAGGCTACCATAGGAGGCTTGATAGGGGATATGGTTTTCTCGCAGCGAGTTCACCACTATGAGATAAGATTCAGTCAACCGTTCTTGAGTTTTCTGGATAAAGCTTTCCATAAATGCTTCATCTTTGAGTACCTCCTGCATGACCCATTGGGTATAGTTAGAAATGGAATGCCCAAGTCCTGCATTGCGATAGCCCGAAATCAAGGCTTCGTGATAGGAGTGAAGAAGCCCGATCCGAAAACCGGAGATTCCTAAATCCTTAGAAAAAGAGTACCAAAGATGAAGCCAAGGGCTTTTTCGCTCAGCCATCAATTTCCCAAAAGAAACGAATTCAATGGGCTGAGGATAATCCTGTCGGAGATCGGGATGGGAAATATCGATTCGAGATAGCCCGTAGATTTCATTGACAATGAGGTGGATTTCATTGTGCTCGCACCAGTCTGCAAGTATTTCCAGTTGGGATTGGCTGTAGATCATGCCCGTAGGATTATCCGGACTCGTGAGAATCAGCATGCGGAAAGTGCTTCCACTCTCCTCAATTTCTTCTTTGGCCTTTTGTAGCAGTTCGGCAGTGATCGAAACGCCCGAGTTGAGCTCCTCCAACTCCTGGTGGGTTTGTAGATCAAAGCGCTTTAATCCCGGCAAAGCACCAATATCCCCCGTGTAAACCGGATAGGCTGGAGCAGGAATGACCGCCGTATCCCCTGGATTTCCGAGTAAAAATGCTGTCATCTCGATCACTGAAGTCGCTCCTCCCGAGAAAGCTAAACTTTCGGCAGGCAAATGGATTTTGGTTAGGAATTTTGATAAAAATGCAGCGGTAGCTTCTCTGAAAGTGGGTGCACCTGCAGGGTCAGTATAGCTTGCTACCCATTCGGGGATATCATTTTCTCTTGTGATTTTTTGAATTCTTTCGCGAAGCATTTCCCAGCAAAGGTGATTCTCTGCCACGTTCATCGCAATTTTTCCTGAAGGGTTTTCTTTGGGCTGATATCGATTTTCTTCAGCTTCATAGTACAATTCTAGGTCTACTCTCATGGGATTTTGAGAAGCTTTCTGACCGATTCTTGAGAGGAGCTTTGTTTTTGACATAGGGTGGGTGATTAATTTGTTGAAATTAACAAAATTCTTAGGAAGGGATTAAAAAGTGGCAGTCAACGCAATGAAAATTTTAACCCAAAAACATTTTCAGTTATCTTACCCTATGCAAAAACTTCTATCCAAATTCCTGCTATCGGTAGTCATTTTAATCTTAGCCTTTTTTGGGGCCACTCAAGCCCAATCCATCAAATGGCATGATTTTGAAGATGTTTACTTTCAAATCCGTGGCAATCAAATTTTTCGCATTCAGCTTCCAGGCCAGACTTCGGAGGTTTTCGTCAGTGCTGAAGAATTAAAAACCGAAAATAATACAGTTCTGAATATTCGGGATTTTACTTTTTCAGAGGATCGCCAAAAACTTCTCATTTATACCAATACCAAGCGCGTTTGGCGGCTCGATACCCAAGGAGATTATTGGGTTTTGGACCTAGAGAGCAAAAAACTACAGCAAATCGGAAAGGGCCTGCCGGAGTCTTCTCTTCGCTTTGCAAAGTTTTCTCCCGATGCCAGTAAAGTGGCTTTTGTCAGTGAGTTCAATCTCTATGTAGAGGATCTTGGGCTGGGAGAAATTACTCAACTGACTTTTGATGGTAACCGTAAATTGATCAACGGGACTTTTGATTGGGCTTATGAGGAGGAGTTTGCCTCGAGAGATGGATTTCAGTGGAGTCCGGATGGGAAGCGCATTGCATTTTGGCAGCTCAACGCCAATCAGATCCGGGATTTTTATATGGTCAATAATACCGATTCGGTCTATTCTCAAATCATTCCCGTCGAATATCCCAAAGTGGGAGAGTCTCCTTCCCCGGCGAAAATCGGCGTGATCGAATTGTCAAGTCAGGAACTGACCTGGCTGGATATTCCCGGAGATCCTGCTCAGCATTATCTGCCGAGGATGGAGTGGAATTCCCCGGATTTAGTTTTGCTTCAGCAGCTCAATCGAAAGCAAAATCAATCAAGAATCTTTGCTGTGGATGTCCTGAAAAACGAAGCAAAAGTGATTTTCGAAGAAGAGGATGAGGCTTGGATAGATGTGCTCTCCAGCTGGGAAGATGTGTACGCGCTGACCTACAGACATGAGTTTCAATGGATCAATGATCGAAAGGAGTTTCTCTGGTTTAGCGAAAAAGAAGGCTGGAGGCAGCTTTATCGTATTGGATTGGATGGAAAAGAAACACCGATAACTCCCGGAGCGTACGATGTGATCAATTTGCTTCGGGTAGATGAGAACAATAATCGGATTTATTTCCACGCTTCACCAAAAAATGCCACACAAAAATACCTGTATACTGCCCGATTGGATGGGAAGGGGAAAGCCGAAAAAATCACTCCGGAGGAACTAGAAGGCACCCATTCCTATTCGATTTCCCCAAGCGGAAAATATGCCCTTCATCAATACCAAAATACCTATACCCGCCCAATGGCGGAGTGGGTCAGCCTTCCCAGTCACAAGCCTTTAGAAGAGGCCCGAAGTATTGCTGCTAATCTATCGAAGAATCAGGTGGAAAACGAAGCGGAGTTTTTTAAAATCAAAACGGAAGATGGGACGGAAATGGATGGCTGGATGGTCAAACCGAATGATTTTGATCCGACTAAGAAATATCCGGTGGTCTTTTATGTCTACACCGAGCCTTGGGGAGCCAATGTGAAGGATACCTTCGGGGTGGGTCGAAATCGCTTGTATGATGGGGATATGGCTGAAGATGGATACATCTACATTTCTATCGATAATCGAGGGACTCCCGCACCGAAAGGGAGAGCTTGGCGAAAAAGTATCTATCGAAAAATCGGCCGACTCAATATTTCCGATCAAGCAGCCGCCGCCAAGCAAATCTTGGAATGGGACTATGTCGATCCCGAGCGAGTAGCCGTCTGGGGCTGGTCCGGTGGAGGATCTGCCACGCTGAATTTGCTCTTTCAATATCCTAAAATTTACAAAACGGGGATTTCTATTGCTGCTGTCGCCAACCAACTGACCTATGACAATATCTATCAGGAACGTTATATGGGCTTGCCTCAGGAGAATTTGGAGGACTTTGTAGCAGGGTCGCCGATTACGCATGCTAAAAATCTGGAGGGAAACCTACTTTACATCCACGGCACTGCTGATGACAATGTCCACTATGCCAATGCGGATATGCTGGTCAATGAGCTAATTAAGCATGGGAAAATCTTCCAATTTATGCCTTATCCCAATCGCTCTCATTCTATTTCTGAAGGAGAAGGAACCAATGCTCACCTGAAAAAATTGTACACGGATTTTTTGAAGAAGCATTGTCCTCCAGGAGGAAGATGATTGCTCAGTAGGAAGTAGGTAGAGTTTAGATCCAAGAACCAAAAGATAAGACAGAGCTAGGTATTCAGGAATATTATTTAGGGCATGATCAAAACTTTCAGATCCTAATCTTGAAATTTAAACCACGGAGGTAACTTGGAGAAACACGTTTAAGATTCAATTGTTCTTGAAATTGCTTTGAGATCAGATCAAAAAATAGAATTATTGATTTGAACTCAAATCAAAATTGATTAATTTTGATCTGACATCAGATCAAAAATCAGTGGAAGAACTTGTCAATTATCAGAATATTCTTCTCCAGAATATCCAAAAAGAGTGGAAGAGGTATCTTTTTGAAGATTTACATACGGATGAACGCCTTCTTGGAATCAAGGGACTTAGAGGGGTGGGTAAAACCACGCTCTTGCTTCAATACCTTCTCAAAGCATTGGAAAAAGGTGATAAGGGGCTTTTTGTGACTGCTGAACACCCATATTTTTATCAGCATAGTTTTTTTGATTTAGCTTCTTTGTGGGTTTCTTATGGCGGCAACTTGCTGTTGATTGATGAAATCCACAAATACCCGAATTGGTCTCGAGAGCTAAAATTGATCTACGATGGCTTTCCTGGTTTACAAGTGATTTTTACCAGTTCCTCGGCCTTGGATCTCTATCAAGGAGAAGCGGATTTAAGTAGAAGACTCGATGTCCAAGTTTTACATGGACTTTCCTTTAGAGAGTATCTTTCTTTAAATGGATTTGGGCACTTCGAGCCAGTGACTCTGGAGACTATTACTCTGGATTCTACGCAGATTTCTTCTGAAATTATCAATCAGTTGGAACAGCATATATTGCCCATTTTTAAAAGCTATTTAGCATCTGGGTATTTTCCATTTTCGAATGAATTAAAAAAAGACCGGATACCGCAACGCTTGATTCAAATCCTGAATACAGTTTTGGAATCCGACCTTTCCATGGTGGAAGGATATAGTGCTGCCAATGTAACCAAAATCAAAAATCTGCTGGGAGTGATTGCAGAGTCTGTTCCCTTTGAACCTAATATTTCCAAATTGGCAGAAAAAATGCATCTAGGAAGAAATACGATCAATATTTATTTAAAAAATCTGGAAGATGCCAAAATCCTTAACCTGCTCTTTGAAAAAGTTAAAGGAATCAGCCAACTTCAAAAGCCAGCAAAAATTTATTTTGAGAACAGTAATTTTCTATTTGCCTTTCAGCATAGTCCTTCAATAGGTACCATTCGAGAAACTTTTATGCTCAATCAGCTTCGTAATTCCGGACAATTGGTAGGGTCAAGTAAAAAGGGAGATTTTAAAGTGGATGAGAGCATGATTATTGAAGTGGGCGGAAGAAACAAAGATTATTCTCAGATAAAAGAAGCTGAAAATGCCTTTTTGGCAATCGATGACCTAGAAATTGGATTTGGAAACAAAATTCCACTTTGGCTTTTTGGCTTTCTGTATTGACTTTGTTTCAGGAAATCTAATAAACTCAAAATCTCGTAGTGAAAATTTAGTTTGATTAGCAATGAGGAAGATAGAAAATGTATTAATTATGATTTTGGCTCTAATGTCACAATCAGTTTTAGCCCAAAACCTCCCCACCCGGGCCGACACCCTTCGTGGAAGTATCACTCCAGAGCGGGAATGGTGGGATTTGAATTATTATCACCTTTCGGTGGAGGTTTTTCCAGAATCGCAGTCCATCAAAGGAAAGAATTTGGTACGCTACCGGGTAGAAGAACCCGCCGAAGTCCTTCAAATTGATCTCCAAGAACCCTTGGAAATCACCGCAGTCAAGCAAGATGGAGAGGAGCTTACTTTTAAGCGGGAAGGAGCAGCTCATTTTATTTCATTAAAAAAGCAACAGGAAAAGGGGGCTATTAACGAGCTTGAGATTTTCTACGAAGGAAAACCCAAAGTGGCGGTTCGACCACCTTGGGATGGAGGAATCACCTGGCAAAAGGATGCCAATGGGAATCATTTCATCGCCAACGCCAATCAGGGGATCGGTTCCAGTATTTGGTGGCCGACAAAAGATCATCCTGCAGACGAGGTGGATAGCATGATGATCTCAGTGACCGTGCCTAAGGACCTCATGGATGTCTCTAATGGCCGACTCATCAAGGAGGATGACAATGGTCGTACAAAGACCTATCACTGGTTTGTCGCCAATCCCATCAATGATTACGGAGTCAATATCAGCATCGGGGATTATGTGCATTTTGGGGAGGAGTTTGAAGGTGAAAAAGGCACATTGACAATGGATTATTATGTCTTGCGGGACAATTTGGAGAAAGCCAAAGCGCAGTTTCGGGATGCCACACGCATGATGGAAGCCTTTGAGCATTGGTTTGGTCCCTATCCTTTTTATGAAGACGGATTTAAACTGATCGAAGTGCCCTATTTGGGAATGGAGCATCAGAGTGCGGTGACCTATGGCAATGGTTATCAGAATGGCTACTTAGGGCGTGATCTCAGCGGTACGGGTTGGGGTTTGAAGTTTGACTTTATCATCATCCATGAGGCGGGACACGAATGGTTTGCCAATAATATTACTTACCGGGACGTAGCGGATATGTGGATTCATGAGAGCTTTACCAATTACTCGGAAAGCTTATTTCTGGATTATTTCTATGGCAAAGAAGCAGGTCAGGAATATGTGCGTGGCACTCGGATGAATATTGCCAATCAAAGTCCGATTATCGGAATCTACGGAGTCAATCGAAGAGGCTCGGGAGATATGTATTATAAGGGAGGAAATCTACTTAATACACTCCGGGAAGTGATTGCTGATGATGAAAAATGGAGGAATATTCTACGAGGGTTAAATGAGGAATTTTACCATCAAACAGTCTATACCCGGCAGGTGGAGGAGTACATTGCACAGCAGGCAGGGATGGATCTGAAGGCTTTTTTTGATCAGTACCTGAGGGAGAGTAATCTTCCCGTGTTGGAGTATTATTTTACTGAAAATAATACTTTACACTTTCGATGGAATGGTACCGTTCCCGCTTTTGATATGCCTATAGACGTGCTCTTGGGAGAAGAAAAAGTCAGACTGCAACCGGCCACCGAGTGGCAGGAAATGAACGTGAAAAAAGCCACTGATTTGGAGGTAGATCCTGATTTTTATGTATCCACTTTAAAGATGCGGTGATAGTCGATTGACATTAAAAAAGGGGAAGGCGACGAGCCAATTGGTTTTTGAGGCTTCTCTTTTTTACCTTATCAAAAAATAGCAAGATCAATGAGCAATTTAGCTAAGAAGTTTTCGAATTATATTTTTATCGCGACGGGTCTAGTTTTGATCTCTTGTCAAACTCATGAAGTGAAAAAAGAGGTTCAAGGATTCCCTTTAGCGGAAGTTGAGTGGATTGATTTAAGCTATCTCTTTGACTCGACTACGCTCTATTGGCCCAATAATCCCGATGGCTTTCAGCTAAGAGAAGATGCTGCCGGGGTAACTGATTTGGGCTATTATTATTCCTCCTATACACTTTTGACTCCCGAGCATGGAGGTACTCACTTAGATGCCCCGATTCATTTTTATGAAAATGGAGTGACGGTGGATGAGCTCCCGCTTTCCAAATTGACTGGTGAGGCCGTGGTGATAGACGTCAGTGAGCAGGCTTTGGAAAACCGAGATTATTTGATTGATACGGTTGCTATT
Organism: Algoriphagus faecimaris; assembly: GCF_900101705.1. Taxonomy (GTDB): domain Bacteria; phylum Bacteroidota; class Bacteroidia; order Cytophagales; family Cyclobacteriaceae; genus Algoriphagus; species Algoriphagus faecimaris. The sequence goes on along the minus strand of NZ_FNAC01000001.1, from coordinate 30,215 downwards.
TTGAATTGGGAAAAGGAATATGGACTTATTCCTGATGATGCCATGGTGTTTTTCAGAACAGGATATGGAGCATTTTATCCCGATCGGAAGGCTTACTTTGGGACAGATAAGATGGGAGAGGAAGGCATTTCCGAGTTGCATTTTCCCGGTATAGCTCCCGAGATGGCTGTTTGGCTAGTTCAAAACAGAAAAATCAAAGCCGTAGGTTTGGATACTCCAAGTTTGGACTATGGACAATCCAAAGATTTTGCGGCGCATCAGGCTTTGATGGGGGCTCAGATTCCCGGATTTGAAAATCTCGCCCATTTGGATCAACTGCCCGCTAAGGGCATTTACGTAGTCGCGCTTCCCATGAATATTAAGGGCGGAAGTGGTGGTCCGCTTCGGGTGATCGCCACCATTTTAGAGTAGTAAATTTATGATCTTTACTTTTCCAAGTTTCCCAACATGGGAAATAATCGCTTGATTTCAGCTTCATCGGGTTGACTTCCGTATTCGCAGATTTCAAAAGCTTCTGCAAATTGAGCTTTATCAGAGACTTCGCTTCCATACCATTTTTCCAACCCAGCTCGGACGCTTGGGCTTGGAGCCAAAGCCCGCTTGGATTTTAGCCATTGGATTCGTTCCTCTTTCCCTTTGGGAATTTCATCCGGGTCATTGGCTATCCAAGGCAACCACTCATAAAACTGGGAAACATGGGCATCTAGGGCATAGATTTTTTGATCGATCACCGAGGAAATGTCAATGGCGATATCCGGCGAAAAGGGATTGGGCTTCTGAAAATGGTCTTGATAGTACAGAAAGAAGGGATTTTTCTTCAGAGGAGGAGTATCTGCAGCAATATTGGGGACACCCACCATAAAAGCAGCATCTTGTACCAGAACTCCCGTGTAGCGATGATCGGGATGATAGTCATTGGTTCGGTGGGAAATCACTACATCGGCTTCCCATTCTCGGATTTTTCGGATGACATCTTTTCGGATTTCTAGGGTGGGCATCAATTCCCCGTCATGATTATCCAGCACTTCGTAGGTGACACCTAGTCTTCGGGCGACTTCCTGAGTTTCTGCATTTCTACGAACGGCCAGCATTCCCCCGCCCATATCCATGTGCCCGGCGTCTCCGTTGGTGATGGAGAGAAACTTGACCTCATGACCGAGTTGAGAGAAAAGTGCCGCAGTTCCTCCTGATTTGATATCGCAATCGTCGGGATGCGCCCCGATCATCAGGATGCGAAGTGGTTTTTCTTGCGTGAATCCTGGTATGAAAAGAAAGCAGCTTAGAATTAGGGTGAGGAATCGGGTTTTCATAGGTTTTGGGTTGATTGTAGGGATGAACCTAAGTTAGCCTATGAAAAGAAACAAGCCAAATCGTATCAATGGCAAATCCGAAGTGGTTTAATTGGCTTGAGTCGGTACCAACCTGGCCACCATAATTCCCGACTGACTTTTATTGCCAGCCAAGTAATCATGAAGGGGTTTTTCGGAGATTTCCACCTCTTTATTGGCCGAACTGGCATGCATGAGATGAATACGGCCATTTTGCCTTACGGCAAAGCCCACATGCACCATATCCAAATTGGAAATTGAAGTGGTGATAGCGATCAAGTCACCTGATTGGATTTGACTTTCATGGGCACTGATTTGATCTTTTGGGATGAAAAAATAGTCTCGGATTCGAATAGACGCTTCGATGTTTTGCAGTTGTTCCACATTTTCCCGATTGCTGAGCTGAGGGTAAAACTGTGGGTTTTCAGTCATAAAAGTAGGCTTATTGTCGTAAGCAGTGCCTCCGATTTCCTGCGTAATATCTTTTAAGATACCTTTCTTTTGATTTATGGCTATCCAATCCGAAAAGTAATGCAATCGTGAAGGATAGCCCTCATTAAGCCCCGTTCGGTAGCGGATGTATTCCAGTTCGTTCTCGAAAATATCGTAATCATTTTCACCTCGCTGAGCCATTCGAGCTAGGGTAACCACGGTCTCGAGATAGGTCGTGCAATCCACTCCCTGCAGGTCAATGACCAACCGTTCCGGCCCCGGGAGTTCCAGGGTTTTTTCCACATAAGGAGTGCCCATGAAGCTCTTACCAATCTCGACGACGAGCTCATTTATGGTTTGCGTTCTAGGGTCAAAACTGGGCAGAAGTGTCAAGGCTTGCTCTAATCTAGCACGAGATTCGGGGGTGCAGACCGTTTGGGCTTGTGAAGTGAAGGTGTGGAGAGCAAAGGCAAAGAAAAAAAGCAGGAACTTCATGATTTGAGTATTTCCGGTTTTGGGTGAAGGGATGGAAGCGAAGATAGGGAATTTGGGGGTAGAAATTTTAGAGCTTTTTCCAGATCAAAAAAATCGACTTTGATAAAGCAGCCGTTGAAATTGGAAAAACTTACCTTTTTTGGCAAATAAAAGAGTATCAATTTTAGAATCGTAGGTTGGCTTCTTTTTGTCCATTCTTGTCACTAATTTTAAATTTCATTATCCTTTGGATTGATCATCTATTATTGAAAAAATATGCTGCTGAAACTCAAAATTCAAATTAAAGGAATCTCCAAACCGCCGGTCTGGAGGAGAGTATTGGTTCCGGATCATTTTACCTTTCAGCGACTTCATGCTGTGATTCAGGAAGCTTTTGGTTGGTATGATTATCACTTGTTCCAATTTTCCCCGAGTGGATATGGCTCTCAACCTCAGATAGGCATTGAAGACGAATGGGCTGAGGATGAGCTCGAAAATGCTGAGCATGTGAAAATAAAGCAATATCTTAATCAAAAAGGACAAAAATTCAATTACATCTATGACTTTGGAGATGACTGGAGCCATTCGATTTTGGTCGAAGAGGTGATTGATCAGCAGGCTATTCGGGCCGAATTACTAGAGGGAAAAGGCAAATGTCCTCCCGAGGACTGCGGAGGAGTGTGGGGGTATGAAAATTTGCTGTCCGTAATTGATGATTCCAAGCATCCCCAATATAAAGAAATGAGAGAGTGGCTGGGAATGAGGCGTGGTGAAAAATGGGATAAAAATGACTTTGATCTCTCTTTTGCCCAGGCTGCTGTCTCTGCTGTCTGATGCATGGAATATAGATCGAATTAAAAAGTCGTGAAATTATCCGATGGCTAACTTTGGAAATGTTAAGGCAGGAGTGCCCAATTTTTGCTTTTCTTGGCCTATTTTAATCGACTTTTGGACTTGATTCGATAAATTAATCTTCAAGTTTAAGAATGCTTAATGGAAGTTTATAGGCGATTTCTACCAACCATCCTTCCATTCTGATGGCATTGGAAAAGCTGCCGGATTGAGTCCCATCGTTCCAGTTGTAGGTGATTTTTCGAAGGGTATTGGGAGCGGATAAGACATGGCCTGCCTGAATGATTAGGAAAGAAGATTTGAAAACTTGGAGCTCGGCATGGAGGCCAACTTTGTAGAAACTCTTAAAATTTTTCTCTTCTAATAGAAAGTTAATGTCCACTCCATTCGTGTCATTGGAGCCATAATAGGGGAAATCTCCGCTTGCACTTGGACGATTAGTGGTTCGGAGGATCAGATTACCTGAGGCATGGGCTCCTACACGAATGTTTTTCTTGGAATTAAAATTAATAGGAATATCGTATCGAATACCAACAGGTAAAAATAAAGCATTGAGATTAGCCTGTGTGATTAAAACCCGCTCTGAAGATCCTATTGGGTGGGGGATTTCGGAATTGTGCCAACTAAACCCCAGCCCGGATTCCAGCGATACATGGCCCAAGCGATAGCCATAAATAGCTTGAATAATGCCATCCATTTCTCCAGAAATGGGGAGGTAAATATTATTTCCTTGAGTGGTTTTATGTCTACGAAGTCCGGTTTGAACTCCTATGTAGGGGCCGTTTTCGCGACTTAATTCCTGTCGAAGCTTTCTTTTTTCGAAAGCGCTTAATTGGTTTTCCGTGTAGGCTGCATGGTTCTTGACCTGGGCAAGGAGATCACAAGAAAATAGCTGAAATACCGTGGCAAGAGTAATCAAGGTTTGCTTCATGTCATTATTTTTTCATCAAACGTGAAGCTTAAGAGATTTAGTATTTTGTCAATAGAATTTATTTGTCTGGTTAAGATCAATTAGTTAACCCATAAAAAAAGCCACTTCTCAAACTGGGAAGTGGCTTTCTTAGTGTTGAATGAATCGTTTTACTTGTAGATCAAGTCAAATCGATCCAATTCCATCACCTTTGTCCAAGCCGACACAAAGTCTTTGACAAATTTTTCATTATTGGAAGGAGTGCCATAGACTTCAGCCAAGGCACGAAGCTCTGAGTTGGAGCCGAAGACCAAGTCTGCGCGGGTGGCCGTGTATTTCAATGCTCCTGTTTTTCGATCTCTACCTTCGAAAAGCTCCTTGCTTTCATCAGCAGCTTTCCATTCCGTACTCATGTCCAAAAGATTGACAAAAAAGTCATTGGTCAATTGGTCTTTTTTGTCTGTGAAAATCCCATGCTTGGAACCGTCATAATTGGCATGAAGTGCACGCATACCACCCACTAATACAGTCATTTCAGGAGCAGTCAATCTCAGTAGTTGAGCTTTGTCTACCAGTAGCTCTTCGGTAGAAAGCGTGTACTGAGTCTTCAAATAGTTTCTAAATCCATCAGCCATCGGCTCAAGCAGGGCAAACGACTCTTCGTCTGTTTGCTCTTGCAAGGCATCCATTCTACCGGCAGTAAAAGGTACTTCTACCTCAAACCCTGCATTGATGGCTGCTTTCTCCACTGCGGCGGTTCCTGCCAAAACGATCAAGTCAGCCATGGAGATTTTCTTATTTCCGGCTCCTGCATTGAATTTGCTTTGAATGCCTTCCAATACAGCCAAAACCTTGTTGAGTTGCTCAGGGTTATTCACTTCCCAATTACGCTGAGGAGCGAGCATGATTCGGGCACCATTGGCTCCTCCTCTTCGGTCAGAGTGGCGGTAGGTGGAGGCAGAAGCCCATGCCGTTGTCACCAATTCAGATACGCTCAATCCAGAGTTTAGAATTTCGGCTTTCAATCCTGCTATATCTGTCGCATTGACCAATTCGTGGTTTACTGCAGGAATAGGATCTTGCCAGATCAAATCTTCGGTAGGCGCTTCAGGTCCCAAATAGGTGGTCGTAGGACCCATGTCTCTATGAGTTAGTTTAAACCAAGCTTTTGCGAAGGCTTTGTTAAATTCCTCAGGATTTTCATAGAATCTTCTGGAAATCTTCTCATATACCGGATCGTAAATCATGGACAAATCCGTAGTCAGCATGGTAGGCTTATGCTTTTTATCTGCATCAAAAGCATCAGGGTAAAGGATTTTGGGGTCTTTTGCTACCCACTGATGAGCACCTGCTGGACTTTTGGTGAGTTCCCATTCGTTTTCAAACAAACTCTTGAAATACCCCTGACTCCATTCTGTTGGAGTAGCTGTCCAGATGACCTCCAATCCAGAAGTAATGGCATCTGCTCCTTTTCCTGATTTGTAAGAGCTTTTCCATCCAAATCCTTGCTCCTCCATAGGGGCAGCTTCAGGTTCTGGACCTACATTTTCGGCAGGACCAGCTCCGTGTGTTTTACCAAGAGTGTGACCACCTGCGATCAAAGCAACGGTTTCTTCATCGTTCATCCCCATTCTGCCGAAAGTCTCTCGGATATCATGAGCTGCCAAGACTGGGTCTGGGTTCCCGTTTGGTCCTTCTGGATTCACATAGATCAATCCCATCTGAACTGCTGCCAGTGGATTTTCTAGTTCTCTCCCTTCAGAGTAGCGCTTAGAATCATCGAGCCATTTGCCTTCAGCTCCCCAGTACACATCCAATTCAGGCTCGTAGACATCTTCACGCCCTCCTGCAAATCCGTAAGTCTCAAATCCCATGGACTCCAATGCTACATTTCCTGTCAAGACCATCAAATCCGCCCAGGAGATTTTGTCTCCATACTTTTGTTTGATCGGCCAAAGCAGTCTTCTAGCCTTGTCCAAGTTGGCATTGTCAGGCCAGCTATTGAGTGGTGCAAATCGCTGTTGACCCGAACGAGAACCTCCTCTTCCGTCACCGGATCGGTATGTACCTGCACTGTGCCAAGCCATTCGGATGAAAAGCCCGCCATAGTTGCCATAATCAGCCGGCCACCAGTCCTGAGAGTCAGTTAATACAGCCTCAATGTCTTTTTTAAGGGCTTGGTAATCCAAGCTTTTGAATTCTTCGATATAGTTGAAATCAGGTCCCATAGGATTTGATAGCTCTGAATTCTGACGAAGAAGCTGAAGATTCAATTGGTTGGGCCACCATTCCGTATTACTGGTAGCTCTCATGGCTGAGCTACTTTTTTTAGTAGCGCCTGAGTAGCCGTCTACCTCGGCTCCCTCATAGCTTTTTTCCTGTGCACCTGCGGAAAGCACAGTGCCAAAAAGCAAAGCGATGGTTAGTATTTTTTTATGCATCATTTGAGTGATTTTTTTCATGTGTCTATAATTGAATTTTAAAGGTCACATGGAATCTCGCATGGTTGATAGTCATACCAGTGTGTGACGGCTACGTCATGCTCGATTTCATGTGTCTATAATTGTCTTTTAGCGGTCACATGGAATCTCGCAATTATAATCATCCCGGTGTGTGACGGGTACGTCATGCTCGATTTCATGTGTTTATAATTGTCTTTTAGCGGTCATAACTTGTCCCGAGTATCGGGATGGAATCTCGCAATTATAATCATCCCGGTGTGTGACGGGTACGTCATGCTCGATTTCATGTGTATATAATTTTTTTCTTTGATGGCCACCCCGAATAGTCGGGGCAGGCTATGGAATCTCGCATGGTTGATAGTCATCCCCGTGTGTGACGGCTACGTCATGCTCGATTTCATTAACACAAAGATAACCTCTATCAAATTCTTTAAGAAATCGATAGTCTCTATGAGTCATTTGTATTTTTTAAAGCTTAATTGCAATATATTGATAGTGAGGATGCTCCAAATTTTTCAGTATCTAACCTGTTTTTTTCCTGAGAAAAGTCAGTTCAATCAAAAAACAAGGAAGAGTGAGTCGAGCAGTTTTAAATTCCCATCATATCAATCAGTTTTAGATGAAAAATCCAAGCCCTTCTTAGTCGCGAAAGGCTTGGATCTGCTTTTTTTGGGATACTTCTTTTTAAACGGCCATGGAGTTATCCAGTAAAATGGCATCGAGATCTTCGCCTGGAAGCGCAAGGATCTCTTCGGTATTTGGATCCCATTCGATTCTGCGACCGATTTTGTAAGAGAGCCCTGCCATGTGAGCGGTGATGGCTTCTTCAAAACCCTCTACTATTCCGCAGCTTGGCGTACCTCCATTTCGGATACAGCTGAGCCATTCCCGAAGGTGAAGAAAAGTGGAATCCACCCGCTTTCCATCTCTGTAGGTCCAGAGCAAGCCTTTATTGGCAAAGTATTTGGCTGTGGCTGAAGTGACTGCATCCACTCCATCCGCACTAGGGTCGTATTGGTAAATGGGGACAGATGGATCGATTTTTCCCTCCGCTATCATCTCTTTGTACTGAGTGGAGCGAGGGTCTGCATGGATGGTGAGGACATTTCCCAGTTCCATACTCCCATCATGTCCCATGAGGACGGTGCCCCGGTCAAATTGATTGCCTAGAGTGGCACTGTAGACCAAACTCATTCCTTTTTCTTTGCCGCTTTCCTGACTGGAGCCTGTACTGAAATCAGGGAAATCCATATTGACTTGCATCACATCAGGTACATTTCTTCCATCCCTGTGTGTATATACCCCTCCCGAGGCGGTTACATATTTAGGGATGCCCATATTCAGCACACAGTTGATCCGATCATAATCATGGGTGAGCAAATCTCCCGATAATCCCGATCCATAAGCCCACCACTTTCTCCATCTGAAGAAATGTTCGCGATTGAAATCTACCTCGGGAGCATTTCCCAAAAAGGCCTTCCAGTCTATGGTTTCCGGAGAGGCATCCGGGTGAATGGGATATTGCCAGGCGCCATTGTCGTCGTTTCGATTGGTATTGGTGACGACCAAGGAAACATGGCCGAGGGTATTTTTTGCGATCGCATCCTGAGCAGTCAGGAAGCTGAGTGTTTGTCTGTGCTGATGGCCTACGGCAAAGACAGATTTGGGATTTCGCTGTACCGCATCACGAAGGGCGTAAGTTTCGGCTATGCTGTGTGTCATGGGTTTTTCCACATAGGCATGGACCCCAGCTTCGATCGCTGCGATGGACATCGGTGCATGCCAATGATCCGGGGTGGCGATGATTACTGCATCCACTTCTCCGCTGTTGATTAGATCCAGGTGAGTTTCATAGCGCTTGCAGGAGTTTCCATTTCGGTTGAATGCCTCTACGGCTTTTTCCGCGCGCACATCAAAAATGTCGCAGATGGCGGTAAGCTTTACATTGAGGTTTTCCTGAGCCTGAAAATCTGCTAATCTTGTATCATTTGGATCTTTTTCGCTAGCCTTGGCCATTTCTTCGATCCATTCAGGCGTGGCAAAACCCAAGGCTCGCATCAGTTGCTCCCCTCGAATGCCAAATCCGATTAAACCCACACGTAAGGGATCCCCACTCATAGGGCCCGAAGCGGGTGGAGGACTGGCCTTGATGTTGAGTTTTTCGAGAAGGTATTTCTTTTCAAGTTGAGCTTGGTTGACGGTGTTTAGACCTGCAGCCCAAACTGTCCCAAGGATGGGGATCCCGGCGAGGCTTTTGAGTACATCCCTGCGGGAAAATCCGGAGAATAATTTTTTGTCAGTTGCCATGATTTAGAGGGTTTGGGTGGGTACAGGTGATTTTACAAAAAGTCTCTCCAATCCGAAGATTTTGGAAGTTGGAAATAAAAAGATCACTAGTAGGGCGGCGGCTTCGATTAGGTTTTTGTTAATGATCCAATAGCTCCCCTCAGTGATGCCCTGCGGGTAGCCGGGAAAGGGAGGATGGGCAAAGTAATAAAGTAGGAGCAAACCTATGCCTATGATACTTGCCAGGCGTGTTTTGAAACCCATAATCAATGCGATACCTACCAGTAGAAGTGCGGCGATATTTAAGGTATCCACGATAGAAATCATGGATTCTCCGGCTAGCCAAGCAAAGAAGGATTCGAAATAGGTGGCGCTCAGGAGGTAGCCTTTTGCAGTCCAGGAAGGGCTGTGAAATTTGATGACACCTTCGTATAAGAAATGCCATCCCACAAACAGACGCATGAGTACCAATGCGGTCGTTTGGGCGGTGGAAAACGGGGTAGATGGGGACATACTTGTGCTGTGTTTGGTTAATCCTACGATATTAGCATCTTTTTTAGAGGAAAAACATGATGAAAATCAGTTGATTAGCTGAGCTTTGTTTTCCGTTAGAGTGGATTGATTGAAAGGTAATGCGTTATAAATTTCGTAGGTAGAAAAACTAAAAATCTAGACTTTCGTAAATAATCTTGATTCTAAACCTCTATTTAAAGTCTATGCGAAAAATTCTGGTACTTGTCTTTTCTTCTCTTTTTTCAGTTGTATTTTCTTTGCAGGCCCAAACCATCGATGGCGTTGCCCTAAAGGAGATCGAATCCACTTATATTCAACTTACGGGAAGGGGGAGACTCTTCAGCAATACGGTCCGAGTAGAGGTTGATTTTGGTCAGGATAGGTCAAGAGGTAGGGTAAATGATTCCCAAATTATTGATCAAAATGGGAATGTGGTACTCTTCAATTCCATGGTAGATGCACTTAACTTTTTTGATCGACTGGGGTATGAATATGTGGATTCAGAGCATATAAGCGAGGATAGCCCAATTCAGTACTTATTGAGAAAGAAGAGGCAAGAAATGGATTTGGCCAATAGTCCGCTAAGGCGGGATTAATGGTAAGCTTTTGTCTTTTTGAAGAAAGTGTTTATTGCCTTTTAATATCGGGAAAGCACTTCCTTGTTTTCCCAAATTTCTCTGAATCGAACCTTTGGGTTAAAGTAGCCTTTTTCTTTTCCACGAGATGTGATTACATCCGCCACCTGCCAAAATTCATTGGGAAGTAGGAGCTCTCAGTTTTCCATAGCAGGGAGATATTCTTTGAGATAGTCAAGTCCAATTTTCATCTGATTGAGATGTGCTACTGCACCCCGATGCACTTGTGAGATTTTACCTAGGCTTTGCAATTGTTCGAAATACAGCTCGGTATTGGGAATTACGGCTTTGAGGTTAATCCGAAGTTGCCCTTGAAAATTTTCCATAAAACCCTGCTTTTTGTCCGCTGAAAATGGCCCCATCATCCATGTAAAACGAGAGATCTCATTGCAAAAGATCAAGTATTTTTTCCGCTTGTAGTAATACACATCAGCATACCAGCAGTACAGGGGATGAATTGTATTGGGATCTACTGTAGGCAGCTCTTGAGTAAAGGGTTTTCCCAAGAATGGGCTTAATTTTTTGGAAGCGTAAAGGGACAGCGTATTAGTCATATAATTATCGGGCTAGAGGTGGGTTAATTAAAATATCCTGATCAATTTTTCCCCTCGCTCGAAGACTTCAGTCTCTTGCTTGCGGATGATTTCCTGTCGATCATGAGTGGATTCGGCATGAAGAAGTAGCTCAGACACCTCCCACACATCGCTTCTCCAGGCACTAATCATCTTGGAAAGTAGCCATTCATCGATGGGACCGAGCATTTTATCCATAATTGCCAACGAAGGAGCTATTGGTTTGATAATGGTATCCTGCACTTCATCGATCGAAGCGGAAATGATCCGATTGACCAATTCGTGATCATTTTTCCGGAGCATTCGCTGCGGGGTGTCACAGGTAGGCCACTCATTTTCGAGGCAATCATAGAGGGCTAGTGGGAGATCATAATTGATATGTGCATTGATTCCCAAAAGGAGGTTTTGAAGCACGTGAGTTTCTGAGTTTTTGGTGGCGTCATGTGCCTGCTTCCATACTCTGGGCACTTGGGGATGATTGGCTTGATAGAGGTCTAGAGCATCAAAGTAGTATTCGGAGAATCGGACCAAAAGGCTGCTGACCCAAATGCAGTCCTTAAAGTGATTTGCACGGATAGCCGAGTACATATTCTGACTCATCAGGGTATAGCATTGCAAAAAAATATGTCTGCGATCACCGGCGGTCTCCCATTGGCAGGATTCCTCCTTCATTCGCTGGAGTAGGGTAGTGATGGGGTTCATGTGGCTAAAAATAGGGGTTTGCCTTGAAAATCGCAGGGGAATAGATAGGATTTTGATTGATGGTAAAGGGCGATGGAATTAGTATTCCATAAAAAAGCTGCCTAAAAATCCGTCCCTTGTACAGTCAGCCTTAGTGTCCTACCGACTTTACCGGATAGAAGGCCTATGCTGGCGATTTGGAACACATTTCGATTTCGAGACGAGTGTTTTTAAATCGAATAGTAACCAAATGGACTTTTGAGACAGCCTCCGTTTTATTCTTCCGATTGATAGATGAAAAGTTCTTCGATCGGGCGTTCGAAGAGTTGGGCCATCTTGAAGGCGGTTGTCAAACTGGGATCGAATTTTTCCTTTTCGATGGCGTTGATCGATTGTCGGGAAATGCCCAGGATTTCCGCCAGGTCCTCTTGCGTTAATTTCCGCTCCACACGAAGCTCTCGGATACGGTTTTTCATTGAAATCGTCTTAAGTTGATAAATACACTGATGAGGTAAGTAATGCCAATAAACATCACGAGAAAGGATATTTCGGCGTCGATAGGAATCAAATTGGTAGTATCCAAAAGCGAGTAAGTCAATCCAACAACAACACTGAGACCCAAGGTTAGTGCCATAGCCTCAAGGTGGATTTTTCGCTCAAACTCATCAAAGTGGTTAAACAAATCCCGGTTGGCTAAAATCATAAGAACTCCATTCGCCAAATTGACAATAATAGCAAATGCCGTGAGGAAGACGTGATCATCCCAGATAAATCTAGGGCCAAAGGTGGCAATAGCCATAGTAGCTACCCAAGTCCAAGTCCAGACGGCTAGCTTGATGATTCTTTTTTTGCGTTCCAGTTTCATAGTTTCCATAGTTCGTTTTGTAAGGTTTACTTGACAAATGTAAATAAGATTTCACAAAAGTCAAGTTTTATTTACATTTAAAAAAAGTCCATGGAACTCAATAGGCGATTGGCAGTTTTTGCTACTTGGAAAAGGGGCTTGAAAAATACCAGGATTAACTATTTGGTAATCTAATAATTAGGAGGTTTTTATTCCTTTCAAAGGCTTTGGGTCTTGGATCAAAATCTCAAAAATAATACCTTGATAAAGTCATTTTGTCAATCTGAATACCTCAATTCTGCCCATCGAATGGATTTTTATCTCAATCAAGTGCTCCATGCTTTTTCTAAGATGGATTCCGAGTTGCTCGAGGAGCTTTTAGATGCCAATCAGACCTATCAGGACATGTTGATGCCGGTTTTTGTAAGCAAATTAGCGTGGAGGTTTGAGTATATGAAAAAGAGAGGAGATGCTTTCCTTATTGTGGAAAAAGGGCATTGTTGCAATTTGGATTGTAATCCTGACCTCAATCGTACAGCTTATAGATTTATAGGCAATCATACCCGGGATCATATGGATTTCAGGTTCGCATTGGATGTTTCAGATGACGGTAAGACCTACTTGATCAAGGAAATTTTTGAATGCTATTATTTCAATTTTGGAAGAAATGAAGAAGCGTACGGTGATCATTTGATCTTACAGATTTATGATGATGATAAGGAGAGTTTTTACCTGAGCCCTGACGAACAGATTCATATCCAAATTGCGCTGCAGGCCTTGGAGGAAATGAAGCCCACCGGAGAGTACATTCACATAGATGAACTAATTACATGGACGTATAAGTACCGTCGAACCTTTGACTTTATTATTGAATATTTAAATGTTGATTCCTTTCGCTTGTTGAGTTGGTATCCTTTTTTTGAGCTATTTGAAGAATACGATGGCTACCTGTCTTTATTCGAAAAATGGTCTCAGCTACCTTTGGTAGAATTGAGTCGGAGTGAGGAGGATTTATCGGAAGAAGAATTGATCCAAGTTCTATGTGATGCCGAGAAAGTCATTGACGAAGATGGCCATCATTATGTATACCATGTTCTAAAAGCAGAGGAGGGCTATCGAATCCATTGTGATCAAAGTAAGTTGATAGGGGGAAATGCTGATATTTTTTCTGAGACCTTCCCTTGGTTACTCAAAATGCAAAAGCCTCTTGTCAAAAAGTACTATGCCTTAACCGAGTCTGAAACCATTCAGTTTTTAGACACTACCGATGTACCCGATCCCCTGGCAAGTGTACAAATGCTTTCATTCCACTTAGAAGTTCGAGAAAGAGCCAGAAAACAAGGGGAAATAATTCCTTTTGGGTTGGGGGAGAGGTAGGTCTTTGGTCAAACCTAAAGCCTAGTCTCTACTAATAACTCGATTTACATTGTTGAACTTCAGTATTTAATGAGGAACTGAAAGAAGATTTCTACTAAGCATCTTGACTCAGAATTTCACACTATTTAATAAAAACCTTTATCTTTTAATGATGCTTTTACATATCCCTCATTCCTCTACCCATATACCCTATTTTGATGGTTTCATTACCAATCGCCAAGCTATTGAACAGGAGATTTTCAGATTAACCGATTGGTTTACTGATGAGCTTTTTGCTTTACCTAAGCAACCTAAATTGATAACGCCCTTTTCGAGGGTTTTTTGTGATGTAGAGCGTTTTGAAGATGATGATAAAGAATTAATGGCCAGCTTTGGTATGGGGGTGTTATACCAACGCACTGATTCAGGGGGGATGCTTAGAGAAATTAGCCCAGAGTTGAGAGAAAAGATTTTATCAGAGTTTTACCGGCCGCATCATATCCAACTTTTGGATTTCACAAAAACTAAGCTTGCTGAAGAAGGAAAATGTCTAATTGTAGATTGTCATTCATTTCCAATGAAACCATTTAACTGTTCCTTTTACAAAGGTGATTTTCGTCCTGATTTTAATATCGGAACAGACTCCTTTCACACTCCTCAAAATTTGGTTCGTATTATTTCAAGCAATTAGGATATACTGTTGGGATTGATATTCCTTACAGCGGATCCATCGTCCCTCTTGATCTATACAAAAAGGATGATCGTCTAAAGTCCATTATGCTGGAGGTGAATCGAAGCTTGTATATGCATGAGGACAAAGTGCAAAAGAATAAAGACTTCGACAAGATTAAAAATGTGGTGTTTGGCTTCTTAGATTTAATGAAGGAGGAAGTTGAAAATTGAGGTTTGACTTGATTTTTTTTCAACTAAAAATGAATTCGAGATTTTTAAACTCTACAGACCAAGTCATATAGATTCGGGAATTCACAAAAAAAGCAAAGCCTTTTAACACAACATTTTGATCTTTTTTATATAGGATTCTGATTGTAGGTTGCAACCAAACATAATATTTGCAATTCAACCTACTTACAGGCTTTGGTAGTTATAAAAAGCTTTTAATTTTCCATTTTTATGCATTATTTAAGGAATTAATTCAATTGAAGCCAATACTGATTCATTCAGAATAAAATGACCTTTTCCAACTTTTCATTTTTAGAAAAAGAATTCCCAATCCTTTTTAACATTGGGCAAGCGGCAGAATTTAACCTTCACCAAGACCATGTGACCTGTCTTTTTAAACTCAGACAGTTTGGGGAACGGCTGACGGAATACCTTTTTGAGGAGCATCATTTGGACTTTCCTTATGACAACACGTTCCATAATCGGATAAAAAATCTAGAGCTGGAGGGGGTAATTCCATCGCAGGTCAAAGACCTTTTGAACTCCATCAAGCACAAGGGCAACATTGCTGTGCATCAAAATAAGGCAAGTCAGAAAGATGCAGAGGAATTGCTTTTTACCAGCTTTAAAATAGCCCGATGGTTTTATCAGTCCTATTCTGACGAGAATCAAAGCTTATCTACTGTTCAATTTCAGCTCCCTCCAAAACTCGATGCAAGGCATGCCTTAAATGAATTGGAAAAGGAGCATGCTGAATTGCAAAAACAGTTTGAAAAGCTGCTCCAAGAGCGGGATAAATCAGCTCTACCCGCTAAAAAGCAAGAAGAAATCCGGGTTCGTTCTGAAAAGGCTGCCAGCAAAATAGAGATGTCTGAGGCTGAGACGAGAACGCTGATTGATGAACAACTCAAACTGGCTGGATGGGAAGTAGATACCAAAACTCTAAATTTCAAAAAATATAAAACCCTTCCCCAAAGAGGCAGAAATCTAGCGATTGCCGAGTGGCCTTGTGGAGAAAAGTGGGCAGACTATGCCTTGTTTATCGGGTTTGACTTATACGGAATTGTAGAAGCAAAACGCTATGCTTCCGATATTTCCACAGACCTTCATCAATCAAAAATCTATGCTGAAAAGGTAGAAGCTAAGCATGAGGCTGCCTTGCTGGGGAACTGGGAAAAGTATCATGTACCCTTTCTTTTTTCAACCAACGGGAGACCCTTTCTCGAGCAAATCAAAACCAAGTCAGGGGTATGGTTTTTGGATGTGCGCAATCCCTTTAATCGATCGAGAGTCCTTCAAGGCTGGTATAGCCCAGAAGGTTTGGTCAAATTATTCGAAAAGGACCGAAAAGAGTCTGAACTCAAGCTTCAAAGTGAGCCCATTGATTTTTTAGAAGCAGAAACAGGCTTAGGCCTTCGGAAATATCAGATTGAAGCGATTCGGGCCGTAGAAAAGAAGTTGATCGCCAAACCAGAAGATCGGAGAACCCTCATCACCATGGCAACGGGGACAGGGAAAACCCGAACGATCATCGGACTTGCCTATCGCCTGATTCAATCCAATAGATTTCAACGAATTCTCTTTTTGGTGGATAGGAGGTTATTGGCTCGACAGGCTATCAATGCATTCAAGGATAATAAGATTGTCGGACTCAATACTTTCGCAGAGATCTACGATGTCAAGGAATTAAAGCATTTGGCTCCTGAGTTGGATACACGTCTACATTTTGCTACGGTGCAGGGCATGGTCAAAAGACTTTTTTACAATGAGGGAGAGGATATTCCGGCGATCGATCAGTACGATTGCATTATCGTAGACGAAGCCCATCGAGGATACCTTCTGGATAGAGAGCTGGATGAGGATGATTTGGAGTTTCGGGATCAGCGGGACTATGTGAGCAAGTACCGTATGGTTCTGGATTATTTTGATGCTCATGCGATTGGACTGACTGCTACTCCTGCCTTGCATACTACAGAAATCTTTGGGAATGCTGTGTATACTTATTCCTATCGGGAGGCAGTAATCGATGGATTTTTAATTGACCATGAACCGCCTATTTTGATCAAAACTCAATTGGGGGAAGAAGGAATCAAGTGGGAAAAGGGAGAAAAGCCCAAGGTTTATGATAAGGAAAGCAACTCCATTGTGGAATTGGAGCAATTGGAGGATGAGTTGAAGATTGACATTGCCGGGTTCAATAAGCAGGTAATTACAGAAAGTTTTAACCGGACAGTCATCAAGGAATTGGTCAATAGGCTAGATCCTGACGGAGATGATAAGACGCTGATTTTTGCCGCCACAGACGAGCATGCAGACCGGGTGGTGCAATACCTCAAAGAGGAATTTGAGGCAATCGGAGTAGATGTGCCCGACGATTCCATTCAGAAAATCACCGGAAAATCCTATGATCCCGAAGAGCAGGTGGCCCGATTCAAAAATGAGAAATACCCCAATATCGTCGTCACGGTAGATCTTTTAACAACAGGGGTTGATGTACCTGCTATTTGTAACCTCGTTTTTCTGAGAAGAATCAAATCCAGAATTCTCTATGAACAGATGCTTGGTAGGGCTACCCGCAGATGCGATGAAATCGGAAAGGAGGTCTTTCAGATTTATGATGCGGTGAAGATTTATGAGACTTTGGAGGATTTCACTCAAATGAAACCCGTGGTCTCCAATCCCAAGGCCAGTTTTCAGCAATTGGTCGATGAACTGGATCAAATCGAAAAGGAGGATCGGACCAAACGTCAGATTGAGGCCTTGATTGCCAAACTCCAGCGAAAAAGAAAATACCTGGAAAAAGACAAAGAGGATGCCTTTCTCTACAATTCCAAAGGAGAAAGTGCCGATAGTTTTCTGGAAGATTTAAAATCAAAAAAACCTTCCGATGCGGTAGCAAAAGTTAAATCCGTTCCAACTTTATGGAAATTTTTGGATGAGCTAAAACCTTCGCCTGTTGGCACTTTGGTTTCAGAACATGAAGACAGGCTTCTTGGAATAGAACGTGGCTATGGAAAAGGTCAAAAACCAGCAGATTATTTGGATAACTTCGCCAAGTTCATCCAAGAAAATCAAAACCGCATCGAGGCACTGAAGATTGTGACGAGCCGTCCTGCGGAACTGGACCGAAAGTCACTGAAAGAATTGCTTTTGGCTTTGGATCAAGCAGGTTTCAATGCCCCAATGCTGAAATCCGCCTGGAAAGAAACCAAAAACGAGGATATTGCCGCGGACATTATTTCTTTTATCCGCACGCTTTCCTTAGGAAGTTCCTTGGTCAGTCATGAGGAACGAATCAAGCGGGCGGTGGACTCCATCCGTAAGCTCAAGGATTGGAATAAAATCCAACTGAAATGGATAGAGCGCTTTGAATTGCAATTGTTGAGAGAGACCATCCTAAGAAAAGAAGATTTGGATCAGCCACCTTTTAGTGAGAATGGTGGTTTTGAGCGATTGAATAAATTATTTGAAGACGAGTTGGAGGAGCTAATCAACCAACTCAACCAAAATCTATATGCCTAATAAATTATGAGTGCCGAGCAAATAGCCAAGAAGCTTTGGGAACTGTGTAATGTCCTGCGAGATGATGGGGTGACCTATCACCAGTACCTGAATGAGTTAACTTATATTTTATTCTTGAGATTATCCGAAATCAAAAAGTTTGATCAGGATATCCCGGAGCAGTACCGCTGGACCAAGCTCAAAGAAATCAAAGATAACAAGGAGCTCTTTGATACCTACCGGGATTTGCTGGCAAATTTGGGTACGATGTCTACCAATGAGTCCATCACGGAAATCTACACCAATGCCTCAACTACGCTTCGCAAGCCGGTCAATCTGCGAACCTTAATTACCAATATCGACCAGATTGATTGGTTTGAAGACGAGGAGCAGGATAAAATAGCCAGTATCTATGAGGAACTCTTGGAGAAAAATGCTGGAGAGAAGAAAAGCGGCGCTGGCCAATATTTCACGCCCCGACCGCTGATTAATATAATGGTGGAACTTCTAGCACCTAAAGTTGGAGAGCGATGGAATGATCCTGCTGCAGGAACCTTTGGCTTTATGATCGCAGCGGACGAATATCTCAGGCGAAAGACGACAGATTATTTTGCCCTAGACAGTAAAGAAAGAGCTTTCCAGGTCAATGAGGCTTTTTCCGGTTGCGAACTGGTACAGGATGCACATAGACTTGCCTTGATGAATGCAAAGCTCCATGGCTTGGAAAGTAGAATTGCAATAGGAGATACCCTAACCGACTTGGGAAAGAGTTTCAAAAATTTCGATGGGGTACTGGCGAATCCACCTTTTGGAACCAAACAGGGTGGAGAGCGACCGACCCGGGATGATTTCACCATCAAGACTTCCAATAAGCAGCTGAACTTCCTGATGCATATCTATCGATCCTTGCGTAAGGATACGGGTACGGCACGGGCGGCAGTGGTGCTTCCGGATAATGTTCTTTTCGAAGATGGTGACGGACAAAAAATCCGTCGGGACTTGATGGATAAATGCGACCTGCATACCATCCTACGACTTCCTACGGGAATCTTCTATGCAGCGGGAGTGAAGACCAATGTGCTCTTCTTTACACGAGGGAAAAAGGAAACTGAAAATACGAAGCGGGTATGGTTTTACGACATGCGAACCAATGCCCCTAGCTATGGGAAGCGAACTCCCTTTACACGGGAAGCCTTTGCCGACTTTGTAAAGGCCTATACCGGAGGGATAGTACTCGATCAGGTAAAAGACGCGTATGAAGGAGAAATCAATGAGGAAAAGCGAAAAGCCATCCAAGACCCGAGGTGGCAAGTTTTCACTAGAGAGCAGATCGCAGCAAAAAACGATTCCCTGGATATCGGGCTGATCGAGGATGAGAGTATTTCCAAAAATGCGGACTTGGGAGACCCCATCGATATTGCCAAAGCGGCTGCGCAGGAATTGGAAGCGATTAAAAAAGAGTTGGATCAAATAATCGGACTATTGGGATGAGTGAGGGGAAATTACCGAAGGGTTGGAAAACGATTTCTTTAGATGAAATCTCCAAGTTCGTGATTGGCGGCGATTGGGGAAAAGATCCAGATAAGTTTTGGGGTGAAGACTTTGTGGAAGTAGCCTGTATTCGAGGAAGTGAGATAAAAAACTGGGGTAAGGAAAAAGGGAAAACAGCTTCAATTAGGCTGATTAAAGAAAGTAGTCTTGAAAAGCGAGAACTAATTGTAGGTGATTTGTTAATTGAAATTAGTGGTGGAGGACCAGACCAGCCAGTTGGGAGAGTTATTAGAATTGATGAAGAAGCACTATCACATCACCCTAATCTGCCTAAAGTAGGAACAAATTTTTTGAGATTACTTCGCATAGTGGATAATGTTGATAACTCATATGTCAATTATTATTTGCAATACTTTTATCATTCCGGTGAAGTTGTTAAATACCAAGGAGGAAGTAATAATCTAAGAAACCTCAAATACAAAGAATATTCTAAAATAGATATTCCTTTAGCTCCCTTCCCCGAACAACGGCGCATTGTAGCCCGTTTGGATGCGATTTTTGGGCATTTGGATGTGTTGAGGGAGAAGCTAGATCGGATTCCAGAATTACTCAAAAACTTCCGTCAGCAGGTGCTTACCCAAGCTGTAAAAGGGGACTTGACGAAGGAGTGGAGAGAGGGGAAGGATTTTGGGGAGTGGGAGAATAGTACTTTGAAATCGTTGACAGACATTGATGTTGGGCAAGCTTTTAAAAGTGCTGAATTTGAATCTGAGGGGGTTAGATTATTGAGAGGTCAGAACATTGAGCCAGGTAGTCTAAGATGGAATGATACAGTATATTTTCCTGAATCGAAACTTAGTAAATTCAATCATTTATACATTAAGGAAGGTGAGGTAATCCTCGCGATGGATCGACCAATCATTTCTTCAGGTTTAAAAGTTGCACTAGCAAAGAAAGAGGATTTGCCTTGTGTTCTGGTTCAGCGTGTCGCAAGATTCAGACCTTCAAAAGATTTAGATAGCAAATTTCTTTTTTATTTAATTTCTTCAGATTCCTACATTTATCATCTTTTCGGAGAACAGACTGGGACACAAATACCCCATATAAGTGGAAAGCAAATACTTTCATTTGAATTTCTTTCACCACCAATTGAAGAACAACTAGAAATTGTGAAAAGAGTCGATGCACTATTTGACCTCGCCGACAAAATCGAAACCCAATACCAAAGCCTAAAAGCGAAGA
This sequence comes from Algoriphagus faecimaris, assembly GCF_900101705.1. Lineage (GTDB taxonomy): Bacteria > Bacteroidota > Bacteroidia > Cytophagales > Cyclobacteriaceae > Algoriphagus > Algoriphagus faecimaris. The sequence continues at coordinate 9,736 of NZ_FNAC01000001.1, read as the reverse complement.
TTGATCAAATGCCCCAGGCGGTATTGGCGAAGGCGTTTAGTGGGGAGTTGGTCGGACAGGAAGTGAAGGAGTATGTGAGGGAGGTAGGAGAGTTGGGGATGGTGGCGGAGGAGGGAAAGGCCAATTAGGATATAATGAATTTAAATGAAATCAAAAAGTATGAGAATGATCAATTCAAATATGATCCAAATTATTTCGATTATAGTTTTGATTCTCTTTATTTCTTCGTGTGATCAAGATCCTGATAGAGTTATCAAGGATTTTAATCAAGCTACAGAGAGTTTTGAGTATCAAGAAGCTATGACCATTTTAAAAAAAGGCTTTCCGGATAAAATTGAATATAAACACTTTTACTATTATGGAATAGCATTTAAAAATTTAAATAAATTGGATTCAGCCGAAAATAATTTAAAGAAGGCAATTTCTTTGGACAGTAGTAGGTATGAGCCTTATTTAAGGCTTTCTGAGGTTTATTTGGCTCGTAATGAAATTAATATGGTATTACCATTCATTGAAAAAGCTAACTCGCTTGATCCTGATAACATCAATATTTTATTTCAATTTGCAAATTTTTATAGTTTAAGTAAGGACGAAAAAAAGGCATTGTATTACTTCCAACTTGCAGTTGAACGAGAACCCGAAAGTCCATTCGCGTTAAATAATTTGGGGGTTTATTACTTGCGAAATGGAAAGTTTGAATTAGCAGAGGATCTCTTTAAACAAGCGCTGACTTTGGAAAGTGAGCTCCCTTTGAGGGGCAATATAAATAAAAACTTAGGGTTGCTATATTTTAACCAGGATAAACTAAAGGAAGCAAAAGAATTTTTGCTAAATGCTTTTACTCAATTTCCAAAAGATAATAATATCAATTTTCACTTGGGAATTATATTTGCCAAAGAAGGTAATCATTCTAAAGCGATTTCCTACTTTACAAATTCTATAAGTGCTGAGAGTAATGATCATAAAACCTATTTCAATAGAGCTTTGTCATATTTTGACTTAAACAAATTTCAAGATTCTATTGATGATCTAAATCGAGCAATTCAATTAAATGATGAAATTGCAGAATACTATGTGTTGAGAGGACAAGTGAAGTTAACAATTGGTAGAAATGACGATAGTTGTGTTGATTTTAGAAAAGCTCTTGATCTTGGATATAATGATATTAAAAAAGCTATAGATAAATTTTGTTTATGAAAAATAAATTCTTAAATATATTATACTTTCTTTTGTTAAGTTTAATACTTACAAGCTGTGAAGCATATATTCGATTTGAAAATTTTCGAACTAAGATTATTGTAATTATATTTATTATAACTTTTATAATAGGTGGGGTAGGATTGTTGTTTCAGAAAAAAAGATGAGTATTAAGAAATTATTTTAGGTAAATAAAATAGTTGCATCAAATTATATTTAAAATAAATATGGAGTTTGAACTTGAGATTCCCAAAAAGCAGTTTTCAGCCCATTTGGACTTGACCAATAACCATAGAATCATTTTCTCAGGAGGATTCGGAACTGGTAAAACTTATTTTTTGGATAAGTTTTTCAAGGATCACTCGAAATACGAGGCAATCCATATCTATCCGGTTAATTACTCTGTAGCTTCCAATGAGGATATATTTGAGTTAATCAAGTATGATATTTTTTTCAAGCTTCTGGAAAAAGGATTGAACTTTGATAAAGTAGAGATTGAAAAAGGAACCTTTCTTCCATTTTTCCTGAATAACCACGCAACAGAAATCATTCCTTTTCTTTTGGGGATAATTCCCAAAGTTGGAGCCTCTCTAAAGGATATCGCCAACGGGTTGATCGAGCTTAACAAAAAATTTGAGAAAGAATTTAAGGAGGCGAACATCACAGAGCAAGACAAGATTATTTCATACTTATCTGGATTTAAAGATAAAAAGGGGATCAATGAAGAAGATTTTTATACCCAATTGATTTGTAGCCTTGTCAACCAACTCAAAGAAACTGGGAAAGAAATAGTGCTTATTGTTGATGACCTAGACCGTATTGATCCAGAGCATATTTTCAGGATAATGAACATCCTTTCGGCTCATGTTGATTTGAAAAAGGACACTGATCAAAACAAGTTTGACTTCAACAAAATCATCCTTGTCTGCGATATAGAAAATATTCGAAAGATCTTTGCCAATCGTTATGGAGCAGATGTTGATTTTTCTGGATACATAGATAAATTTTACTCTAGGTCGATTTTTTATTATGACTTGTCACCAGAAATGGTAAAGAGTGTGATAATGCTGTTTCATAAAGTAGTAATTGATTTCGGAGATAAAAGGGCTTCCCTTGGTGATGTAAGAAAAGATGTAGCAGGAGCATTAATCAAGCAAATACTCCACTCTTTTATTCAATACAACTTAGTCTCTATTAGAGTATTAAAGCGGATTTTTTTAGGAGGTCAAGTTTTAAAAGAAAGGAATATTTGGAGAAAGGGCTACTATGACTCTCTTACCAATAATGACATTGAAATCGTTAAAGCAATAGATTTTTTATTGTTCTTGTTTCAAGATTACGAGCTATTTACTGAAAAATGTAAGTTTTTGGGTGATAAAGATGTGAAAATATTGGATGAGGTTTCTAATAGATTTTTTATAAATCAAATATTAAAAGCCGCTACCTATAAAGATCTTTCGAAAAACATAAATAAGCAATCAAAAGAATCAGGTCAGGAATTAGAGTTTGAAACACAGTTAAATAAGCTTACCATAAAATATAAAATAGAAAGAGGATTTAACCCCCAAAATTTAAGCGATACATTTACTTGTCTAGTCAGCACTATCTCTTATGAAAATGGGACAGCGGTTGACTTTGAAAAAATAAATTTCTTTTCATTGTTGGCCGCACTATTAGAGCGAAATGATTTCCAATCGCTTCTGAATACAAAATTTGAAATAATCTAGAGCCGACGGTTATAGAAATTTTGAATCGCTTGAGGTCTACTTTTTGTGTTTATCCCCACAAAATAAAACTGGTAAAAATACCACAACTTCAATTCTTATTTGCATATTTGTGAAAAATTCACAAATAAATATTTTACAATATGATCGAGGAATTCAGCTTTGGGAACTTTTGGTCTTTCAAGGATATGCAGACCTTGAATATGACTGCGGCTAAAATTAAGTCTAAAAATCCACGTCTCGATACCGTAAACCTGATTCCAGTAGATAAAGACCTTAGCTTACTAAAGTCTAAAGCCATTTACGGGGCTAATGCCAGTGGGAAAAGCAATGTAATTAAGGCTTTGGTCACCTTTATCAGAATTATCAAAGAATCTGTAAAAGATGAAGAGGTTTTAGAAATGATCCATTCATTTCAGCTTTCTATAGAAACGGTAAATAAGCCTACATTCTTTCAAATGCTTTTCAGATTTGAAGGTATTCGCTATCGATATGGTTTTGAGGCAGATGAAAATTCAGTAAAGAGTGAGTGGTTATTTTCAACTCCAAATTTGAGAGAGCAGCTACTTTTTATCAGAGAAAACGATCAAATTATCGAGATCAATCAGAAACATTTTCAGGAAGGACAAATGTCTATTGAACTTTCTGGAGGAGAAGGCCAAATTTTCCGAGATAATTCCTTATTTCTATCCTCTCTGGCTTCCTTTGGTTTTGGAAAGATTTCTAAACGAATTATTGATGAGATTTCTTCAATTTCTGTGATAAGTGGTTTAGGTCATCGTGGGATGTATGGCGTAGCAGGAGATTCTTTGAGTGATAATGTCAAAAAGAAGTTTATTCTAGAATTCCTGAAAAATGCTGATCTGGGTATCGAAGATATTTTTACAATTGATTTGAAGGGAGAAGATTTTCCAGATGAAGTTGATGAAAAGTCGAAGGAGGATTTGAAAAAAGGGAAAATGATCATTTCAAGCAGGACCCAATTTGACGAAAATTTAATGCCTAGAGGAAAAAGTGATTTCTCATTTGGGTTTCAGGAGTCAGAAGGAACAAGAAAGATGTTTGAGTTAAGTCCATTTATTTACCGAGCTCTTAAAAACAAGACTACTTTAGTAATTGATGAATTTGACGCCAGATTCCATCCATTATTGACTCAGAAAATTATCGAGCTTTTTAATTCCGACGCAAACAAGGGTGCTCAATTAATTTTCACAACACATGACACCAATTTACTTTCTGCGGATCTATTAAGGCGAGATCAAATCGACTTTGTGGAAAAGGACCGATATGGCGCGAGCCATTTATATACCTTAGTGGAAATCAAAGGTGTCCGAAATGATGCATCCTTTGAAAAGAATTATATCCAAGGAAAATATGGTGCGATCCCGTTTTTGGGAGATTTTTCATCCCTAACTGACTTTGAATAATGCCAAAGAAAACAAGAGCAATCAAGGTTACCGATCAGGATAAAGCATGGAATCGAAAATCCAGTCCCACCGCCTATAGAGTGGAGGAAATTCCTATAAATAAGACCATCCTGATCGTCTGCGAAGGCCAAACCGAGGAATTGTACTTTAAATCCTTTCAAGTCCTCGGAGTTAGAGTCGATGCAGTCAATCTAGGTGGTCAGTCCAAACTTAAATTGGTGGAGACAACAGAAATGATCCAATCTGATGAAGCTCGAGATGAGGTCTGGTGCGTATTCGATATGGATGTCAGGAGAGGAGAAGCTGAATTCAGTGATTTTGATAATGCAATTGAGCGTGCAAATAGTTTGGGATACCGAGTTGCTTATTCTAATGATGCCTTTGAGTTGTGGTTTTACCTCCATTTCGAGTATACTGATGCTGAAAATCACCGGACTTTCTATTACCAAGAGCTAGGAAAGCGCCTCGACTTGAACTATGAGAAAGATGGAAAGCGCTTTGATTTTTGCAAGAAAGTTTATGGTATTTTGAAAAGTCATGAGCAATCTTCACAAGAGAAAGCCATAGAACGAGCTCGAATACTTTTTGAAGAAAGATCAGACCTCCCTTACCATCAGCAGAATCCGGTTACCAAAGTGTTTGGATTGGTGGAGGAACTTAATCGGAATTTGAGGAGGTAATGGGGGATTTTAAAAAAACAGATATGGAAAACTCACTTCAAACCCAATATAGAAATCTCTTTCAGGATATGACTGAAGAAGATTCCATCGAAATCAAAGCCAGTGTTTTGGCCCTGCAATTCTTAGGATTAGTGGATGAAAAAATGAAGGAGACAGGAATGAAGAAAAAAGAGTTGGCTGACCAAATTGGTACCTCTGTATCCTACTTAACCCAGCTTTTCAGAGGTGATCAAAAACCTTCTTGGGAAGTTTTGGCGAAGATGTCTATAGTCTTAGGATTAGAGTTTAGGGTGACTTTAGGTCAATAAACTCTTCAATACTTCTACCCTAAAAAGCCAACTTTTTCAAATTTCCCTACACTCATACTCTTCCCACTTCTTCACAGGAAGCCTGCTTCCTGCTTTCAGTACCCGCTGAATAAAGTTATCGCAAGCTGATTTGGTCAGTTGGCCGTTCTTGACTGCTTGGCAGAGAAAGTCCATCGTAGTCAGGTAAGTGATATGATGCATTTTGCAGTAGCTGGCAATATCTTTCAGGTTGCTGCTGGCTAGGATGTCTTTGGAATACCTGACTACAGCCAAACAGGCGGATTCTCCATCCCCTTTGAACATAAGCTTTTTAATATGGAGATATTCTTTTTTGATTTCAGGCTGGTCTTCCGGAAAAGGGATTTGTTCAATCAGTTTGAAGTTAAGCAAATTGTCCACTTCGGTTTTCCTGCCCGGCATGCGTGAGATTTCGGCATATACTTTATCGAGAATCTTGATGGGATAGGGGAAAATATGTGGAAGCAGGGTGATTTGTCCACCGGAGATAAAGTGGGAAAGGACATCTGCGTCGATCAGGATAAGCCTCTCATTCTTTTTCGTCCCTATTGCTTCCCAAGTTAGAAAAATCCAAACCTAAATCCTCCAAAAGTTCATAATAGTGAGACTCGGAAATACGGTCCCGCTCGTAGAGTTTTCGCGCTAGGTCTCCGTAATCCCCGATTACTTCACTTTGATTGTCTTTCTCATACAGCTTCTGTGAATACCCGTGATTCATGGCACTGGCCCGTACCCCATGACTGTATTCCTCAGACTGTGATTTATCAATCAATTTCAGCTCATATAGCCTATTCAATAGAGCTCTTCGGGAACAGGAAAAGTATTGCTCGATTTTCAATACAGTTGCGAGGCTTAGTTTTGATTTTTCCAATTCCTCATCAGGAGCCAAATCCCTGATTCCGTCTTCCGGTATAAGAAATTTGGACGCAAAAGAATCGGCATTGTACTCCTCTTTATCCTTTTTGTTAAAGGCGCCTACCTGGCAGACATGGTATGAAAAATTCTTTTGAATAAACAGGTGATAGAGTTCGTGACAAACCGTGAAGTGCTGATGACCAAGCGTTCGGGCCGTATTCACCAGCATAAAGCGATTATTCTCACCTACCTTGATGGCCATCCCTGAAACATCCATTTCCAAGGGTCTGAATACTGCGAGGACTCCAAGTTTGTGTAGCAGGCTTTTGAGATGGATGCTTTCCTTGTTGCTGAATCCATTCTCAGCCCGGAACTGAGCTGCATATTTCTCAAGAACCAGCGGACTCATCGGCGAGAAGGGTTTTCATTTTTAGGTAATTTCGGACTATCTTTTTGAATTTGGCGATTTGCTCCAGATCGGAGGCCTTCAGACTATCTGCCCGAAATGCCAAGGCGAGATTGACACTTGCCACCTCCAAATCTTCTTCAAAAAAGTCATACTCATCCACCCCATACAGGTTGGCCAGCTTACTTAGCAAAGGGGATGGAATGGTACGGCTACCATTTTCGTAATAGCTGACTTCTTCTCTCAATATTCCTAAGTACACTGCAATTTGATCCTGTGTAAAGCCAAGCTTTTTGCGAAGGGCTTGAAGGTTCTTTCCGATGAGTTGATCCTGATTCATAATGGCTTTGGTTAAAAAATGATGTTACAAAGTTACAGAGTTACAGAAATAATAAAAATAAATGTAACAAAATTTAAGTTAAAGTTAGCCTTGAATTAAGTTGACACATTTTATATAATTATGTAATTTTGTCAACCAAAATTTGACCTAATCAAACTCAAACTCGCATGAACTACCTCGCCTCCCGGCTTAAATCAGCCCGCCTGATGAATGGACTTTCCCTTCAGGGCTTGGCTGATAAAATCGATAATCGGATCACCAAGCAGTCCCTAAGTAAGTACGAGTTGGGAAAGGTCATTCCCGACAGCGAGATGATCGGAATTCTGTCCGAAGCCTTGGTAGTACGACCGGATTACTTTTTCTCCGATCAGGTTTTGGAAATCGATATTCCGGAAAATGGCAAATTGAGCCTATTTACTGCAAAGGAGCGAAACCGAATCGTGGAGATTGCCAAGGACGAATTGGGGAGGTATCTGGAATTGGAACAGATTCTGGGGATTGAAACTCGTTTTGACAATCCGCTTAGTGGTGTTCTCATTCAGTCTTTTGAAGATATTGATAAGGCAGCAGAAAAGTTACGTGAATTTTGGGATCTGGGAACTGGTCCACTTTCCAATGTAATCGAGCTGTTGGAAGACCATCATGTGAAGGTTTTGGAGATAGAGTCCACCGAGGAATTTGATGGCTTTTGTACTTGGGTGAATGGGAAAAATATTCCTTTGATCGTCCTTAACAAGGCCAAGCTGAATGATGCCCCTGATCGTAAGCGGTTTACCGCTTTGCATGAGCTGGCGCATTTGATTTTGGAGGTGAATCATCATCCTGAAAAAGAGAAGGAGAAGTTTTGCCATGCCTTTGCCACTGCGATGCTGATTCCCGAAGAGCGCCTTCGGATCGAGTTGGGAGGCAAGCGTAGCAGGCTTTCTTTCCATGAATTGGCCGCCATCAAGCAGCAGTATGGAATTTCCATGCAGGCCTTGGTTTATCGGGCAAAAGATCTTGGCTTGATCTCCGACAATTACTTCAGACAGTTTTATGCTATGTTTAATCAATTGGGTTATCGGAAAAACGAGCCCGTAGCTTATGAAGGTGCAGAACATTCCAATCGCTTTTCCCAATTGCTTTTCCGGGCTTTGGCAGAAGACTTCATCTCCATGAGCAAAGCAGCCTCACTGAAGAATCAGAAACTGGCGGAATTTAGAAAGGAAAATATGGTGGTCTGATGCGAGTAGCGGTTACGGATGCCTGTATTTTCATCGACCTGATAGAGTTGGACATGATCACTTCATTTTTCCAGCTTGATCTCGAACTGCATACGACTGTGGCGGTAATCAATGAACTTTACCCGGAACAACAGCAAATTCTGGAGGCCTGCGAATCCGTCGGCAAACTGCATATACACAATCTCCATGAGGATGACTTTCAGGAAATGGGAAAGATTGCCTTTCCCCGAGGGCTTTCCCAAGAGGACCGCTCCGTTCTATATTTAGCCCAAAAACTTGGAGGCGTCATGGTCATTAGCAGCGATAAGCTAGTGCGTGACTTTGCAGGCAAACTGAACCTCCCTTATCATGGTATTTTTTGGATTTGGGATCAATTGGTTACTGCAGGATTAATACCAAAACCTGAAGCACTGGATATTTTACAAATGATGCCTAAGATCAACTCCATGTACCAAGGCACTTTGATGAAAAAGGAAATCGAGAAAAGGGTTAAATCATTAAACTCCTGATAAAGTACCAGCCAAAACGACCCTAAGTTAAGTTCTATCTATTTTTAAGCTTTTCCCTCAATACGAAATCGAATTATAACCCAAAGCCTGAAGCTGAAGGATGCGAATCGTATAGGTCTCTACTACATCCAATCCCGAAAAAAGCTGCTCTTGGGAAACGCCAAGTCTTTTCAAGGCTATATTGCAGATGCTAACCCGGACTTTCCCATTGTATTTATCAAAATACTTTTCGAGCGCGGAGCCTTCTACCATCGTTCTGACGACAGGTCCTTTCACTACAATTTCAAAATTTTCGATGTTTACTCCGTTTTCTATGAAGGTATCATATACCGACAAGGCGCTTTTGAGGCCATCCTCGTCTTTGACTCCGAAGACGTAATTTGGTGTTTTGTTGAGATCGGAAATTGTTTCTGTTTCAAGGATAGTCTGAGCTATACTTATTTCAGAGGAAAGAAAGGTGAAGGCAAAGGCAAAAATACAACCTAGAGCAATTTTCATAATTGAGACATTTACAGGATTTTCCAATCGGACTGAATGATTAAAAGTAAAGCTTTTGTAGGAAAAGAAAGGAGCGGGTAAAGAAATTTAATCGGATAAGAATAAAAAAAAAGCCACCCATTTCTGAGTGGCTTTCGCTCCCCCTCTTGGGCTTCCCGATATCAATCGCTTCGCTCATTCATCGGGACAGGCTTCTCGCCCAGAAATGTATAAATGCAAAGAGGCTGTCTCAAAACTGGTTAAAAAGTTTAAGGCAGCCTTTTTTAGAGCGTAGAGGCCGATTTACTGATTTTCGGCCTTTATTTTTTTGACCTCTGTTCAACTTCGGGTTTCGGTGTTGATTTTTGGTAAAGGAGTTACTATGCAGTATTTCCACGGCTTAATGGACAAAAACCGGGCTTTAAAATGGCTCATCGGACCATCTTGGCCAAGTTGTGTGCGATGACCAGCAGACCAGTTTCGATAGCTACTTTTTCCTTACCTCTGAGCATGAATCTGCCTCTGCCTTTGTTGAACTTGAGGTTTCCGAAAACAGGTTCTACATCTGTTGC